>JAZQWC010000054.1:0-38129 GCA_045632125.1 Bianqueaceae bacterium
TCCCTTGGAGAGGGCAGCACCGGAAGCTTTCATATACTGTGCCTGATTCAGATTTTCCCACATGAGCATGCGTACGAAGGTGGGATTATCTGTTAAAAAATGAAAATACATATCGATGATGCGGCGCACGGTGTCGGCGGGAGAAAGATGGCTTTCTAAAAGGTGTTCATCAGCCTGAGCCATGCGGTTGTAGACCATGGTCAGTACCGTAATGTACAACTGTTCCTTGTTTCCAAAGTGAGCATAGATCATGCGCTTATTGACACCGGCCCTTTCGGCAATGGAGTCAACACGGGCACCGTAGAGGCCGATTTCGGAAAACTCAGCCTCCGCAGCGGTGAGGATCTTTTGACGGGTGATCTCCGATTTTTTGAGTGTCTCGGCCATTAGGCGGTTACCCCGTGGCGTTTTAAGTAGTCGGCTACGAAGGCATCGTCGTTCAAATGGGGATACATCTTGTACACACGGTCAATCTCCTCTAGCTGTCCTTCAGAAAGGGTTTCTTCCGGATTCAGACAGCAGATGCTGGTGATGAGACCCTGACGGCGCAGTACCTCGTGCATACCGGCGATGCAGCCTTTGAAATTGTGAGCTGTATCGAAGAAGGCAGAGTTGCAGTCGGTGACTTCAGCGGCCAGCGTCAACAGTTCATCGGTGGCAGAAGCCGTACGCAGCATTTCAAACATTTTGACCACGTTGGCAGTCCAAATGGACCAGTGACCCAAAAGGCCTCCGCGGAAGCGGTTGGTGTAGGTGGTGCCATTCACTGTGAAGTGATAGTTGGTCAGTAAATCGATCACGATGTTATCATCATTACCGGTATACAGGGCAATTTTGTCAGCACGGGAAGAAAGGGTAACGGCGCGGACTACTTCCTGAGTGGTGTAGCGATTAAAGGAAGCGCACTTGATGGCCACCACATTTTCAATTTCAGCCAGTTGGGCCCAGTAGTTGTAGCTGAACACGCGACCTCCCACTGCGGTTTGCAGATAAAAGCCGATTACAGGCATCACGGCGGCCACTTCACGGGTACGCTGCAGCATTTCTTCTTCGGAAAGAGCATTCAAACCACCGGGGCTCAGCAGTACGGCGTCAAAGCCCAGCTCTTTGGCAATATGAGCCTCACGAACAGCCTGCTCAGCCGGACCGCATACGCCGCAGACTTTTACGATCACCTTGCCGGTTTCTGCTTCGTAACGGCTGATTTCATCTACAACGGTGGAGATGACGGTTTCAAATAAATTATACTTAGGGTCACGGATCTCAAATTGGGTGCTGTGCACAGCTGTGGCCACACCGCCACTGCCGGCTTCCAAATAATAACGAGTCAAAAGTCGCTGGTGGGCTTCATCGAATTTGCGATTTTCATCCAGTGCTAAAGTGGTAGCCGGGATCACGGTGCCGGCGGCCAAAATTTTCATTGCTTCTTCGTGTCGGGTGATAGAATTCATCTTTATGGGTCCTTTCTAAATTACGAAATATGTCCCGGAAATTTATCGCGAAGCGAAAATTTCCGTATTAAGATCCGGGACGGATCTTAATACTTGCCTTTTCTCTCTTCAAAGTGTGTGGGTTTACCTAAAGCGCGGCCGCCATCCAAAATCCATTCGGCCTGCCAGCGGATCAATTTGTGGATCGGCACTGCCGGGTAACCGAATATTTCCATCGCCCTCTCCGCATTGTTCAAATAGGCATCACTGCCCTCGATTCCCTCGAAAATAGGTTCCTTGCCAAGGTATTCGCCCAGTTGCCGTGCTGCGGCCTTTACGGAGATGATCTCCGGCCCGGTTACATTCATAATGGTAGCTGGGGCGGCAGCGTGCAGCAGGCCGCGGATGGTGATCTCGTTGGCACTGCCCTGCCAGATGCAGTTAAATACGGGGGTGGTCACCGAAATGGGTTCTCCGGCCAGAATTTTGGTGGCCAGATCATGCAGCACACCGTAGCGCAGATCAATGGCAAAGTTAAGGCGGTTAATGAAGACCGGGGTGCCATATTGTTGGGCGGCGTATTCAAATACGCGCTCCCGCGCTAAAACACTTTGGGTATACTCACCGATGGGGCCAACAGGGTCGGATTCACGGGAGCCGCCGCTGGCGATGGGTACCAAAGGATAGACGTTACCGGAGGAGAAGGCTACAATGCGGGAGTTTTTGAATTTACGGGCCACCATGGCGGGTAAGGTCGCGTTCATATGCCAGGTACGGGCTTCGTTGCCGGTGGTACCGAATTTCAAACCGGCCATGAAAATAATATTGGGAACATCGGGCAGAGCTTCCAACTGGGCATCGTCGGTTAGATCGCAGGGAATAATTTGAATACCGTGATCGGTGAGGAGTTTGGTGGCAATGGGGTCGGAAAAGCGGGATACGGCAATTACTTTTTGGCTGGTTCCAGCTTTTTCGATGGCATTCTTGGCTAATAAGCAAAGGGTGGGGCCCATTTTACCGCCGGCGCCCAGCACCATAATATCACCTTCAATTTGCTTCATGTCGGCGATGAGAGCCTCGGAAGGAGTAGTGAGGAGTTCATCAAGTTTTTCTTCGGTCCACATAGGATACCTCCGTGTATGATTTATGGTTTCATGTAATCTGAGTTTTACAAAAGTAACTATATGGTTACTTTATCACCGGCGCAGATGTTTGTCAACCATCTTGCGAAAGTTGAAAGAAGAAATTATAATGAAGACAGAATCAAATCAGGAGGATTTCTTGAATGAATATAGATGTACTAAAGAAGAGAGTGGTTGTAGCAGTGGATGAGGCAGCAGCAGAGATCTGTGCCTTTGGAGAAGAGGCCATGGAAATGCCGGAGGCTGGATACAAAGAATACAGAAGCAGCGCTCATATGAAACAGGCGATGGAACAATTAGGCTTGCCAGTGGAGGAATACGCTCGGACAGGTTTGAAGGCGAAGATTGGCTGCGGTAGGGAGGAAGGTCCCTGTGTGGCTTTGATTGGAGAACTGGATGCCATCAGCTGTTTTGGGCATCCAAGAGGTAACAGTGAGACCGGAGCGGCCCATGCCTGTGGTCATAATGCCCAACAGGCAGCGGCCTATGGAGCCATGCTGGCTTTGATCCGGTCCGGCGTTTTGGATGAGCTTTCCGGTAGTGTGGCCTTGGTGGCTACACCGGCGGAGGAATATGGCGATATGGAATATCGCTTGCAGCTGCGAGAGGAAGGAAAGATCCAGTATCTGGGCGGCAAGCAGCAGATGGTACTGGAAGGTGCCTTTGATGATGTGGATATGGCTATGATGCTGCATGCCCACCCCAATATGCCCCAGGCCGGCATCAATTTGGATGGCAGCAGCTTGGGATTTGTGGCTAAAACCATTGAATTTTACGGGAAAGCCTCCCATGGCAGTTTGCCCTTTGAAGGAATCAATGCTCTCAATGCGGCTACCATGGGACTCATGGGCATTCATGTGAACCGTGAAATTTTCCGTGATGAAGATCAGGTGCGAATTCATCCCATCATTACCAATGGCGGCTCGATCGTGAACAGTGTTCCGGACTATGTACGAATCGAGACCTATGTGAGGGCTGCTAATGCGAAGGCGATGGATGAGGCCTGTGCGGTGGTGGACCGCGCTATGAAGGGGGCTGCCATGACCATTGGGGCAGAGGTGAAGATTACTACGATTCCCGGTTATTTACCTCTGCAGCAGAACCTGCATATGGGTCGACTGATGGAACAGAATGCGGAGGCTGTTTGGGGAGAAGGCAGTGCCCATCGCGGTGTGCCTACTACAGGATCTACTGATATTGGAGACCTAAGTCAACTGATTCCTTGTATACAACCCACCTGTGGTGGTTATGAAGGAGCCTTGCACAGTAAGGAATTCAAAGTTACGGATCCTCAAATTGCCTATGTGGATGGAGCGAAACTGCTGGCGCTCACCGTTGTGGATCTGTTAGCTAATCAGGCAGCCGAGGGCCGAAAGGTATCAGAAGAATTTTGTCCGGTATTTACGAAAGAAACATATTTGAAGTTTTTAAATGAAAAGTAAATATTGTGTTGAATCGTGTTGAAACTGCAGGGTAACAGTGATATTATGAGAGTAAATAATCTTTGTATATGAGGTGATTCGTATGACATGTATTGTATTGGGAATTATCGCATTGCTGAGCGGCTTGGGTCTGTACTTGGGTGCGGATGCAAAATTGAATTCATTGGAGTTTTGGTGGGAGAATGCAGGAAAGAGCTCCTATGAAGAAATGGAAATGAAGCGAAGCATGGGCATCATGGTTGCGGTACTGGGTATTGTTTTGCTGATCGTGGGTATTGTGATGGTGATCGTTAAGAAAAATAACGAAAATCAAGAAGAACAAACTAAGCAGATGGAGCAAACACAATTGCAATGGCAGCAAATCCAGCAAATTCAGCTGCAACAACAGCAGTTTCAGCAGATGGCGGCACAGAAAGAAAATTTCCAGCCGGATTCTAAATGTCCGCGCTGCGGTAAGATTTTGCAAAATGGAATGCGTTTTTGCCCAATGTGTGGTCTGGATCTAAACGAAAAACAGGAACAGAAACCTAAAACCTGTGCGGTTTGCGGCGAAGTGCTGGCGGATGATGCAGTATTTTGCACAGCCTGTGGAACCAAAATCAACCAATAAACAGTTTCTGTAGAGCAAAATTCGGATGATGGCTTAAAACGTGACTCCTGCGTCTTACAATCAAAACGTTGGATACAGAGCAAATTTCATCAAAGCGTAATAAGAAAGCAAGGGCATCGTATCGGTACATACCACTGTAGTACTGATACGATGCCCTTGCTTTAATTATTACTTGATGAAATTTACTCTATATCAAGCTCTGGGGGAACGTCGATCTCGTCGGATACATATTTGCCGTTTTTCTTTCGCTGGCGTACGCATTCTGTTAATAAATATTCGATCTGGCCGTTTAAAGAACGAAAATCATCTTCTGCCCAGGCAGAAAGCTGAGCGTAGAGTTTAGCAGAAATGCGCAGCGGAACTTGTTTTTTTTCAGCCATAGGAGCACCCCTGTAGCCTTAATATAAACTACCGGAATTTACGACAGGCTGGGCGTCTTTATTGCCGCACAGAACGACCAGAAGGTTGGAAACCATAGCAGCCTTACGTTCTTCGTCCAGCTCCACTTTGCCGCTTTCGTTGAGCTTATCCAGGGCCATTTCCACCATGCCAACGGCACCGTCTACGATCATTTTGCGGGCATCTACAATGGCGGAAGCCTGCTGACGCTGCAGCATTACAGCGGCAATTTCAGGGGCATAGGCCAAATAGGTAATACGAGCTTCGATGATTTCCAGACCGGCTTCATTTACGCGGTTTTGGATTTCATCACGAATACGAGCGGCAACCAGTTCACTGGAACCACGCAAGGAACCGTCATCCGGCTCGCCATCACCGGTGGTGTCAACATTTTGCGCAACATCGTAGGGGTATAAGCGCACAATATTACGAAGGGCAGCATCACATTGCAAAGACAGAAATTCTTTATAGTTATCTACATTAAATACAGCTTTGGCACTGTCAGCTACTTTCCAAATTACGGCAATACCGATCTCTACAGGGTTACCTAAACAGTCATTGATCTTTTGACGATTATTATTCAAGGTCATGACTTTCAGGGAGATTTTTTTGTTAACAGTGTTGAGCTGAGGAGAAGTGCCCATGCCTTTTAACTGCTGGCTTAAAGTGCTGCCACCATCACTGCTCACGTCACCGCTTTGACGCAGGGTAGTTTTAGCAGCGGGGTTAACAGCGGAAACAAAGGGATTAACAAAGTAAAAACCTTCACCTTTTAAGGTGCCTACATATTTACCGAATAAGGTGAGAACTAAACATTCCTGAGGCTTAAGAATTTTTAGGCCAAGGAAGGGAATCCAACCAATACAAAGACCGATCAAGCCAATTACCATGCCTATAGTAGGCAAGACACCACCACCGGCATCAAGCTGAATGCCACTGAGAATGATGAGAACGATATATGCGATGTACAGTAAACCGAAGATCAACATGGTAAGCATACCATTTTTTGCTTTTAGAATTTTTTCTTCCATAAGTATAAACCTCCTGAATATTTGATATCAAATTGATATCAAAATTATAACATTGGTGAAGGAGGGTGTCAAGAGGAGTGAAAGCAACACTTTTCATGTATTTGTTGAAGTAAAGGGAAAAAATGGTTGCGATAGAGGGGGAAGTGTGCTACTATTTTATTAATATATTGATAGAATCGGTGTATAGATAACCGATGAAGGAGAAAACAAAATGTCGAACCGCATCACTGTAAAAGAAGTAAAAAACAAAAGAGACCAGAAAAAGTTTATTCAGTTTCCGTTGGAAATGTATAAAGAAAATCCGTGTTTTGTGCCTCCTTTGTATGGTGATGAGAAGGCAATTTTTAAAAAAGATTATCCGTATTATGAGACCTGTGAGGCCGTATACTATTTAGCATATCGAGATGACAAAGTGGTTGGCCGAATTTCCGGTATTCTGCAAAAGGCCAGCAACGAACTGCGTAATGAAAAGAGAGTTCGTTTTACTCGATTTGATTCCATTGACGATCAGGAAGTGGCCAATGCCTTGTTTGATGCGGTAGAAAAATGGGCGTTGGAAAAAGGAATGGATACGATCTGCGGGCCCTTAGGTTTTTCTGATTTGGAGCGTGAAGGACTTTTGATCGAGGGCTTTGATCAGCTGGCGACCTTTGAAGAACAGTACAATGCTGATTATTATCAGAGACTGATCGAAAGCTGCGGTTACGCAAAAGAGGTCGATTGGCTGGAACACAAGATCCTGGTGCCGAAACAAAAAGATGAAAAGATGACCAGATTAGCAAATCGCATGATGGAAAAATACAAACTGCATGTGGGTGAGTATAAAAATACAAAGGAACTCCTTAAGCATGCTGGAAGCAAGGTGTTTGATCTGATCGATGAAAGCTATCGAGAACTGTATGGTACGGTTCCTTTTACCAAAGGTGTGAGGGAAATGGTACTAAAAAGTTTCAAGCTGATCGTGAAACCGCAATACTGCCATGTTGTGTTTGATGAAGATGACAATTTGGTATGTTTTGGCTTAGTACTTCCTTCTATTGCAAAGGCTGTACAAAAATCACAGGGTCGATTAACATTACCAACAATTTTTAAGGTACTGAAGTCGATCAACAATCCGGAGATTCTGGATCTGGCCTTGATCGGTGTCACTGACGAATATAAAAATAGCGGTGTGATCATCATTACCTTTGCGCAGATGATCGAATACTTACATAATAAAAATATTTCACATATGGAAACCAATTTGAATTTGGAGACCAATACCAGCATCATCAGCTTGTGGAAACGTTTTGAAACGGAGCAGCATAAGAGAAGAAGATCTTTTGTGAAGAAAATCAAATAAATCATCAATGAATTAAGCTCAAAATGCAGCACCTAGGTACTACAGTGGTATGTACCGGGGTGCTGCATTTTGAGTTATTTGATGATTTGTTTGATTTTTTCTTCTATTTGTTCCAAACGTGGGCTGTATGCGATGTAGAGGTTTCGGGTGAAAGGAGTGGCGAAGTCTTCTTCAACAGAGAGAATCAGGTTTTTTGCTATATTCAGCTGGATTGCGGCTTTTTCTGTGTCACCTTTTCTGATATAGTAATCAGCCAGGAGTTCGCACATATCGAGAAGATCTTCAAAGGATATACTTCTCTGTTTAACAGCTGCCTCAAACATGTCTTCATCTTTGAGCAGACGGGCGGCAGTGCCCAATTTGGTAAAGTAAATTTCAGGAATTTGTTCAATGGCTTCTTTAGCTAAAGAATATTCATTCAATGAAGCATACGCGTCAGCTAGAATACGGTAAGCATCATATTTGACATCATCCATATGGGTGTTGGCAATAAGAGCCCGGCAAAGATCAATGACTTCCTCGCTGCGCTCCGGTACAGGAATCACCCCAATCAAGCAGTTCAGCAATACATCATTGCCCGGATATTTTTTCAGACCCTCTCGGAGTATCTGTTCTGCTTTATCTTTGTCGGTATCCCAATACAGGCTGTGCTCATCGACGATCGCTTTCACATTTTGTTCAATGGTATAAACATTGAAATCGAATAATTCATCGGTGGAGACACCAAAGAAAGAAGCAATGGCAGGGATCAAAGTGACATCGGGCATACCTGCACCAGTTTCCCATTTTGATACAGCTTGAAAAGAAACACCCAAATGTCCCGCCAGTACTTCCTGCGAAATACTACGTTGTTTTCGCAGCTGTTTAATTTTGTTACCAAGGTTGATCATGTGAACCTCCATGTTTTTCATTGTTTTCATTGTCATCGATGATCTTGATTACATTGTAACAGAAAAAACACAAATCACAATAAAGCAAATAATGAGAATAACTCAACCAAAAGTTGAAAATAAAAAGAAACCGCTGCTTTTTGGTACTACATGATATGTACCTCAAAAGCAGCGATTACGTTATTTTTTCGTTTTCTTCCAATAGAGCATAGCCAATAAAAATGCTCCGGCAAAGCTGACAGCGGCCAGCATGAAGGGAAATTTAGGATTATAGTCATATACAAAACCGGCAATCAGGGAACCAGTCACCATGCCCAATGATTTGATGGCGTTGTAAAAGCCCATGACTAGATTGCTGTTTTGGGCCGTGGCCCGACCGGAAATCAACGATTGGAGCACCGGGGTGTTAATGGCATTAATGCCTAGATAGAGGATGGTAAAGAAAATAAAAGGAGTAACGGAGCTGAAAATCAAGACGCCCAACATGGAGATTCCGCCGAATAACAGAAGCAGCGCATTCGATTTGGCTACATTGGTTTTTCTCATAATATAAAGGCAAAGAGTCATGTTGGAAATCAAAGAAATAACACCAATTACAGCTTTAATTGTTCCATTATAGGCGGATGAAAAGCCGAATTGATCTTTAATATAGTAGTTAAAGCACTGGTCGTAGGCAGTGGATGCAAACATAGATAAGAGCAGTACACCGAATAAAATCGCAAACAGAGGCGTCATGAACTGCTTGCCGGCAATAAAAGCAGAAAAGGGATTTGCGCCTTTCGTAATCTGAGAGATGGAAGGCTGATGGCCTGTTTGGCTGCGATCTTTGCGGCACAATAAGATAAAAGCCAAACCGCAGGATATTAGCAGACCAACCTGAAGGCCAAAGGCAATATTCAAAGAAAGTTCGCCGGCCAAGCCACCGATCAGATAGCCAAAGGTGGAGGCCACGGTAACAATGGTAGCATGGATGGTCAAATTTCGGTTTCGTGCTTCGGAAGAAGAGGTATTAATCAGATAGGTCAGCATGGCTACGCTGATGGCGCCTACAAAAAATCCGGAAAAACAACGAGCCGCCATAATGGTAAGTGGTGTGGTGGCTTGCCAAAAGAAGAGCTGTCCCAAACCATAGCCGACACAACCAATCAACAAGATCGTACGGCTTTGCAGGTAGTCTGCCAATTTGCCCCAAAAGGGCGAAAAAAGAAAGTTGGTGACGGACATTCCGGCAAACATCAGTCCAAACATATAATCCGGCAGATTCAGATTGTGAATTAAGGTGGGCGTAATAGGATGAGCCAAGTTGGCGGCTAAGGATTCGATCGCGACCACTATATAGTAAAGTAAAAGGTTCATAAGGTTAAAACTTCTCCATTATTATCAAAATTCGTAGACCTCGTATATTATAGCAGAGTTTGTCTGTGAATCAAGCCTTATCTTAAAAGCGAGGCCGTCCTTTAGACTTGCCATGGCAGGAGCCGCAGCGAAAGCCGCCGAAGGGTTTCAGCCGATAGGCTGCATAGAAAAAGGTGAGGGCTGCACTGCAGATCAAAACGGAGAAGAATAAGGTATCGGGCCAGAGGGCAATGAAAAGAAGAAGCAGACCTAAATAGGGAAATAGGGGACGGATGAAACGGGAAAAGCGCAGATCCAGCAGGTTGATAAGGGACGCGGTACATACGATGGCGGAGAAGCAGGTAAGGCTGATGAATAACCCTTTGAAGAACATGGGACCTCCGATGCTGCGACTGGGAAGAGTCGGGTTTATAATAGAATATGAAATAAGGAAGATTTAGGTGAATATTTTAAAGGATTCTACAAAATGCATCTGCGACAAATGGTTTACATAAAGGGGAAACCATGGTATAATCCAAAGTGGTTTAGTCCGACGCGGCGGCTGATTTTCCGCCGGCGACGCAAGTAAGTTATATAATATATTTTACATAAGGAGGTACAGTAATGTCTGTTAGACGTGTGTATGTGGGTAAGAAGCCCGGTTTCCGTGTAGAAGCTACCGGCCTGCTGAAGGACCTGCGTGATAATCTGTACATGAAGCAACTGGAAGAAGTTCGTATTTTGCATCGTTACGATGTGGACAATCTGTCCGATAGCGTATACGAACAGGCCATTGAGCGTATTCTGTCTGAAGCTCCGGTGGATGATGTATTTTTGGAAGAGATTCCGGAGGATGCAAAAGATCTGAAGAGCTTTGCTGTGGAGTATCTGCCCGGTCAGTACGACCAGAGAGCTGACTCTGCTGAGCAGTGTATTCGTATTTTGAAGGCCGACGAAAATCCGAAGGTAGCCTGCGCAAAGGTATATTTGCTGAAGGGCGATCTGACCGATGAAGATGTGGCCAAGATCAAGGCTTACTGTATCAATGCAGTTGACTCCCGCGAGGCTGCTCTGGAAAAGCCCGAAACTCTGGAAATGGAGTACGGTGTTCCGGAATCTGTTGAAACCATTACCGGTTTCATCAGCAAGAATGAAGAAGAGATCGCAGCTATGCTGAAGGAGTTGGGTCTGGCTATGAGCAAGGCTGACCTTCTGCATACTCAGAAATATTTCCGTGACGTGGAAAAACGTGATCCCAGCATCACCGAGATCCGCGTACTGGATACCTACTGGTCTGACCACTGCCGTCATACCACCTTTGCTACCGTAATCGAGAACGTTGAGATCGAAGAGAGCCCCCTGACCGCTCCCATTAAGGAAGCTTACGAGCAGTATCATGCCGGTAAGAAGGCTCTGGGCCGTGAAGAAAAGCCCGAGTGCCTGATGGACATCGCTCTGATGGCTATGCGCGAGCTGAAGGCTGCCGGTAAACTGGACGATCAGGAGAAATCCGATGAGATCAACGCCTGCAGTATCGTAATTCCCGTTGACGTGAACGGCACCGAAGAAGAGTGGCTGCTCATGTTCAAGAACGAGACCCATAATCATCCCACTGAGATCGAGCCCTTTGGTGGCGCTGCTACCTGCTTGGGTGGTGCGATCCGTGATCCGCTGAGTGGCCGTTCCTATGTATATCAGGCTATGCGTATCACCGGTGGTGCTGATCCCACTGTTCCTGTAAAAGACACCATTCCCGGTAAACTGCCTCAGCGTAAGATCGGCTGTGAGGCTGCTAAGGGCTACAGCTCCTATGGTAACCAGATCGGTCTGTCCACCGGTTATGTTAAAGAAATCTATCATCCCGGCTACACTGCTAAGCACATGGAACTGGGTGCCGTTATGGCAGCTGCTCCCGTGCGCAACGTAATTCGTGAAAAGGCAGAACCCGGCGATATCATTATTCTGCTGGGCGGCCAGACCGGCCGTGATGGCTGCGGTGGTGCTACCGGTTCTTCCAAGGCTCACACCGAAGAGTCCATCAACACCTGCGGCGCAGAAGTTCAGAAGGGTAATCCTCCCACCGAGCGTAAGCTGCAGAGACTGTTCCGTAATCCGAAAGCCAGCCATCTGATCAAAATCTGTAACGACTTTGGTGCAGGCGGTGTGTGCGTAGCTATCGGTGAGTTGGCTCCCGGTCTGAAGGTTAACCTGGATCTGGTACCCAAGAAATATGCCGGCCTGGATGGTACCGAACTTGCTATCTCCGAATCTCAGGAGCGTATGGCTGTTGTAGTTGACGCCAAAGACGAAGCTGAGTTCATGAAATATGCGGCTGAAGAAAACCTGGAAGCTACCGTAGTAGCTACCGTTACCGAGGAAGCTCGTCTGGTGCTGAACTGGCGCGGACAGACCATCGTAGATATGGCTCGTGACTTCCTGGATACCAACGGTGCACCCAGCTACACCAAGGTAATTGCCAAGGCTCCCGCTGCTGAAATGCCCGAAAGCCTGCCCGAGGCAGCTGCCCGCAAGGAAGGCTTTGCTGAGCAGGTTAAGACCATCGTATCTGATCTGGCCGTTTGCAGCCAGAAGGGTCTGGTTGAAATGTTTGACTCCTCCATCGGTGCTTCCACTGTATTGATGCCCTTTGGCGGTAAGCGTCAGATGACCCCCATCCAGACCATGGCAGCTAAGATCCCGGTAGAAAACGGCGAGACTAAGACTGCTTCTCTGATGGCTTATGGTTACGATCCTTATGTATCTTCCTGGAGCCCCTTCCACGGTGCAATGTATGCTGTAATGGAATCCGTTGCTAAAGTAGTGGCAGTAGGCGGCGATTACAAGAAGATCCGCTTCACCTTCCAGGAATTCTTCGAGAGAATGAGCGAAGATTATACCCGTTGGGGCAAGCCCTTTGCTTCCCTGCTGGGTGCCTATAAAGCTCAGATGGAACTGGGTCTGCCCTCCATTGGCGGTAAAGACTCCATGTCCGGTAGCTTCAATGACATCGATGTACCTCCGACTCTGGTATCTTTGGCTGTTGACACCATCACTACCGATGAGGTTGTAAGCCCCGAGTTCAAGGCAGCCGGCAACAAAGCCGTTCTGTTCAACATCGAGCTGGATGAAGCTAAGAGCGTAAACTTCAAACAGGCTATGGCTATGTACGATTTGGTACTGGCCGGTATGAGAGAGGGCAAGATCCAGTCCGCTTATGCCATCACCGCCGGTGGTGTGATCGAAGCTGTAACCAAGATGGCTATGGGTAACGGCTTTGGTTTCGACTTCTGCGAGTGCGCTAAAGCAGCTCTGGCTCAGGCTCCCATCTACGGTAGCTTGCTGGTAGAAACCAACGATGAAGAAATCATGAAGAGCGGTCTGGTACTGGGTACCATCAGCGAGACCACAGAGTTCACCCTGGGTGCAGAAAAGATCACCCTGGCTGATGTGGAAGCTGCTTATACCGCTCCTCTGGAAAAAGTATACAAGACTCAGACTCCTCTGTCTGACGAGATGGGTGATGCTCCTCTGTTCACCCCCGAGACCAAGAAGATCTACGTGGGCAACAAGGAACTGGCTAAACCCAGAGTATTCATTCCTGTATTCCCCGGCACCAACTGTGAGTACGACACCGCAAGAGCCTTTGCTATGGCAGGCGCTCAGCCCGATGTATTCGTATTCCGTAACCTGACTCCCAATGACATCAACGAGTCCGTAGCTGAGATGGTAAAACGTCTGCAGCAGGCTCAGATCCTGATGGTGAGCGGCGGCTTCTCCGCCGGTGACGAGCCCGAAGGTTCCGGTAAGTTCATTGCCACCGTATTCTCCAATGAGCAGATCAAAGATGCCACCATGGCCCTGCTGAATGAGCGCGACGGTCTGGCACTGGGTATCTGTAACGGTTTCCAGGCATTGATCAAACTGGGTCTGGTACCCTACGGTGACATTCGTCCTATGAAGGCCGATGCTCCCACCCTGACCTACAACACCATCGGTCGTCATGCTTCTTGCATGGTTCAGACCCGTGTAACTTCCACTCTGTCTCCCTGGTTGAGCTCCAGCACCGCAGGCGATGTTCATACCATTGCCATCTCCCACGGTGAAGGCCGCTTCGTAGCTTCCGACGAGATCATTCGTCAGCTGGCAGCCAACGGTCAGATCGCAACTCAGTATGTGGATCCCACCGGTGCACCCACCATGGACATCACTTACAATCCCAACGGCTCTCTGTGGGGTATCGAGGGTATCACCTCTCCCGATGGCCGTGTACTGGGTAAGATGGGTCACTCCGAGCGTATCGGTAACAACGTTGCCAAGAACATCCCCGGTAACAAAGACCAGCAGCTGTTTGCGAACGGTGTTAAGTACTTTCTGTAATTAAATCCCGGCTGAGCCGGAAAAACGATCAAGGTATACTTCTTCGGGAGTATACCTTGTCTGTTAAAAGGAGTTCTATTATGACGATTGCTGACAAATTGGCCGGCCTGCGCCGGGTCATGGCCGAGAAAAATATTGACACATATATCATTTTATCTTCCGATGCTCATCAGAGTGAGTATGTGGGAGATTATTGGAAGGCTCGTGCCTATATGAGCGGCTTTACCGGTTCTGCCGGTACCTTGGCGGTAAGTGCCGATAAGGCTGCCTGCTGGGTGGACGGCCGTTATTTCCTGCAGGGCGCCGAGCAGCTGGCAGGAACCGAAATTGAAATGATGAAGATGGGCGAACCCGGTGTGCCCACCTATGAAGAGTGGGCCATTGAACAGACCCCGGAAAAGGGCACCATCGGTATCGATGGACGCACCGTTGGCTGCGCTCAGATCGAGGCACTGAAGCCCCGCCTTGCAAGGAAAGCCCTGGGGCTTTCCTGCCAGGACGATCTGGTGGCTCAGGTTTGGACCGATCGCCCCAGCTTGCCTTTGGATCCGGTATTTGAACTGCCCGTAGAATATGCCGGCGAGAGCCGGGAAGAAAAGATCGGCCGCCTGCAGGAGCACATGAAGAAGATCGAGGCTGATTACTATTTGATCGCTTCTTTGGAAGATTCTGCTTGGCTGCTGAATCTGCGCGGTAATGATATTAAAGGTACTCCGGTGTTTTATGCCTATACCTTAGTGGGCCTGGAGAAGAGCGTGCTATTTATTGAAGAGGCCAAGGTGCCCGGTGAGATTTGTGAAAAGCTGGCACAGGCTCAGGTGGAGGTGCAGCCCTATGATGCGCTGCCGGAGTATTTGAAGTCGCTGCCGGCCGCTACCGTGGCCTGTGATCCCGCTTTAATCAACCAACTGCTGATGGAGAGTATTCCGGATAGCTGGGCGATCATTGAGGAAAATGATAAGGTCATTCAGATGAAGGGCTGTAAGAATGATACCGAGCGCGAGATGATTCGCCGCGCCCATGTGAAGGATGGCGCTGTGATGGTGCGCATGCTGAAGTGGGTGAAAGAAATTGTAAAGACCGAGACCATCGATGAGGTGGATGCGGCTGAGCATGTGAATCAGCTGCGCTGCGAGCAGGAAAACAGCTTGGGTATCAGTTTTGGTACCATTGCCGGTTACGGTTCCAATGGTGCGATCGTGCATTACGGCCCGGAAAAGGGGAAATGTGCACAGCTACGTCCTGAGGGCTTTTTGTTGTTGGACTGCGGCGGACAGTATAAAGAAGGTACCACCGATATTACCCGTACTATTGCCCTGGGTGAGTTGACTGAAGAGATGAAGAAGGCGTATACGCTGGTACTGAAGGGTCATTTGGCATTGGGCCGTGCTGTGTTCCGCGAGGGAACCACCGGACCTATGCTGGATGTACTGGCCCGTACCCCTCTTTGGGAGGACGGCAAGGATTATAAACATGGCACCGGCCATGGTGTTGGCTTTGTGCTGGGCGTACATGAAGGTCCTATGCGTATTGCAATGTGTGATAATCAGGTGCCGCTGGCTCCGGGTATGCTGATCTCCAACGAACCGGGATATTATGAGACCGGAGAGTTTGGTGTGCGCATCGAAAATCTGATCATGGTAACCGAGAAGGAGCAGACGGAATGGGGTAAATTCTATCAGATGGAAACCATGACCCTGTGCCCCTACGAACGTGAGGCTATTGTGAAGGACATGCTTACCGATACCGAGATCATGCAGATCAACGCCTACCATGAGCGCGTATACAACGAACTGGCTCCGCTGCTGGACGAAGAAACTCGCAGCTTCCTCGAAGACCAGACACGCGTAATTTAAGCAGCAAGCAACTGTATCCGGCTAAATCGCGTACAGAAAAAGCGAAATAAAGCAAAAAACAACAATATAAAGGAAGTCACAACCCTGTCAGGAAGACTTTCGAAATCAACAAACAAGGCAAGAGCCCTTTTGGATCAACCCACCACTGTAGTTGTCCAAAAGGGCTCTTGCCGTTTAACATACCACTGTAGTTGAAGAAAGGTGCTGAATGCTTTTTTTTATAGTTGTAATAATTTCATGCAAGGGTTATAATGTATATGGGGAAATTTTTTAAAAAGGAGACGTATTACTTATGTGGATGGACAAATTAGAGCGCAGGATCGGTCGTTTTGCGATCCCGTATCTGATGCGTTATATTATTTTTGCCAATGTGGCGGTGTATTTGATTTCCATGTTTCAACCGTATTTCACCTTGTATTTGGTTTTGGATCGCGGCGCGGTGCTGACCGGTGAAATTTGGCGTCTGATCTCATTTATCTTTATACCGCCAAGCAGTGGAAGTCCTTTCGTTGCAGCGATTTCCATGTACTGTTATTATTGGATCGGAAATGCACTGGAAGCAACCTGGGGAACGTTCCGATTTAATCTTTTCTATTTTATAGGAATGTTGGCTACCATTGCCGTGTCTATGATATTTGGAGTGCCCGGTATTCCGACCTATATGAATCAAGTGCTATTCCTGGCGCTGGCTACGCTGTATCCCAATCATCGGGTACTGCTGATGTATTTCATTCCGGTAAAATCCATGTGGGCCGGCATCATCAGCGGAGCATTTATGTTATATGACTTCGTTGTCACCGGTGCTATGCTTCCTGCGATTCGTTATTTGATTGCAGCAGCCCTGCTGAGTTATGTGATCTTCTTCCTGCCGATATTGATTCGAAACATCAAGTATAAAAAGCGCCGCAGCGACTACGTGCGTATGACACGCCCGCAAGGATATGGTGCCGCAGGCGGATGGCAAACTGTAAAACCGAAACCGGCTGCCGAAAAGAGAGACTCCGACAGAGGAAAAATCATTAAAGGGGTGCCTTTCCATAAATGCCATGTGTGCGGTATTACCGATGTGGATGATCCGGATATGACCTTCCGGTATTGTTCACAGTGCAATGGTAATTATGAGTACTGTGAAGATCATCTGCACAATCACGAACATGTAAAATAAGCTGGATTCAATCGAGTCTAAGCATATCACAGAGTCCTCAAAGGAGGAAGAGTCATGAAAGATGAGAAAAACTTTCAGTTAAGGGTTAAAATCGTTACAAAGCATGTTTTTTTGCTGATCATGAGTATCTTGCTGATCACCTTTGCCATGTATCAGTATCCTAAACTGAAAAACATAGTGGAAAGCCTGAATAGTATTTTGGCACCCATTTATTATGGTATTGCCATTGCCTATTTGCTGGATCCGCTGGCCAAAAGCTATCGGAAGCGCTTATCACCGGCACTGAAAAAATACCGCAAAGGCGAGGTAATAGCCAAAGGACTTTCTATTACTTTTAGCATAATTACCGGTATTGTAATCGTAGTAGCGCTGATTTGGCTGATCATTCCTAGCCTGGTGGACAGTATCACCATCATCGTCGAGGAAATGCCTGCACAGGTAGAGAACTTTGTGGCCTGGCTTGAAAAGCACACCAAGGGCGACAGCGCGATCATGAAAAACCTTAGTATGCTGGTAACGAAGGCTTCTACGGCAGTAGAAAGCTGGCTACGCACTGATTTGATTACAACAGTGGGTGATGTTGTGACAGCTATTACCACGGGTGTGATCGATGTGGTTATGTTTTTCTTTAACTTGCTCGTGGGTATCGTGGTGGCCGTATATGTAATGGTCGATAAGGAAAAATTCCTGGGGCAGAGCAAAAAACTGGTTTACACCATATTTAAGGAAGAGACCGGCGACACGATCGTGGATACAGCTCGGCATGGCCATAAAATCTTTGGTGGTTTCCTGTATGGCAAGATCCTGGATTCTGCCATTGTGGGTGTGATTACCTTCATCGTTTTGGCGATCTTAAAGACCCCGTATCCCCTTTTGGTCAGTGTGATCGTAGGTGTTACCAATATCATTCCCTTTTTTGGTCCTTTCATTGGAGGTATTCCCTGTGCGATCTTGATTCTGTTGGCAGATCCGCTGCAAGGTCTGTATTTTATTATTTTCATTATTATCATGCAGCAGATCGATGGTAATATCATTGGACCGAAAATTTTGGGAAATACCACCGGTATTTCAGAGTTTTGGGTTACCTTTGCACTGCTTTTATTCGGCGGCATCTTCGGCTTTTTAGGTATGATTATTGGTGTGCCGGCCTTTGCCGTTGTCTATTATGCAGTGGTGCAATTTATGAATAAAAAGTTAGTTAAAAAAGGCCTGCCGGTGAACTCCCATCTGTATCGGGATGCTGACAACCTGCAGGATCTGTTAGAAAAACAGCGAGAAGCGGAGGAAGAGGCATGAGTCAGAAAATGATCGGATCTATGGAGATCGTTGAAATTACACAGGGATCATATCGTATGCAGGTGGTGCCGGAGTTGGGCGGCCAGGTAATTTCGTTGGAAAAGAATGGAGTGGAGGCGCTGAATGTGCCTACAGATCCTGAGATTTTTATGGAAAAATCCACTTCTTATGGTCTGCCGATCTTGTTCCCGCCTAACCGAATCGATGGCGGCAAATTTGCCACAGCTACCCGTGAATATCAGTTTGCAGTAAACGAACCGGCCAGAGGCAATTCGCTGCATGGTTTTCTGCATAAGCGTCCCTGGAAGCTGACCAAAGCGGAAGGAGACACGGTACAGGTAGAGTTTGAAGCAGGTACTGACAGCGAATTTTACCAGTATTATCCCCATATCTTCCGAGCAGTACAGACCAATCGTCTGAGTGAGGAAGGCTTGTATCAGGAAATCTGCATTACAAACAACGGCGATGAGCCTATGCCGATTGGATTAGGATTTCATTCCGCATTTAAGGTGGACGAAGAGTCTTTAGTGCGCCTTTCGGTAGGTAAGCGCATCCTCATGAGTGAGCGCATGCTGCCCACCGGAGAAGTACGCGAACTGAATGAAGGGGAGGCGCGCCTGCGCGCAAAGGGATTGACACCCATTGCATGGAACATGGATGATCATTATACGGCTGAACTAATCGAAAAAGACGGAAAGCCCTTCCATGGAGCGATCGTGGAGCGTCAAGATGGACGAATCTGCTACGAAGTGGATCCTTTCTATCAGCACTGGATGATCTGGAATTCCAATCAGGCCGGCAATCTGATTTGTTTGGAACCTCAAAACTGGAGAGTGAATGCACCTAATTTGGTGAGCGGCGGCATGAGTGAAGAGGAAGCAGGATTCTGCCAGCTTCAGCCCGGTGAGAGCTTGACGGTATATACCAAATTATGGATCGAATAAATAAGATTACGCAATATGTGTTATCAAATCGATAAAGAAAAGGAGTATCGACATGTATGAAAAAGTTTTAGTAGTCGATGATGAAGTCAGCATTGTCGATATTCTGAAATTTAATCTGGAGCGTGAGGGCTATCGTGTCGTCACGGCTTACGATGGCTATGAAGCGTTAAATGTGTTTGAAAAAGAAACCCCGGATCTGGTGATTTTAGATGTAATGATGCCGCACTTGGATGGATTTCAAGTGTGTCAAAAAATCAGAGAAGTAAGCAATGTGCCGGTGATCATGCTGACTGCGAGAGCAGAAGAAATGGACACGGTAATCGGCTTGGAAATGGGCGCCGATGACTATGTGACCAAACCCTTTAGCATGAAAGCACTTATGGCGAGAGTTCGTACCGGTTTGCGGCGGTATACTGCCTTGACTCAAAAGAGTGAACCCTCAGCCGCATCCTATGAAGCCGGTGAACTGGTTTTGGAAACAGAACGCTTTGCCGTACGTAAGCATGGACAACTGATCGATCTGACGCAAAAAGAAACGGACCTGCTGAAATTTTTTATGACGAAACGAGGTCAGGTCTTTTCAAGAGCGGCTTTGTTGGAAAGTGTATGGGGATATGAAGCCCTGGGAGATGAGCGTACAGTGGATGTAACCATTCGTAGGTTACGAGAAAAGATTGAAGACGAACCGGGAGCTCCCATTTATATTCTAACAAAACGAGGCGTTGGCTACTATTTTAATGAAGAAATAGGACGAAGCTAAGCCGACTTCTGCATTCCGGCAGCGGAAAGAAGAACGTGAAAGACAATTAAGAAATCACACGAAAGGAGAGGCATCGTGGGCAGTATTAAATGGAAAATGGCAGCACTGTATATGGTACTGGTCGTAACCGTTATGACTGGCTGTGGTGCCTCGATTCTTTATAGTTTGCGCAGTAATGCATATGAGGATGCATTTAAAGAAGTTGATTATACGGCGGAACGTATGATTGATGTGCTGAGTGTGGAAGTACGCAGTGATTGGCGGAGTCCGTCAAAAATTTTCGGTGAAGTATTAACTACGGTTATGATGGAAAGTGTGAATCTGGAAGGCGAAGAGGCGAATCATAAAATCGTATGTTTATTAGATGCCGAAGGCAGGATTTTGTACAACCGTGAAAAGGTGTTGAGCCAGGAAGATGTGACTTCGCGGGCAATCATGGATGCTCTTGCGGGGAAGGAACCGGATAGCTTATATGTACATACCGATGCAAGGCAGCGACAGGTGGGAGATTATGCCAAGAGTTTTACCCTTGGTCAGGATGAAGAAACCTATATTATATTCATTCGTTTTTCAATGAACCAGGTGCAGGAGAGTCTGCGAAATGCTACCTCGGTAATCTTTGTGTGTACAGCCCTGGGCATTGTGGTAGCAGGTGTGTTAGGTTATTATTTTGCGGTTAATATTTCCAGTCCGATTCTGCGGTTAACGAAAAAGACGCAGCAATTGGCTTCTGGTCAGTTGATGGAATTAAAGGAAGCGGACGCTAAGTCAGAGGAAAATGAGAGTAATGATGAGCTGGCGCGGCTAGAGAACCATTTTGATCATATGGCTCAGGAACTGTCCGGCATGATTTTGGAACTGCAGAAAATGGAAAAATTGCAGAAAGAGTTTGTAGCCAATGTATCTCATGAATTGCGTACCCCGATTACGACTGTAAAAAGTTACACAGAGACCATATTGGAAGGAGCAGCCGAAGATCCGGAACTTGTAAAACAATTTTTGGGTGTAGTGAGTAAAGAGTCCGATCGTATGGCTGCGTTGATTTCTGATCTACTGGAATTATCTAAAATGGATTCGAAACAGATTTTGTTGAAAAAGGTTCCGGTGGAGATGGGCCAGTTGGTACTGGATACCTTACTCCGCTTTGAATGGGAGGCTGGAAAGAAACAGCAGCAGCTCGTATGGGCTCCTGATATGGAGGTGCGTTGGCAGGAGGGAGTCGAGAGCGATTTACTGGCTTTGCCGGAAGAGTTCTGGGTGCAGGGCGAGAGCAGCAAGATCGAACAGGTGCTGCGAAACCTGTTGACAAATGCCATGAAGTATAGTCCGGAAGAGGCGGTGATCGAAGCAGGGGTATACCGTGAGTCCGGAGAAATTTTGGTTATGATTCGTGATAGCGGTATTGGCATTGAAGAAGAGGATCAAAAGCATATTTTTGATCGCTTTTATCGGGTCGATAAGGCCCGCTCCCGTTCAATGGGTGGTACCGGCTTAGGTCTTTCGATTGCAAAAGAATTGATGGAACTGCATGGCGGCCGAATCTGGGTGAAAAGTGAAGTGGGCCAGGGCAGTGAGTTTTGGCTGGCATTTCCGGAGCAGCTTGCGCTGATGGACGGGAGTGTGATGCTATGAGAAGACTGATGAAGTGTGTTATGTGTATTGTGTTATCGGCTATGTGCTGCCTGCAGTATGGACTGCTCGTGAGTGAGGCGGTGCCGCACGTGACAGCGGAGTACGATACATTGGAAAATCAGACTGTTTTTATGGGGAATGCTGAGGTTGGTACACAGATCCAATGTAGTGTGTATACCTTTGATGAGGAAAATATAACGACTCTTTTATATCAAATGAGCGACATGGTGGGGGCCAGCGGCTTATATCAGTTGACGGTGCCGCTGCCGGTATTGGGCAAGCAGTATGTGCAACTGCGAATCGGTGAAGAGGAGCAGACGTATGCATATCATCGGTATCGAAAACAGCTGGCAGCTGAACTGCAGGAATATTATTTAAATGTGTATCAGGTGCTGATGGGTGATAGATCGTGAACAAGATAAAAGGCACTTTTTGGGTATGGGTCGTGGTATTGATGGTTGCAGCGGTGTACCAGATGGTTTTGATTTTTTGGGAAAATCCGTCAAAACAGGAAAATACCGATTGGTATAGCATGGCTCAGCCGGATGAAGATGGAAATATGCTGCGGCCTGATGTGCTGTATTTTTCGCTGGGCGGCAGCGATGGCAGTTATGGAAGATTATCAAAACAGGATGCAAGCTTTGAAGATATTTTTCAAAATACCTACGGGCTTTTAAGTGATGTGCTGAAAAACGGTTCGGCGAAGGTGGAAAATATCGAGGGGCTGCCTTGGGATGAGGAAGTCTGTGTATTGACCTATGACTTTGCTATGGAAAGTCTATTGATCAAGGAGCAGATCGGCCTGGAAAAAATAGAAGAAGGCAGTTGGACTGAGATTTGGGTCTTGCCTGCACGCAGCCGCCGGGAAAATGCAAAGGTGTATTTGGTGGATTATGAGGCGCAGCAGTATTTGAAAGTGGAAAAAGAGGCCTGGGAACGGGAGGAAAATCAACAGCTTTTGGAACTGTTGCTGCAGCAGGGAAGTACGTTAGGCAAGAATTATTTGGCATTGGGAGCGGTATGGCCGCAACCTCAACTGGCAGGCGAATTTGTGCTGGAGAGTTCAAATTACGAAATGGTCAATGGCGCGAGAGCGGAAATGATCTTTCAAATTGGTCAAAAATTGAACCCAATTCAGGCTAAAAAATATGCATTAGGCTTTTTTCAGTATCCGGATGCGGTGACGATTCAGCAAGAAACGGATCAGATCTTATTTACAAATGAAAAGGTGACGGTGAAAGTCGATCAAACCGGCTTTTTACAATATGTGGAAACTTTAACGGACAAAGAAAAAGAGTCGGTAGGAATGAAAGAGGCCTATCAATTGGCGGTGGGCTTTCTAAAAGAAGATCTAGACTGGAAGGCGACAGGAGGAATGGACTTCTCCTTTGTTGGCTATGAGATCCAAAAGGAAGGATATGTGTTCTACTTTACCTATTTGATCGATTCGATCCCCTTCCGTATGGATCAAGCCATAGTGGAAGAGCTTCATATGCAATATCCGATCCGGGTGACCGTGGAAGGGAGCAGAGTGCGTCGGTATGAGCGCTTCGTTCTAAATTTCAGCCGCGATATTGAGCAGCGGCAAACTTTGACAGATACCTGGCAAAATGTATTAAATGAAATGATAGAGTTAGGCTGGGATCCGCAGGAAATACCGCAGTTAACATATCGTTTTTCGAATCAAAAGCTGGTTTTGTATTGGGAGACTGCAATCGAGGAAGGAAGTGCCTGCATCAAGGCTTATTAATGGCGGAAGTAGACCGGATGGCTTGTATAGGAAAGAGCGGAGGAACATAACGTGAATGAAAGAAGAATGGGCAGGGTGATCTTGATCTTGCTGATTCTGTTGAATCTGATCTTGCTTGGATATTATCTGTATCAGCAGATCAATGTAAACTGGGTGCCGGTAGAGCGGATCGCGCAAGTAGAGGAACTATATAAAAAGAGCGGGATCGAGATTCAAACAGAACCGGA
The DNA here is from genome assembly GCA_045632125.1 of Bianqueaceae bacterium. Taxonomy (GTDB): domain Bacteria; phylum Bacillota; class Clostridia; order Lachnospirales; family Bianqueaceae; genus CALWPV01. The sequence goes on from JAZQWC010000054.1 coordinate 23,629, forward strand.
CCGGAGAAATCGTCAATATCCATTGTTAGAGGTGGGTGAGGCAAATCTGGATCAAATGGTTGAAGATTTTCTAAACGAACCTTATGAAAAAACATATATATATGGATCAGAAGTACAATATGTATCGGAACATTTATTGATCATAACGGATCGTAAGGAACATAAGATCTCCTATCAGGATCGATCTAAGGAAGCAGAAACTCTGCAGTATCATGGGGTGTCGGTGGAAGAGTGGGCTAGGCAAAGCCGCATTTCGATGGAGGAAGCAGAAGGAATAATGGAAGAAAAAGCAAAGGATTTTGCGCATAAATGGTTGGGAGAGGATATAAGTTTATCTAAGGTAGTAAAAACAAGCGAAGGATACGTGTATCGTTTCTATGCAATGCGAGAGCAGATGGTTCTTTGTTTTAATGAACTTCAGGTATGTGTATCTTACGGAGAAGTGACATCAGCGCAGCTGACCTATTGGGATGTGGTAGAAGAAGCAGATGAAACCTATGTTTTATTGCCGATAGATGAAATATTATATGCGATGCTGGGAAATATAAAAGCAGACATGGAAGAAGGACAGAAAGACGAGGTGGTGATGATCATGGATGGATATCATATAGAAAAATCGGATGATACCCAAGAACAGATCAAGGCAGTTCCGTCCATTATAGTAGTATTGAAATCGGGAAAAGAATATGTAATGAACCGAACTGCGGTGTAACCTGCAAAGAAGCAATCGAAAAAAGGGTTGATTTATTTGCAAAATGTGGTATAATTGTTTAGATTAGATATAGACTCATTAATTGAGGTGGCAAATTTGGAAAAGATTATAATTCATGGACAGAGACCGCTGCGGGGCGAAGTCGAGATCAACGGCTCGAAAAATGCGGCAGTAGCCATTTTACCGGCTGCGCTTCTGGCAAATGATGTTGTTATATTAGAAAACGTACCCGATATAGCGGATATTAAAAATTTGATTCAGATCATGCGGGAAATGCAGGTAAAAGTTGACCGCATTGATAATCATACCTTGAGAATTGACAGCCGTCATATGATCAACGACTGTGCCAATTCAGAATCTGTGCGCAAAATGCGTGCATCTTATTACCTTCTGGGTGTATTGCTGGGCCGCTTTAAAAATGCGCGTGTGGCTTTCCCCGGCGGTTGTGATTTCGGGGTCCGTCCCATTGATCTGCATGTGAAGGGCTTTGAGGCTCTGGGTGCAGAGGTAAATGCGAAGGCAATTATCGAAATGAAAGCCCGTGAGCTGGTGGGAACCAACATCTTCTTGGATATCGCCAGTGTAGGTGCAACCATTAATATTATGTTGGCTGCTGTACTGGCTAAGGGTACCACTGTAATTGAAAATGCAGCGAAAGAACCCCATGTAGTAGACACTGCCAGCTTTTTGAACAGTATGGGTGCCGATGTTAAAGGCGCCGGTACCGACGTGATCCGTATCCGTGGCGTACAGAAACTGCATGGTTCTCAGTATGCGATCATTTCCGACCAGATCGAGGCCGGAACCTATATGATTGCTGGTGCGGTAACCGGAGGCGATGTGACCATCACCAATGTGATTCCTCGTCATATGGATTCGGTTTCTGCAAAGCTGCGCGAGATTGGTATTACCGTTATTGAAAAAGATGAAACCATTCGAGTAATCGGAAGCGATCATATGAAGCCCACCAAGGTGAAGACGCTGCCCTATCCGGGATTTCCTACCGATATGCAGCCCCAGATGATGGTACTTCTTTCCATGATCCCCGGTACCAGTATGGTAAATGAAAGTATTTGGGACAATCGCTTCCGTTATGTAGAACAGCTGAAGCGTTTGGGTGCCAATATCGATGTGGAAGGACACATTGCTATTATTGAAGGTGTGGACCAGCTGCAGGGTGGCGAAGTACAGGCGACCGACCTGCGTGCCGGTGCTGCTATGGTTTTGGCCGGTTTGGCAGCAGAAGGAAGCACTACAATTACCAACATCCACTATATCGACCGTGGCTACGAGGGTATGGTGCGTAAGCTGACCAAGCTGGGTGCTTGCATTGAACGTGTCAATGATGAGGGGCCGCAGCTGACAGTAGTGGAAGATAAGATCAGTTAATTCAGATCAGTTAATTCAATCAGACGCTGAGGGGATCCCCTTGGCGTCTTTTGAATTTCAGGATAAAACCGGAGGCATAAAAGAAAATATGAAAATAACAATTGTGACGGTAGGCAAAATTAAGGAAAAATACTTAAGGGATGCCATTGCCGAATATACAAAAAGGCTCAGCAAGTATTGCAAATTAGAGATAATAGAGGTGGCGGATGAAAAGACACCGGATAATGCCAGTGTGGCCATTGAAGATGGGATCCGCCAAAAAGAAGGGGAGCGGATCCTGAAAAACATTACCGACGATGCCTTTGTGATCACGCTGGAGATCGAAGGAAAGATGCTGGATTCAGTAGAGTTTTCCAGAAAGGTCGAACAGCTGGGTATCCAGGGAAAGAGCCATATTTGTTTTGTAATTGGCGGATCCATTGGCTTGGGGCCGGAAGTGTTAAAACGCTCCAATTATGCACTTAGCTTTTCAAAAATGACGTTTCCCCATCAGTTGATGAGGGTGATCCTGCTGGAGCAGATCTACAGAGCTTATCGAATTCAAATGAAGGAACCGTATCATAAATAAGACGGTTTGAACAGCAATAAAGGAGAAGAACATGGCAGATCATTGTGAAGAATGCATGCACTATACATATGACGATGAATACGAGTGCTATATTTGTGAAATGGACCTGGATCAGGACGAAATGGAGCAGTTCATTCGGGGTAATTTTAAAAACTGTCCGTTTTACGAGTATGGCGACGAATATAAGATCGTAAGAAAGCAGATGTAAACGGAGCTATACATATTTAGATAAGGGTTATGATATAAATAATCTAAGATCCATTCGGAGAAACTAGGGTTATCGCGAATAGATTTTTAACAAGGAGAATCAGCATGTGTACAGCTGCAACTTATAAAGCTGCGGATCATTATTTTGGCCGCAATCTTGACTATGAATATTCCTATCAGGAAACGGTTACGGTTACACCGCGAAACTTCGTCTTTTCTTTCCGCCATGCGGGAAAAATGACGACGCATTATGCCATGATCGGTATGGCCTTTGTAACAGATGAATATCCGCTATATTACGATGCTACCAACGAAAAAGGACTGAGTATGGCGGGGCTGAATTTTGTGGGAAACTGTGCGTATCATCCGATGGAGGAGGAAAAGGATAATATTGCCTCCTTTGAGTTTGTGCCTTGGATTTTAGGCCAGTGTGCTACAGTGGAAGAGGCTAAAGAACTTTTGAAGCATATTAATTTGGTGGATGAGAGCTTTCGGGCCGATCTGCCGCCGTCGCAGCTGCACTGGCTGATTGCGGACCGTGAGGGGGCGATCACCGTGGAATGCATGGCGGATGGACTGCATGTGCATGAAAACCCGGTGGGGATACTGACGAATAACCCGCCCTTTGATTATCAGATGACGTATCTGAGTAATTTTATGGGTTTATCGAATGAGCAGATGACAAATGAGTTGATGCCGCAGGTGGAAGTGAAGCCTTACAGCCGGGGGATGGGCGGCCTGGGACTGCCGGGAGATCTGTCCTCCAGCTCTCGCTTTGTGAAGGCAGCATTTACGAAATTATTGTCAAAGTCTGGAGATTCCGAATCGGAAGCGGTGAGTCAGTTTTTCCATATATTAAATAGCGTGGCGCAGCAGAGGGGCTGTGTGCATATGGGAAAGGGACAGTATGAGATTACCATCTATACTTCCTGCTGTAATACCGATAGGGGAATTTATTATTATACAACCTATGAAAATAGTCAGATCAGCGGCGTGGATATGCACCGGGAGGATCTGAATGGATCGCGGTTGGTGAGTTATCCGTTAGTAAAAGGTCAACAGATTCGAATGCAGAATTGAGGTAGCGAAGATGAAGTATTTTCTGGAAACCAGTGATACCATACAGGAGGGACTTGGGTTTTCCCATTTCGACTCCTTACATATTGCTTGGCTGGTGGTATTTGCAGCAGTGACATTAATTTGCTGTATGGTTTATCGAAAAATGGGAGAGGCTGGGCGCAAGAAGTTGCGCTATGGAGTGGCAGCCCTATGTGTATTGGATGAATGGTATATGGTGGTGTGTTTGCTGATTGGCGGAAATTATATACCGGATTATCTGCCCTTTCATTTGTGCAGCATTAATATATACTTGATTGCCCTGCATGCTTTGAAACCGAATCGGGTGCTGGAAAATTATTTATATTTGGTGGGAATTCCCGGAACACTGGCGGCTTTGATCTTCCCAAGTTGGGTGAGACTGCCGTTGGCAAACTTTATGCATATACATAGTTTTACACTGCATATTTTGTTGGTGTTGTATCCCATTATGCTGACAGCAGGGGGCGATATCAAACCGGAGCCTAGAATGCTGCCGAAATGTTTGCTGACCTTATTGGGGCTGGCAGGAATTGCTTTTATAGTCAATCTGATCTTTGATACCAATTTTATGTTCTTAATGGAGGCGGAACCCGGAAATCCGCTATATATATTTAAACAACTATTTGGAAGTCATTTGATTGGATTTCCTATCATTATTTCAGCGGTGATCGTGATCATGTATCTTCCTGTTGTTATAATTAAGAAAAGGAGAGGTGTACATCATGAAGCAAAATGAAATGTTCGGCGCGGCGCAGTGGGTATACGGTGGAAAGTTTCCGATTTTGCGCGGCCACTTTTGTGTGAAAAATGTGAATAAGGCTGTTCTGAGGGTACTGGGCCTGGGCTTTTTCCATTGCTATGTCAATGGAAAAGAGGTAACGGAGGATGCCTTTTTGCCCCTTTCTTCTGACTATGAAGCTCGGGATAACTATCCTACCTTCGAGATGCTGACGAGTCACCGGATCTATGTGCCGGAGTATGATATTACATCTTTATTAAAGGAAGGTGAGAATACCATTGCGATTTTGTTTGGCGGTGGTTGGTATACCTTCGAGGATGCTAAGTTTGGTGATGCTAAGGCGATCTATCGTATTGTTGCCGAGACGGTAGAGGGAATGCAGGAGTTTGTTTCCTCTGAAACGGATCGAGTTAAAGAAAGTTTTATTAACGATTATTATTTTCCGCAGTATGAAAATCATGATTATCGCGGATTTGAAGATGCCTGCCTAGGTGCTGAATTTGACGACAGCAGCTGGGTCAAGGCGCAGCCGGCAAAACCGCTGGATACCGAGTATGAATTTACCGAGTGTCCGGCAGACAGCATCAGCGATAGGCTTGCGGTAAGCTGCATCGGAGAGAAGGATGGGGCGAAACTGTACGATTGCGGCAGAAACACCACCGGTTGGCCGGTACTTCGCGTGAGCGCGCCCTGTGGGGAAAGGATCCGATTGAATTTTTCGGAGGAGTTGGTAGACGGCGAACTGTCAGTGGTACATCAGCACAGGCAGCATATGGAGATCGTAGCGGACGGCACAGAGCGTGTGGTACGCCCGATGCTAACTTGGTATGGCTTCCGGTATTTTTCTGTGGAAGGCGAGGCTGAAGTGGAGTGTGTGGAAGAGGTGCATACCAACGTGCCGGTGACTTCTTCGCTGGAGTCTGATAATGAGACGCTGGATTGGATCTATAAGACCTATGTGCATACGCAGCTGGTGAATATGCATGCGGGTATTCCTTCGGACTGTCCGCATATTGAGCGCAGGGGTTATACCGGTGATGGTCAGCTGGCCTGCAGTGCGGTGATGACCATGCTGGATGCACGGGCTTTTTATGAAAAGTGGATCAAGGATATTGGGGACTGTCAGGATCTGATCACCGGCCATGTGCAGTATACCGCGCCCTATACCCGCTGCGGCGGAGGCCCCGGTGGCTGGGGCTGTGCGATTGTGGAGGTGCCCTATCAGTATTATAAACATTATGGTGACAGTGAACCTTTGGAGAGATTGTATCCGCAGATGCTGCGATATTTTGACTTTTTGGAGGCTCATTCCCAGAATCTGCTGGTGACCAGCGATAAGGCAGGGCAGTGGTGTTTGGGAGATTGGTGTACGCCTACGGCTGTGATGCTGCCGGCTCCTTTTGTGAATAACTATTTTTATGTGAAATGTTTGCGTCGGATGATCGAGATCGCCAAGGTGATTGGGAAAGAGAAAGATATTCAGCTTTTCCATGAACGGATCGAGGCGCGAAAGGCAATGACGCAGGCAGCTTATTTTAACACCTGGGATGGTAATTTCATCGGCAACTGTCAGGGAGCCAATGCCTTTGCCGTAGATATGGGGATCGGTGATGAGAGAACCTATCGAAATATGGTTGAGTATTACCGAAAAACCAAGTCCTATGATACCGGTATTTTTGGAACGGATATTGTAACGAGGGTGCTGTTTGAGCATGGTGACGGAGATGTGGCTGCGGATTTGCTGATGTCGAAGTCCGAGATATCTTTTGAAGAAATGCGCCGCCGGGGTGCTACTACTTTGTGGGAGTACTGGCCGGATACAACGGAGGATCGGTCACATAATCATCCGATGTTTGGTGCGGCTTCGGTATATATTTTTGAGTATCTGCTGGGTATTCGTCAGGAAGCAGGAAAAGCTGGATTTGATGAGATCGTAATTGCACCGGTACTGACAGATAAACTAAGTCGGCTGAGAGGCTCTCGCAGCATTCCGGCGGGTAAAGTTGAGGTTTCCTACGAGAAGAAGGAGGAGCGGATCGAATTTAAGATCGTGATTCCGGAAAATGTAAGGGCGACCTTCAAAATGGGCGACCTTCAGTTAGAACTGGGCAGTGGAGAAAATGAGATCGTAGTGGAATAATGTAATACAAAAATGGCATAGCCGTCCGCGTACAGGAAACAGGTTTTTCTGCACGGGACGGCTGTTTTTGTTTAAAAGACTTTTGATGGACAGGCAATTTTGTTAAAAATTTAGCATATTTTATATAAAGTATACAAAAATATAATCGTTTGATTGTTATTTTTGTAACATTCGTCATTGCAATTTGGGTCGAATACTGGTATAATGTGCGAAATCGTTTTCCTAAAACGAGCGAATGTTTTTGAAAGGGGGACATATTCATTATGGCCAATGATCGTATTTTTAATTTTTCTGCAGGACCATCTATGCTTCCGTTAACCGTTCTGGAACGGGCCGGAAAAGAAATCACTAATTATCAGGGCAGCGGCATGTCAGTAATGGAGATGAGCCACCGTTCTAAGGTTTTTCAAAAGATTTTCGATGACACCAAGGCGAAATTCCGCAAGCTGATGGCAGTACCCGATGATTATGAAATTCTCTTTTTACAGGGCGGCGCTTCCACTCAGTTTTCAGCAATCCCGTTAAATTTAATCGGTGCAACCGGCAAAGCTGACTACGCCGTGACCGGTAATTTCTCTAACCTTGCTTATAAAGAGGCTAAAAAGTACGGTGACATCGCGATCGCCGCTACCTCAGAAGGCTCCAATCATACTTATATCCCATCCCAGGATCAGTTGGTGATCAGACCCGACGCTTCCTACTTCTACTATTGTGCAAACAACACTATTTATGGTACCGAATGGCAGTACATTCCGGAAACCAATGGTGTGCCCCTGGTATGCGATATGTCTTCTGATATTTGTTCCCGTCAGGTGGATATTTCCAAGTATGGCGTGATCTTCGCCGGTGCTCAGAAGAATCTGGCTCCCGCAGGTCTGACCATCGTGATCGTGAAGAAAGAACTGGCCGGTCGTGAGCTGCCCTTCACTCCTCTGATGCTGAACTGGAAAACCGAGATCGATAAAGACTCTATGTACAATACTCCTCCCTGCTGGTGCATTTATATGCTGGGCTTGGTATGTGACTGGTTGGAAGAACAGGGTGGCGTACCCGGTATGGAAAAGATCAAACATCAGAAAGCTCAGATGCTGTACGATGTGATCGACAACTCTAAGATCTTTACCTGCCCCTCTCAGATCGGCTCCCGCAGTGACATGAACGTTGTATTCCGCACTGCTTCCGAAGAGCTGGATGCTCTGTTTGTAAAAGAGAGTACCGCAGCCGGCCTGGCTAACCTGAAGGGTCACCGCAATGTGGGCGGCATGCGTGCTTCCATCTACAATGCAATGCCCATGGAAGGTATTGAAAAACTGTGTGCTTTCATTCAGGAGTTTGACAAGCGCAACAGCTGAAAATTAGTTCTTCAATCGTTTTGAATAAGGAGTTTTATCATGTTTCAGATTTTGACTTTAAATAAAATTGCGGCAGTTGGTTTGAATCAGTTGGACCAGAAGAGATTTGCCGCTGCCGATAACTTTGAAAATCCCGATGGTATTTTGGTGCGTTCCGCCAAGATGCATGACTACGAGTTTCCTCCGGCTCTGCGCGCCATTGCCCGCGCCGGTGCCGGTACCAACAATATTCCGATCGAGCGCTGCAGTGAGGCCGGTATCGTGGTATTCAACACTCCCGGTGCCAATGCTAATGCGGTTAAGGAAGAAGTAATTTTCGCTCTGCTAGCTTCCTCTCGTCGTATGTTCGAGGCTAACCAGTGGGCTCGTCAGGAGGCTGCCGCAGGCGCCGACATCCTGACCACCATGGAAAAGGCTAAGAGCCAGTTTGCCGGTCCTGAAATTTGGGGTAAGACCTTAGGTATCGTCGGACTTGGCGCCATCGGCGCAAAGGTGGCAGATGCTGCGTTGTCTTTGGGTATGAACATCGTTGGTTACGATCCATATTTGAGCGTTCCCACTGCTTTGGCTCTGGACCGCCGTGTACAGGTAGTTCAGAAACTGGAAGATCTGCTGAAGGTTGCTGATTATGTGACCCTGCATGTTCCGCTGAATGATGCCACTCGCAATATGATCGATACCAACGCCATTACCAAGATGAAAGACGGTGTTCGTTTGATCAACCTGGCTCGTAACGGTTTGGTGGATGAGGCTGCTCTGGCAGCTGCCATGAAGGTTGGCCGTGTAGCCGGTTATGTAACCGACTTCCCCAGCGCTGAGATCGCCAATGAACCCGGTGTCATCGCTCTGCCTCACCTGGGTGCATCCACTCCCGAGAGTGAAGATAATTGTGCGATCATGGCGGCTCATGAGATTCAGGAATATCTGGATAATGGTAACATTATTCATTCCGTAAACCTGCCGGATGTGAGCATGGAGCGCAGCGGCGAAGCCCGTATCTGTATGATCCATAAGAACATTCCCGCGACTCTGGCGAAGATCACCACCATCGTTTCTGCGGAAGGTTTGAACGTGGAGAATCTGGCTAACAAGTCCCGCAAGGAATACGCTTACACCATGCTGGATATCAACGGTCCCATCAGCGAGGAAGCGATTGCCCAGCTGGGCGAGATCGAAGGCATGATCCGCATTCGTGTGATTTGAGTTTGAAGTAGTATTGAAACCGATATCGGTAGTATTTGGTTACCGATATCGGTTTTTTTTGAGTATTGAGGGCGCGTAGGGGGCCGAAAGACCATGCAGGAAGGAATGAGACGCGGTGACCGTGAAGCAAATGACCAAGCGACTACATGGACACGTCAACATCGAGGAGGTGTCCACGTAGTTATAAGAAAATGACTACATGGTGATAGGAGAATCAAGTGAGCGGCAAAAAGTCGTGATATTGCCCGCCATTGCTTCGCAGAATATATCGGGAAAAAGATGAGTATTTTGAGTATAATGAATCATCGGCAGGAGGTAGAAAACATGGAATGGATCAATGGAATGCAGCGAGCACTGGCGTATATCGAAGAACATCTGACAGAGGAAATCGACTATGAAGAGGTAGCAAAGCAAAGCTTTTCTTCCAGTTTTCATTTTCAGCGGGTGTTTAGCATTTTGTGCGGCTATACGCTGGGTGAATATATTCGAAACCGCCGGCTGACATTGGCGGGAGCAGAGCTACAGAGCGAAAATGCAAAAGTCATTGACGTTGCATTGAAATATGGCTATGAAAGTCCGGACAGTTTTGCTAAGGCATTTCAAAAATTCCATGGCATTTTGCCCTCGCAAGCGCGCAGCGAAAAGGCAATGCTCAAAGCTTTTACTCGACTGTCGATCCAAGTCATTATGGAAGGCGGTACTGTTATGAATTACAGAATTGAAAACAAACCAGAAATGGTACTGACAGGTTACAAAAGACGTTTTACCGGAACTCCGGCAGAGAGAAATGAACAGGAAGAAAAATTCTATTTATCCACCAGAGTGAATCAATTCATTTTGAACGGCTTGTCAAAGGACTGCGAAACCAGTTATAATGTGATTACCAACTTTGGCGACGATGGTTACGACTATTATATCGCTGCCAAATTGGATACTAACACAACCAATCATTTGGCCAGAGTGCTTGGCTCAAAGGAAGAAGCAAAACGCTTTGAAACCATTACGATTCCGGCTGGAGAATATCTGGTGTGTGAAACGGAGCGTATGCGTTATCCGGTAACCCAAACAGAGGAGGTTCGTCGTAAAGCTATAAGCGAGTGGCTTCCCAGTTCGGAATATGAACTCACCGATGCACCGGAAATTGCAGTTAACCACTGGTTTTATCGTGAGAATGATCCGGTATATAACCAGTCACGGTATATAGAATTGTGGCTTCCAATTGTGAAAAATAAATCACCTCACCATTAAGGAGATGTAACTTCATGAAATACTTTTATCATGGTTCCTACGTGTCTGGAATTCAAGAGCTGAAAGCGAATTCAAAACTGCATGATACGGAGCAGAATGTTGTATATTTGACCGACAACATCCCCTATGCTCTTTTTTATATCTGGGATGCAGAGTACAATGGTATGCCGGGTAAGTATGTGACCGGCTGGCTCAAGGATGGGATCGCTTATTATGAAGAGCAATTTCCAGAGCAGTTAAAAACACTGTATCAAGGGGTCTGCGGATATTTATATCATATTGCGATGACGTCGAATTTTCAGAAAGTGGCTGGACATGCAAATATGTTTTACAGTCCGGAAGACTGTGAAGTGGCAAAGGAAGAGTATATTGAAGATGTATATGAAGAGCTGCTAAAGTATGAAGCGATGGGTCAGATGAAGGTGCTTCGATACAACGAACAGACTCAGGATCGAAAACAGGCACTGCACGAAAAAATGGTCATGGGGTTCCAACGTGCAAACTTTTATCAAGAAAATGAAGCAAAAGCAGTTTTTATGAAGAAACATTTTCCAAAAGCCTGGGCAGAAGCGGAGGTATCACAACAGATTTCAATTCGCCCGATCCAGTCTGGCGAACAGGACTTATTTGATGACACAGAATACGAAACAATGAGCGCTGCGGAAAAAGATCAAATGATCGCCGAATCACTGGCTAAAAACCATAATGGCCGATACTTCGAATTCTTCGTCGTAGAAAGCGGCGGTAACTGTGTGGGCTTCATGAGTTTGTATGCCCATTCCGAAACTATGATCAGCTGCGGCCCGGAGATCAAGCGGCATAGCCGCAAAAAGGGCTATGGCTATCTTGGAGAGCGGTTGATTCTTGATTACGTCAAAAGCATTGGATATACAGAGGCCATCGCCCAGGTTCGTGTAGAAAACATGGCTAGTCGGGCACTACATGAAAAGCTGGGATTTACATTGCAGAAGATATATGTGAATCAAAAAGGCAGAGAAGTATGCGAATATAGAAAAGAGCTGTAATAAATAAGACGCAGGAGTTCAAGGAGATTCCTGCGTCTTATTGTCAATATAAATTCTATGAAAATAACAATATAGCAAAGCTTGATCTTGGAAAAATAAAGAAATACTTGGTTGCTCTTTTACTTTATGATATACTGATGAAAAAATATTAGAAAACGAAATACAAAGGTGCAGTATGAACGAAAACATTACGATCCAACAAGAGCGGCTTACAGCCGAAGAATATATCGACTTTTTAAAGAGAACCGACTTAGGATCCCAATATCCGCAAGAGCGCTTCGACAGCAGGATTAGAAAACTGGTCAATAATGTTTCAATTAGTCTGACAGCCCGCAATGAAAGTAACAAAGTTGTAGGAGTACTGTTTGGACTAACTGACTTTTGCTATTGGTTGTATGTAACGGATCTGGGCGTTGACAGGGCGTACACGAAACAAGGCATTGGTAAAAAACTTATGAAAACTGCCCATGAAATCGCCGGCGGCGAAAAAGATATTGCTGTGTATCTGATTGCCAATGAAAACGCGATCCCCTTCTATGAGAAACTGGGTATGAAGAAATCGGAAGATGTGATGCAATATAACAAAATCGATTGGACAGAGTTTGTAGTTGAATAGAATAAGGAGCGTGCAGCAATGGTATTAAAAAACGCGATAATCATCAATCAAAAATTCCAGCCGGAAAAGTGCGATCTGCAGATCAGTGGTGATTTGATTGCGAAGTTGGATATAAACATAGAGGATGAAAAAACACTCGACCTGACAGATTGCTATATCCTGCCCGGATTTATCGATACCCATATCCATGGAGCCTATGGCACCAGAATCAGCGATGCAGAGCCAAAGATCCAGCAGATGACGAAATTCGAAGCGACCCAGGGTGTGACTGGTCTATGTATTACCACAGCCACCTCGGCCTTTGAAGATCTGCTTCGCCAAGTCGATACAGCGGTGGAAGCGGCAGCCAAAGCAGAAATGGAAAACAGCGGCTCCGTAATCTGGGGTATCCACGCAGAAGGTCCCTTCATCTGTGAAAAATACAAAGGAGCCATGAATCCGGAATATATTATTGATCCGGATCCTGAAAAACTGGATCAACTGCAGAAACGTGCGAAGGGCTTATTGAAGATTCTCACCATCGCCCCGGAAACGGAGGGAGCCATTGAACTGATCCACCATGCGGTCAATCAAGGACTGGTCGTATCCATGGGTCATACCAATGCTACGTACGATGAAGCCCAAAAGGCAATCGAAGCTGGTGCTACCCAAGCAACACATCTGTTTAATGCCATGCGCGGTCTCCATCATCGAGAACCGGGTATTCTGGCAGCGGCCTTGACCGATCCGCAGGTGCGCTGCGAAATGATCTGCGACCATGTGCATCTGCATCCGGCAGTACTGCAGCTGATCTATCAGTGTAAAACAGCGGAGGGAATCAACATCATCAGTGATTCCGGTCATGCGGCCGGATTAAACGTATCGCAGTTTGAAGTGGACGGTATGATGCGCTATGTGAAAGACGGTGTTGTACGGCTGGCCAATGGTACTATTGCCGGCAGTGCCAAAACGGTATTGAATGGCGTACAAAATCTGATCCGCAGCGGGATTCCCATGGGAGAAGTAGCTAAGATGGCTTCTTTTAATCCGGCAAAAACACTCAAGATCGATTCGATCACCGGCAGCATTGCAGTGGGAAAGCGAGCCGATCTGGTGGTACTGGACGAGCAGCTGAACGTGAAGTATACCTTCGTGGGCGGACAGTGCGTATATAAAGCAGAATAAAATTAAGCGACGCAGGAGCAGCATTTGCTATTCCTGCGTCATTTCTTTTCTAAGCTTAAGAAGTACCTTCTTTTCAAACCGAGACACCTGCACCTGCGACATCCCAAGTAGCTGCCCCGTCTGTGACTGCGTCAGATTCTTAAAATACCGAAGGCGAATCAGCTCAGCTTCCATCTTCGGCAGACACATCAGCACTTCTTGCAGCGCGATTCGATCCAGGCGATCCTCCACACCGGTTCCCAGATCGGTCAGGGTGTCCTGAAGTGTCAGTTCCTTTCCGGCGCGGCCGGAAGAACCTACCGGCGAATCGAAGGACACAGTAGCCTCACAAGAGGCCAGGGCTGCGGACACTTCGGCGGGGGAGAGGCCCGTGTGCCGAGCCAGCTCGGCAAGGGTGGGCGTGCATCCCAGCTGAAGTTCCAGCTCCTGCCGCGCTTTCTGCAAACGGAAAGCCTGTTCCTTGAGAGTGCGGCTCACTTTGATGAGGCCGTCGTCGCGAAGAAAGCGACGCAGTTCACCAAAGATGAGGGGAACGGCATAGGTGGAAAAGCTGGTTTGGTAGCGAAGGTCAAAGCGGTCGATGGCCTTGAGCAGGCCAATGGTGCCGATCTGAAACAGATCTTCGGCATCGTAGCCGCGGCGGCTAAGGCGGCGGATGACTGTCCATACCAGGCCGGTGTTTTGGATCACCAGCAGATCACGGCTGACTGCATCTCCCTGACGGGCTCGGGTTAGTAGCTCATAGGTTGAGGGCGGCTTCAGGGAGGCATCGAAAGGATTTGATCATCACCACCTTTGTGCCTTCGCCGGGAGCGGAGCTAACAAAAAGGTCGTCCATGAAGGTCTGCATCATGGTGAAGCCCATACCGGAACGCTCTTCGTCGGGCTTGGAGGTGTAGAGGGGCTGCATGGCCTGGGTCAAATCCGCGATACCGACGCCATGGTCTTCTACTGTAAGGGTGAGGGTCTGATCGATCAGCTCAGCTGTTAAATAAACGATGCCATCGGCGTGACCGTAGCCGTGGATGATGGCGTTGGTG
>JAZQWC010000055.1:0-2067 GCA_045632125.1 Bianqueaceae bacterium
AATGAGGAACAGGCCCATAAGTATCGAACAGTGTTGGATCACACAGACGATATTGATAGCTACGAGTATAACTATACTTCATATTATGAAGCCTGTGAAAATAGGGCACAGAAAACAGTAGATAATTTAACTAGAACAAAATACGGTATTACTGCCGAAAGTCATTTTACAGATGATGAATTTGTTTTCTTTAGTATCCCGTGGGAGTCTGGCTGGTCGGCCTATATTGACGGTAAAGAAGTTGCACTGGAAAAGGTGAATATAGGCTTTATGGGACTTGTGGTACCTGCGGGGGATCATGAAATCGTGTTGCATTACGAAACACCTGGGTTGAAGGCAGGAGCCATTGTTACCTTTGGCGGCCTTGCCGCTTTGGCAGGTTATTGGTGGCTGGCTTCTCGGTATGATCGAAAACAAAAGATGAAAAAAATGGAAGGAATTGAGGATGGAGAAGCTTAAACAGCTATGGAAAAAGCATAAAGAGCTGATCTTATATGTGTTTTTTGGCGGCTGTACAACATTGATCAATATAATATCATATTTTGCCTGCCGTGAGCTGATGCACCTTCCGGTTGTTCCGGCAGATGTGCTAGCTTGGTTGGTGTCTGTGATTTTTGCCTATGTTACCAATAAATTGTTTGTGTTTGAAAGTAAAAGTTGGCGGCTGATACTGGTGCTGAAAGAAGGAGCCGCATTTTTAGCGGCACGGGTATTTTCACTTGGCGTTGATGTAGCCATGCTGTATGTAACAGTCACGGTATTGGGGTGGTGGGAGCTTCCCATGAAGGTATTGGCTAATGTGGTGGTCATTGTGATCAACTATATTTTCAGCAAGTGGATCATTTTTAGAAAGGATGCTGCGAAGCAGCAAAAAGGATGAGGGCATGAGTTCTGTTCTATATATTGTGATTCCGTGTTATAATGAAGAGGAAGTGCTTCCGGAGACGTCGAAACGAATTTTGGACAAGCTGCAGCGTATGGTGAGAGCCGGAATCTGCAGTGAGGAGAGCCGTATTCTGTTTGTGGATGACGGAAGTAAAGATCAAACCTGGAGTATGATCGAGGCGCTCGTGGAACAGGATCCACATTTCGCCGGTGTAAAGTTGGCGCACAATCGCGGACACCAGAATGCACTTTTGGCCGGACTTATGACAGCTAAAGAGCATTGTGATGCAGCTATTTCGATGGATGCAGATCTGCAGGATGACATTGAGGTGTTGGATGAATTTATGCAGAGATATCATGAGGGCTGCCATGTGGTATATGGTGTGCGCAAGGAGCGAAAAACAGATACTTTCTTTAAACGAAATTCAGCTTTAGCCTTCTATAAAGTCATGAATCTGCTGGGAACTAAGGTGCTGAATAATCATGCTGACTACCGTTTGATGAGCAAAGAAGCGTTGGAAGGCTTAGCTCAATACCGGGAAGTGAATTTGTTCTTGCGTGGCATAGTTCCGGAAATCGGATATAAAACAGCAGTGGTATACTATGATCGAGGTGAACGGTTTGCCGGTGAATCTAAATATCCGTTAAAAAAGATGATTGCATTTGCCATTGAGGGAATTAGCTCCTTTAGTGTAAAACCTTTGAAAATGATTTCTACTTTGGGAATTTTGATCTCGATTTGCAGTAGCTTTGGACTTATGTATGCGCTGATTTCAAAGATCTGTGGTGTGGCTGTGCCGGGCTGGACTGCTATCGTGTGTTCGATTTGGCTTTTGGGCGGAGTACAACTTTTGTGTTTAGGTGTGTTAGGCGGTTATGTGGGCAAAATCTATCAGGAGGTTAAAGCCAGACCACGTTACATTATTGAAAAAAAGATCATTCAAAAGAAGGATGAAAATGTTCAGAAAGGAAATGAAGCATGAACGAATACGAATTGATTAAAACTAACGGACGCGCTAAGCGCGGACGTTTACATACTCCTCATGGAGTGATTGAAACTCCGGTATTTATGAATGTAGGTACGGCAGCGGCTATTAAAGGCGCGCTGTCGTCGATGGATCTGAAGGAGATCGGCTGTCAGGTAGAACTTTCCAATACCTATCATTTACATGTGCGTCCCGG
>JAZQWC010000056.1:0-8320 GCA_045632125.1 Bianqueaceae bacterium
GCCCAAAGAGGTACGGTGGATGATGTAGGGCAGAGCTTTCTCGCCGTTTTCATCAATATAGTACATGCCAAACTTTTCAGCCAGCAGCATATCGATCTGAATGGTAACGATGGTATCTTCTTTACCAAATACATTGTGGTATTGGATATCCAGCTTAGGACCATAGAAGGCAGCCTCGTCGATACCGATCTCGTAGTTCACACCCAGGTCATCCAGGATCTGACCCATGGCAGCCTGTGCCTCGTTCCACTGCTCAGCAGTACCTTCGTACTTAGCGGTATTGGAAGGATCCCACTGGGAGAAACGGAAGGTACATTTATCCAGCATGCCAACGGTATCCAAGCAGTACTTAGCCAGCTCCAAACAGCCCTTGAACTCTTCTTCCAGCTGGTCGGGACGCAGCACCAAGTGACCCTCGGAAATGGTGAACTGGCGCACACGGATCAGGCCGTGCATCTCGCCGGAGTCCTCGTTACGGAACAGGGTAGAGGTCTCGCCCAAACGCATGGGCAGGTCACGGTAAGAGCGCTGACGGTTCAGGTAAACCTGATACTGGAAGGGACAGGTCATGGGACGCAGTGCAAAGCATTCCTTTTCCTCGTCGTAAGGATCGCCCAGGATGAACATGCCATCCAGATAATGATCCCAGTGACCGGAAATGCGGAACAGATCACGCTTAGCCATCAAAGGAGTCTTGGTCAGCATATAGCCGCGCTTCTGCTCGGTATCTTCCACCCAGCGCTGCAGCAGCTGAATGGTGCGGGCACCCTTGGGCAGCAGGATCGGCAGACCCTGACCGATGGAATCAACGGTGGTGAAGTATTCCAGATCGCGGCCCAGCTTGTTGTGGTCACGCTTCAAAGCTTCCTCGCGCTGCTGAACGTAGGCATCCAGATCTTCCTTCTTGGTGAAGGCGGTACCGTAGATACGGGTCAGCATCTTATTCTTGGAATCACCGCGCCAGTAAGCACCGGCAATGGCGGTCAGCTTAAATACCTTGGTGGGTTTGGTGCTCATCAAATGGGGACCTGCACACAGATCCACATATTCGCCCTGCTTGTAGAAGCTCAGCTCGGCATCTTCGGGCAGATCTTCGATCAGCTGCACCTTATAGGGCTCATCTTTTTCCTGCATCAGAGCGATGGCCTCGGCGCGGGGCAGAGTGAAACGCTCCAGGGGCAGATTTTCTTTTACGATCTTCTTCATTTCGGCTTCGATGGCAGCCAGATCTTCGGTGGTGAAGGCCTGCTCGCGGTCGAAGTCGTAGTAGAAACCATCTTTAATAGCGGGGCCAATAGCTAACTTGGTTTCGGGATACAGGCGCTTAACAGCCTGAGCCATTACATGAGCCGCCGTATGGCGGAAAGCCAGACGACCTTCTTCGTCATTAAAGGTCAGGATCTCAACGTCGCAGTCAGCGTCAACGATATGACGAAGGTCAACAACCTCTCCGTTTACCTTACCGGCACAGGCATTACGGGCCAGGCCTTCGCTGATGGACTTGGCAATATCCAGCACGCTCAGGGCGCTTTCATACTCTTTGATAACGCCATCTTTCAAAGTGATTTTCATTGGGGATTTCCTCCTAGATCAAATAATAAAAAATCCCCGGGCGAACGTATCTCGTCGCTCGGGGGTACATGGTTGTACGGTTCCACCTCGATGTTTCGCTTCAGGACGGCACATTTACCTGTGGAGCAAATTTGCGATCCCTTTGACCTGTAACGGGGCCATCCGCCTGCCTTATATCAGCAGGTGCTCGGGAGTGGTTTTCATCAGGGACGAACCTGCACGGGGCAGGGCTGCCATAGAAGACTTACAGCCGGTGGTCTTCTTTCTCTGTCTGGTGTCCGGGATTACTCGTTCCGTCGTAGCAACAGCTTTGAATCAAATTCAAAACTTATCATGTGCCCCTATTATACTCAGGCAGCAGACGAATGTCAAGGTCATTTTCCTGCTTTTTAGGGCCTTGGGGCTTATTCTTCTTTTCCATATCTTCCGGTACCATAAAGGTAAGAGCACGCTGATGCATTTGAATGTCAACGGTCTGATGCTGACCGCCGTATTCACCATCCAGGGTCCAGGGGGTGGGGGAATCAAAGGTGATGCGCACGTGCTTTGCCTTGGTATAAAACAGATGTTCAGACGTAAAATCCTGCAGCACGATGGAGGAGAGCAGGTGGCTCAAATTCTTCACACCGGAAGAAGCCTTGATCAGGATCACTTCGCAGAGGCCGTCGGTGAGGCTCACATCAGCGGTACGAAGGTGAAAGCCGCCGACCGAAGTGGTGTTGGTCACCATACCGAGAATGAAGTCGCCCTCGGTGGTCTTGCCGTCTGCTTCCACCGTAAGGTGGTAGGATTTTAAAGATGTCAGCTTTTTGGCTCCTTCGATCAGGTAGGCCATGTTGCCGTACAGATTTTTTAAATTTTGGGGTGTGCCATAGGCCACGTCGGTGAAAGCGCCAAAGGCGGCCACATAGGAAAAATAGGAATCCTGAAAACCGCCGATATCGCAGGTGAAGCGGCGGCCATGGATGATATCCTTGGCGGCCTCGGTAGCTTTTTTGGAAATGTGGCGGCTGGTGGCAAAGTCGTTGACAGTGCCGGAGGGAATGTAGCCGATGATGGGGCGCTGCAGCGGATCCAGGCTCATCATGGCGCGGACACATTCATTAAGGGTGCCGTCGCCGCCGCTGAGTACCAGAAGGTCGTATTCGCAGGCGCGGTCTTTGATGGTTTCGTAGGCGTCCAGGGCGCGCTGGGTGGGATGTACGGTGAGCTCATAGCCGCCGACGGCAAATATATTTAAGACTTCCATTAAATCCGGTGCCAGCTGGCCTTTACCGGACTTGGGATTGAAAATAAACAGCAATTTTTTCATTATGAAATCTCCATAGAGCGAAATCGTATGTATTCTATCACGCAGAAAGGGAGAATGCAATTACAGAAATGGTTTTTTGTTGCAGAAACTTGACTTAACATAGGAAAGCTTTATATAATAGTTTGGATTGCAGAGACTTTTGTTATGCAAACAAAAGAAAAGGAGATTTGTGTACAATGGCAGCACATATAAAAGATATGACCCAGGGTCGGCCCGGGTCTTTGATCATAAATTTTGCCCTGCCGCTGATGCTGGGAAATGTATTTCAGCAGCTGTACACCGTGGTGGATACCATGGTGGTGGGAAAGGGGCTGGGCGTAGGCGCCTTGGCCGCTGTGGGATCGGCGGATTGGCTGAACTGGATGATGCTGGGCATGATTCAGGGGTTGACGCAGGGCTTTGCGATCTTGATGGCTCAGCGTTTTGGTGCGAAAGAAGAAGAAAAGCTACGGCAGACCGTGGGTTTGTCTACAGTGCTTTCGATTTTGAGTGCATTGGTGCTGATGCTGGTGGGTCAGGTTACGGTGGATCCGGTACTGAAAGCGATGAATACACCTGCTGAGATCCATACCAATGCTGAGCTCTATTTGCGGATTATGTTTATGGGAATTCCGGTGGTGATGGCCTATAACCTTTTAGCCTGTATTTTGCGTTCACTGGGCGATGGTAAAACACCGTTGAATGCCATGATCGTGGCCAGTATTATCAACGTGGTGCTGGACATCGTGTTTGTAATCCTGTTTCACTGGGGTATTGCAGGAGCGGCTATTGCCACATTGATCGCGCAGCTGTTTTCCGGTTGGTTCTGTTATCGGAAACTGCGGCAGATCAAAATGATGCACATGAATCGGTCGCATTTCAAGTGGGATGGACGCCGTGCCTTGAAACTATTTAAGCTGGGTATTCCCATGGCCTTTCAAAATGCAATCATTTCCATTGGTGGTATGCTGGTGCAGACCGTGGTAAATGGTCTGGGTGTATTGTATATAGCTGGTTTTACCGCCACCAATAAACTGTATGGCATCTTGGAGATCGCGGCGACTTCCTATGGGTATTCCATGATCACCTATGTGGGACAGAACCTGGGCGCGAAAAAGATCGATCGTATCCGACAGGGACAGCGAGCGGCGATCCTGTTGGCGATGGTAACCTCGGTGGTGATCGGGGTATTCATGTTGGTGTTTGGAAAACCGATTTTAAGTATGTTTATTTCCGGCACGCCGGAGGAGGTAAAGGAGACCCTGCGGGTTGCCTATTTCTACCTTTCGGTCATGAGTTACTGTTTGCCGTTTTTGTATTTGATACATATTTGCCGAGCATCCATTCAAGGTATGGGCAACACGGTATTGCCCATGTGGTCCGGTATTGCGGAGTTTGTGATGCGTACCGGCGCAGCCTTGCTTTTGCCAATGTTGGCGGGAGACACCGGCATTTTCTATGCGGAGATCCTAGCCTGGATCGGCGCTGACATCATTTTGATACCCAGCTACTATTATGTAATCAGTAAAGTGGATCGATAAAAAAACGAAGGGCATCTTTTCGAAACGAGTGTTATGTTTCAAAAAGATGCCCTTCTTATTTTTGAATGTCGATATATTATTTGATTTTGGGGAATAGACCGGACTTTTTCATGGCGGGTCTCAACACCATGTACAAGGCAACAGCCACAATGGTGGAGGTAACGGCATTGATAGCAGTGGCGGTGATATTCCAGGCCAGAGTCAGCTCGGCAGCGGGACGACCCAAAATCAGCAACTTGTAATAGTAGCCTACCAACGGATCGAAGATCACATTGAACAGCAGACCGGCAATAGCAGAAAGCAGGGTATAGCGGAAGACATGTTTGGTATCGTCAGTTTTCGTGATCTTGCCGATGCGGTGTGCTACTAAGCCTGTGATCAGGCCGATGCACAGCTTTAAAATAAAGGTTTTGGGTGCATAGGTGATGTATTTAGGATCGAAAAGATCGCCGATGGTCATGCCAAGGGCGCCGCCTAAACCGCCTAAAGGACCACCCAGAAGCAGGGCGCCCAGTACGCACACTGCATTGCCCAAATGGATGGAAGTCTGATCGCCGCCGGGCAGCGGGATCTTGATCTGCAGGAAAGTAAATACTACATAAGAAAGGGCCGCGATCAAGCCGCACAGTACAACTCTCATTAATTGATCGCTATGTTTTGACTTAGCCATGATGTGAAACTCCTAATTCATATTCATATAAAAACCTGTTACGAGGTTTCAAGTCGTAACAGGTTTTATTATAATGAGAACTGACAATACGAAAAGTATCAGTTTTGTTATTAATTATATAACCAGATGGGGGCAAGAGAGCACCTTTGGACCAGTTCAGTGGTATGTTGTCCAAAGGTGCTCTCTTGCGTAGTGGGTTGTGACCACATAATAGAATTTTTTAAGCAGTTGCTTTGATGATTTATTCGACGGTATATTTGGAGTTGAATTTATCCAGTGCCAGTGCGGCGATGATGCCGATGATCAGGCAGACCACATTGACAGCAGCGCTGCCGATGGAAAGGGTAAAGCTGTCTACGGGAACGATCATCACAGTGGCGGCGATTACTACACCGACAATAGCATGGAAAGAAACGGAATAATGATGTTTGAACAGAGTGTCCACAGCCTTTGCAAACAGGATCACAGTGGCCAGTGCACCAATACCGGCGGGAATCAAAATGCCGAAGTCAAAATGGCTGATGCCATCCACAAAGGGCTGGTAAAGGCCTAAAGGCATTAATAAGGTGGAAAAACTCATGCCGGGTGCGATCACACTCAGAGCCAGGCAGAAACCACAGAACAGATACCAGAAGAAATTGGGACTGATCTCCACGGAAAGCACCTTCAAACCCAGCAGCAGGGCAAAGATCAAAGCAGTAGCTACGAGCAGAGAAATATAGGACCCTTTACTGCGTCCTTTTTGGCCGGCTTCGCGCCATAAAGAAGGCAGCATACCGCCGATCAGGCCGATGAACAGGCACACAGAAGGTGCGGGATAGCGATCCAGCACAAAGGAAAGCAGACCTGCAATACCTAAAAAGCCGATCGCAATACCGATGATTACCGGTAGTAACTTAGGCAGATGGGTCTTCATCTTGCGGAAAGGATCTGCCAGAAATTCCATTAGAAGTGTATAAATACCAAATACTACGCACAGCACACCGCCGGAGATGCCCGGCAGCACAGCGCCCAAACCGATCAGCGCGCCCTGCAGAATGCGCAGCGCAAAGGGAGAAGATGTATTATTTTTACTCATTGATTGTCACCTCGTTTATTTTTTTAGGTACTCCTAATAATATATGAAACTCATCGATTTGTCACGCATAAATATGGAAAAAGTATTGAAAATCACGGTCAATTTAGTATAATGATAATATCATGGCGCATTATGGATATCGTCCGATGCGTCAATCGCTTGAAGGTCTTGGCCGCCCTGCGGCGGGGCCGTAAAAATGAAAAATCCAAAAGGAGATATCAACCATGGACAAAATTAAAGTAGCCGTAATCGGTTGCGGTACCATTGCTAATTCTGCTCACATTCCGGCTTATATGAAGAACGAAAAGGCCGAGATCAAGTATTTTTGTGACATCATTCCCGAGCGTGCTCACGCTGCTGTAGAAAAGTACGGCTGCGGTACTGCCATCGAGGATTATCATGTTGCCCTGAACGACCCTGAAATTCAGGCTGTTTCCGTATGTACCCCCAACCATATGCATATGCAGATCTCCTGCGATGCTATGCGTGCAGGCAAGGACGTTCTGTGTGAGAAGCCCGCTGCTCGTACCTACGCAGAAGCTCTGGAGATGCAGAAGGTACAGCATGAGACCGGCCGCATCTTGAACATCGGTGTTGTTAACCGTTTCAACGACAGCGTAAATCGTATTAAAGACATCATCGACAGCGGCGAACTGGGCGAACTGTACAGCATTTATGTAAGCTTCCGTGCACATCGTTCCATTCCCGGTATCGGCGGCGCTTTCACCACCAAGGCTATCGCAGGCGGCGGCGTTCTGATCGACTGGGGTGTTCATTACTTGGATATCGTTATGTACTGCTCCGGCGATCCCAAGCCTTTGACTGTATCCGGCGAAGCTTTCTGCAAACTGGGTAAAGACATCGAGAATTACACCTATGAGAGCATGTGGTCCGAGATGACCCGCGATGTAAACGGTACTTACGACGTAGATGATTCTGTAGTTGGTATCATCCGTACCGAAGGCCCCACCATCACCCTGAACGGTGCATGGGCACAGAACATTGGCGAGCACGAGACCTACATCGACTTTATGGGCACCAAGGCCGGTATCCGTCTGCAGTACGGCGCAGGCTTCACTGTATACGGCGTAAAAGATGGCGCTCTGACCGAGATGAAACCCAAATTCAGAATGAGAAACCACTTCGACAACGAGATCGGCGCATTCCTGAACTGCATCGAGACCCGCGAGCAGCTGCCTTCTCATATCGATGTAAACATTATTACCTCTCGTATGATGCAGGCTATTTACGATTCTGCAGAAGCACACAAAGAAATTCAGCTGTAATCATCCCGCAAAGCGGAAATATGACGGCGGCCTGGTCTTTTGACGCCGGGCCGTCGTATTTTTGAAAGGAAACGACATGAGAGAAATCAGCGTATTTGACGTAATCGGCCCGAATATGATCGGCCCTTCCAGTTCTCACACCGCCGGTGCACTTCGCATTGCCCTGATGGCAAAGAAGATGACCCAGGCTCCTATTAAAAAAGTACGTTTCATTTTATATGGTTCCTTTGCTCAAACCTATCGAGGTCACGGTACCGACCGTGCGCTGTTGGGCGGCATCCTGGGCTTTGATGCTGAGGATAAACGAATTCGCGATTCCTATAAGCTGGCCACAGAAGCCGGTATTGACTATAAATTTGACATCAACACCACCAATCGTGATGTACATCCTAATACCGTGGAGATTCTGATCGATGATGAGAACGGCGGACACACCGAGATCATGGGCGAATCCATCGGCGGTGGTAATGCGTTGCTGCGCCGCATCAATGGCATCGAGATCAGCATCACCGGTAACTATCAGACCCTGATCATTATGCAGAAGGACGAGCCCGGTGTGGCAGCCCATGTAACCAAGTGCCTGTTTGAAGAGGGCATCAATATTGCCTTCCTGAACGTTTACCGTGAGAACAAGGGCGAGATCGCTTTCACTGTAGTGGAAGTGGATAACACATTGACGCCCGCATTGGTGGAAAAAGTAAAAGACTTCCCTGCGATTTTGCAGGTGAACACGATCCAGCTGTAAGGAGGTGCTGAAATGCTGAATTTTACAAGTGGAAGAGAACTTCTTGAACTGTGCAGCCAGCAGGACTGCACCATATCCAGAGCTATGATCAACCGTGAAGTGCGCTACTTTGGCAGCGATGAAGAAACCATTAAAGC
>JAZQWC010000057.1:0-4918 GCA_045632125.1 Bianqueaceae bacterium
GCCTTACCAATCAAAATACGCGGTTTACGAAAACCTGAGATCATGTAGGCTGTATCCGGCGGAGCCTTTACATAGCCAATGAGAATAAAAAGAAGCAATAAAACAACAAATGCACTAACACCAATTAAAATTTCCATTTTAGTTCTCCTTTCTTTCTTCGTTGTTTATAGATACATTATACTCCGAAAGTTTACTCAAATAAATAGTTACCGCAGAAAAATAAATCGCTTATTCCTCAGAAAAAAGAAACAATTGAATGCGGTTCAATCCAGTATCGCGCCTTTTTCACGCAGCTTGTTCTGTAATTTTTTCACATCGATTTGTGACAACGTTAGCGCATCCTTTATACATAGAGCCGAAGCCAAACCTGCCGCCTGTCCCATTGCCATGGCACACGGCATACACCGAAGTCCACCTGCCGCTTGTGATTCACAAGAGATCGTTTTGCCTGCTACCAATAGATTCTCGCACCCAATTGGCAACATACTTCGATAAGGAATATAGTACACATCTGCAACTTCAATTTTGAAATTTCCGAATTCACTGGGTGTTCTCGAATGCACATCCATACCAAATGCATAAGCAGCAATCCGATCTTCAAAACACGTACCATTGGAAACATCTGACACCGTGATCTTATAGGCACCTTCAATGTGTCTGCTCTCCCTTACACCTAACACAGGAGCCACCTGCGCTAACCTAGCATTTTCGAAACCCGGTGTATCTTCATGCAGTACTCTATATGCATCTAATACCTGTTTGCGTGCTTCTCTATGAGCTATACTCATACTTTTCGAATCAGTCGCATCCACATTATATACGTGGTAGTGATTCACTTTATATCGACCTTTTGTCGGAGTACGATATGCTTTTACCGGTTTTGTAGGTCGTTCTTTATATAAATCATCTTCGACCCCATCGACTTCAAACATAAGAGTTCCGGGCTGTGGTATACCACTTTGAGCCTCCCCTTTCCAAGTTTGAACTCCTGCTGCCACTGCCACATCCGCATTGCCGGTACAATCAATATATACTTTTGCCGATACACTTTTTAAATCTTCCAGGCAGTTTAAAACAACAGCATCAATCTTACCATCTTTACATATGCAATCGGCAAAACGAGTATATAACAATACATCCACACCTGCTTCTTCCAGCATGTCGTCCAATATAATTTGAAGTATAAAGGAATCGATAGGGGTTACATGACGATGGTATCTTTGAATATAGGAAGTATGGATACTGGGCGAATCGGTATCTTCCGGTGTAATGACCGCACCATACCGATCCAACCGCTGAATGATTTCTCGATATAAGCCTCCAACAACCGGTCTCATACCTTCCCGATCATAACTGGTCATAAGAGGCCCTACACCGCCGGAAGTTGCCATGCCGCCTAACATACCGGTTGCTTCTGCGAGCAGCACCTTCGCTCCTTCTCTTGCCGCTTCAGCAGCTGCACATACTCCAGAGGGACCGCCTCCCAGGACCACAACATCATATTCGCCTAAAGATGATAATTCTTTTTGATACAGTAAATTCTGCATACGAATCACCTCCTGTTTTTGATTGTATAATGAGTTAGCTTGTTATTCCCTCATTTATTGGTCAGGACAGCTCCAGTCATAAATAGGAGACGGAGGATCAAAGGGTGTTTTCCAGAACTTGTCGCAAAGAGGTGACCCAAATCTTTGATTCTCAATTATTTGAATCAACATATCGAAATCTTCAGTCGTATGGGCATGTCCACCCCTTCTCCAGTACCAAAGGATGTTTTCCGGTTTTCCATACAGTTTCCATACTTCTCTTGCCGCAATGTCAGTCTGATATGTATTGACCGGTCCAGCCCAAATATCGCTTTTCGCTTGAGAATCAAAGAATACTCTTGGTGCAATCAAAGCTTTCATAGTGTGAGCGTCGAAGGGCAAAGCAGCCTCATCATCTTCATATTGAATCAAATCAGGACCGAACCAATCAGGAAATGCATGAATAATATCCTTCAAAGTCTCGCTTCTGGCTTCCTCACCATCTTCTTTCAAAGCACTCATATGAATTCGATAGCAGCTGGATGCACCGGCACAGGTTGCCTCTGCATTTACGATCGTTGCGCGCTCGTCAAGCACACCGGCCAGCATAGCCGTTTTGGCTCCACGAGACAATCCGGTAAAGGTTACACTTGTAGGATCAACCATGCCTAATTCGAATAAAGCATCCAGGGTACGGCTGTATCCCCAAGCCCAAGCAGCCAAGGCACCAAATTTAAGTTCAGGATATGTCCCATACAAATTTCCGATCCGGCTAGGATTTCTTAAATCTGGTACGATTTCAGTACGATTGAAAGCAACCAGCATAATACCATGATCCACGAACATTTGTGCAATCGCAGGATCCTGCATACAGCTATAGCAAAGATCTCCATCAATTACTACAGGCCAAGGACCATCGCCTTCCGGTTTATGTGCATAGATAGAAAAAGAAACAGGACGTTCCTTGGTACCGGAAGTGATTCGCCAAATATTCATACGTCCAGTGGTATTCGGATAAGTCAAAGGAGTGATTTCCAGAAATTCCGGTTCAGGAATCAGATCGCCGTATTGCAGTTCCACAACCGGTTTAATCAGTTCTTTTCTACGTTCTTCCCAGTCTTCTATTGACTTGACTCTTCTTCCGTCCTCAAAAATGAACGGATCCGGCAACTTTCCCAGTACTTCATACGACGTAATTTTCATAATATCCTCCTTATAAGATTCACTCTGCAATATTACCTAAAAAAACATTATCCGATTCAACCAGTACAGTCTTATCCGGATTGTCAATAACGATACCCCAGTTAGGCGAGTCTGTTTTCTCTTCTGGTGCAAGAAAAGCATTATTGACTACTTTAATATCATAAACCTGAGATCGAAACGTGATATATCCTCTGCTCTTGCCGTATCCACCCGAAGGTCCATCAAAAATATTTCCTTCAATTAAAATTCCATGATGATCAATATCACCGTGATGTCCGATTCCCGGAAAGCCATCGCATTTGAAGATGTTATTTCTAATCGCAACATTGCGACAAGGCGTATCATCACTACAAAAGTCGATCAATTTACCATCACAATCATAGACCGGTCCATAGGCACCGTGCCTGGACATATCTAACTGGATCTGCTCGTTATAGAGTCTTTCATCTTTAACTGTATAGGAAGGTCCGTCAAAAATACAGTTTTGAATCGTTACATTTTCCGTTCCATTGATCTCAATGCAGTGCCAATAAGCACAATGAAGAAAGCGACAGTTTTCGATCGTAATACGGCTGCAGTGAACAGTATTCATAATTGTGATCTTCTCATCAAGATTCACATTCCCGTCAAAGATACCTCCTGAAATAATGACATCATGGGTACCCTCATATCCAGCCCACTCAGGTTCCGAATAAGATGCCAGCAGATACTTAGTAATGGGATCACTTTTATCGCTCCTCAGCAAGATTGCACGGTCAGAAAACTTCAGTGTTTGATACGAATAAAAAATCAGTGCACCTGACAACAAATAGGTCCCATCCGGAAAATACACCGTTCCGCCATCCCGCACCTCATCAATACAGGACTGCAATGCCTTTGTATCATCATGTATTCCATCGCCAAATACATTTACATTTTGTAATACATTAATAAATTTCATATTCCTTCCTCAGTTCATTCTTTCAAAAATTCTAAGCTAGCAATAAGGGGGCAATGATCGGATGAATCCAATGCCTTCTGTTTTATTACAATTTCGAATTCCTGTATCGAAATTTCAAAATCTCCATATAAAAAGATATAATCTAATGTTTTATCCGGCATAGAACCATCTTGATAGATTCCTGAATCATTACAAACTGGATATGCATGATGTGTATAGCAGTTCACAACTTTAGGAGCTGCCAAACGAAGATCTTTGAAACCAAGTTGAAGCATCGCTTTATATGGCTCATCTCCTTGATCCGCGTTTTCCCCATTGTTGAAATCACCACCGATAATTACTGGAACTCGGTATCGTTCAATCAAATCGTCACAGATTTCTTTCAACTCTTTCACATTTTGTAAACGCTGTAAGTTATCTTCGATAGAGTCAAACTTCCACCAGAAATGTGTCGAAACCACAGCTACGCATTTTAGAGAATCTCGTTCCTCCAGTACCGCCCAGGTAATTGATTTCGAATTCACATCATTAAAACCGGTATACAGAAAGTAACCACTGTCGATCAAGTTGTACTTATCTTTTTTAAAAAAGACCGGCGTAAAGTTTTTATCAGCAACCTCCGGGCAAACCTCGGTATATTCATACTTTAAAAGTTCCGGAAGTGAAACTGATCCGGCCCGATTCGTCTCTGGTCCGCATTCCTGAAATAAGCAGATATCGGCGTTTTCCTCCCGAATCATAGAATGTATTAAAGAATTTCTATATTCAACCGGGTTATGATTCCATACATTTTGACTGTATACTTTCATAAAATCATCTCCTTCTGCGTTATTTATTTCTTATTCTCCTTAGGTTCGAAGTACTCTTGTACCGTAAATACGATTCGTACGACTCCGCCGCTTCCTTCTTTTTTCTTTCATATAATTCCTGATTCGTCTCATCCATCTCATAAACCAAACGGATCGCACTGTACTTATTGTTTGCTGCTTTGGTAAATCGTAGCCTAATTAAAAATTCATGTCCATTTTCACAACAGCCAATTCCAATTGATTTCGAGCCAATCTTTTGAGCAACAAAATCTGTACTATTTCCTTTCTGCCCACAAAACGGGCAGGTAAACCTTGTTAGATTGGGATCTTTTAATGCCTGTCCGATTTTCCAATAATTCTTTATCGAAACTAAGCTATCGAGTGCATTCCATTTCAGCGATGGCTCCAACTTCTCATATTCAGCCAATCCCTTTTCCATG
>JAZQWC010000058.1:0-6424 GCA_045632125.1 Bianqueaceae bacterium
GATCTTGTCAAGGCGATCATCGGCTTCATTTTGGTAAAGAAGGGTGTTTGGGTCAATACGATTGTCGGTGATTCCAAGGAGGCAGCTCAGGTATGATTTGGGAGCAGTATTTAGAAATCGAAGCTAAAATGAAGGAGGCGCTGGCCGCAGCCGGTCGCCCGTTAGATAGTGCCCGCCTGCTGGCTGTGAGCAAAACTCATCCCCTGGAGGCTGTGGAGGAACTGGCTGCCCGGGGCGTACGTGCCTTTGGTGAAAACAAGGTGCAGGAACTCTGTGCCAAGCAGGAAGCCACCAACTATGATCTGGAATGGCACCTGATCGGCCATCTGCAGCGCAACAAGGTGCGTCAGCTGCTGAAGCACAATGTGGCCATGATCCATTCCGTGGATTCAGAGCGCCTCGCGATGGAAATTGAAAAGGAAGCGGCTAAGCTGGATAAAAATGTGGACATTCTGGTGGAAATCAACATTGGAAATGAGGAGTCTAAGTCCGGCTGTGAGCCTGGGCAGGCCGCCGAGCTTGTTCAGCTGATCGCTCAAAACTGTCCCCACCTTACGGTGAAAGGGCTCATGTGTGTAGCGCCGGAGATGGATTCCATGGACGCGGTTAGGCCCTACTTTGCCCGCATGCGTCAGCTCAAGGACGAAATCGCAGCCTTGAATCTGCCCGGCGTGGAAATGAAGGAACTTTCCATGGGTATGACCGGAGATTTCCCGGTGGCCATTGAAGAAGGAGCGACCATCATTCGAGTGGGTACTGCTATTTTTGGTAAAAGAGATTATTCAAAATAAATATTAGATGACGTAAGAGCTGTTGACAGATATGTTAACAGCTCCTTTTGTATATGCAGACGATGCAGAATCGCTTGACATTGTAGCGGGAATATGATATCATAAAGATAACATTAGATTGTAATGCTAATGAAGATGAATTGCGAAAGGAGCGATGAAAATGTTACTTCAAACCATGCATGAATCTATATTCTATTCGCAGTATTTTTGGTTTTATGTCTTTGGCATTTTAGCAGTGCTGTATGTGGCAGCAACCATCTACTATCATATCAAACGACCGAAAAAGGGTATCAAAGCAGTTAATGTTCGAGTGGAAGCTGTGCATAAAGTAAGAGTACAAACTGCTCCCAGAAATACCGGAAATGATGAGCTTAAATCGAATTTGGCTCAGGTACCCGGATCTAGATTTGACGTCACTTTTACCGACGATGAAAACAGTGAAGCCTTTGTATTTGCTATGAGTGAAAAAGAGTGCGAAAATTTTCAGATTGGTGACACCGGCGTATTACGGTACAACGGAGGCAGTTTTATTTCTTTTAAAAGAAAGGAGAAATAAAAATGTTACTGAGTACACATGAAACGTTTTTTCATTCACCATACTTTTGGGTTTATGCTTTTGGTGCGTTGATCGTATTGTATTTGATTGCAGCGATTTATTATCGTGTCAAGAGGCCTAAAAAGGGAGTCAAGGCTGTGAATGTTCGTATTGAATCCGTACACAAAGTTCGGGTGCAGACCGTTCCTAGAACAGCCGGAAGTGATGAACTGAGATCCAGTGCTGCCTCCATTCCCGGTGCTAAATTTGATGTTACCTTTACGGATGATGAAAACAGTGAAGCATATGTATTCTCTATGAGTGAGAAGCAGTGTGACGAAATGCAGATCGGAGATAAAGGTGTGCTCCGATATAACGGTGGCGAATTCATTTCCTTTAAGAAGCACGGAGAGGCATAAAATAATTTCCAAAGAGTCGAAGGACCTAGTCAGTTCTTCGACTTTTTTTGTTGTGTTGTGTCGCTTTTTCCATGAATCTGAAAGAAAATACTTGAAGCCACACGCATTTTGCGTTATCATGACAATAGTTTTCTATGTATTTTGCTGGGAGGAAATAAGATGAGTGAGCACACACATACACATAGCCACGAGGAGGAGCTGCGCCACGATGATATGATTCGTGAAGCTATGCAGCAGGAAGAACTGCTGTATTACTTGGCAGATCTGTTTAAGGTGTTGGGCGATGCTACTCGTATTCGCATTTTGTGCGTGTTGTACAATGGTGAGCTTTGTGTAAATGATATTGCGGATGCGCTTGGTATGACCACCAGTGCAATTTCCCATCAGTTGCGTACATTAAAACAAAGCCGTCTGGTTAAATTTAGAAGAGAGGGCAAAACCATTTTCTATGCGCTGGACGATGACCATATCTTTTCAATATTGCGTCAAGGTATGGAACATATTCAGGAATAATGTTACTCGAATCAAACCTATTATGAATTAGAAGGAACTATAGATGAAGAAGAATTTACGATTTCGTATTGCTATGCTGGCCGGTAAGGCTGCCTACATAGGGCAGAAAATGATGAAGATGAATGCTTCTTATTTTCCGGGTAAGCTGGCAATTCGTTTGTGCCCGGACTTTTTAGGAAGGATCGATAAACCCAAAACGGTACTGGCGGTGACCGGTACCAATGGAAAAACCACCTGCTGTAATTTGCTTTTGAATATTTTGGAGGATCAGGGCTACGATGTGATCAGCAATAAGTTAGGATCTAACATCAATGCTGGTATTGCCAGCACACTGATCGGAGGTAGTGGTTTTACAGGAAAAGCCAAACATGAGATGGCTTTGTTTGAAATTGATGAGAGAAGTTCAAAAAGAATCTACCCCTTTGTCAAACCGCAGTATGTGATGTGTACAAATTTGTTCCGTGATACGGTAACCCGTGAGGCTAACCCGGAGTTTGTGTTCCATTTAATTTCAGAGGCACTACCAAAGGAAACTAAGCTTGTTCTGAATGCAGACGATTTGATCAGCAGCCGTTTAGCAACTGCAAACGAGCGTACTTATTTCTCCATTGCGCAGCTGCCCACCGACACACCGAAATGCGAAAACATTGTGAATGACATGAGACTTTGTCCGGAGTGTCACAGCCCTCTGAAGTTTGAGTATGTACGCCATCATCACATTGGTCGTGCCAAATGCGAGAAGTGCGGTTTTACTTCGCCTGAGGCGAAGTATGAAGCACAGGTGGATTTAAAGGCAGGTACCATGGTGCTGGATGGAACTACTTATAAGCTGATGGGCGATAGCTTGTTCAATGCGTATAACCTGCTGGGCGTTGTGAGCTTATTACGCGAGTTCGGTATGCCGGAGGCGAAGATTGCGCAGTCTCTGCAAAAACTGAATATTGTGGAATCTCGTTATTCGTCGGAGACCATTGGTAAGACTACATTGATTACTCATATGTCGAAGGGTAAGAATGCAGTGGCTTGTTCCTGCGTATTTGATTATGTGCGCAAGGAAGAGGGTACTAAGGAAGTCGTGTTGGTGTTGGACGATCTGTTTGACCGCCGCGGCTCTTCTGAAAATATTTGTTGGTATTATGATGCTGATTTTGAGTTTTTGAATGATCCTTCTATTAAACGGATCGTGATCGGTGGTGTGCGGGCGCTGGATCTAAAACTGCGGCTTTTGATCGGCGGGGTTCCGGAGGAGAAGATCGTTTGTGCTATGTCGGAGACCGAGACACCGGCTCTGCTGAAACTGGATGCGGATAAGATTTTTGTGCTGCATGAGTTGTATTTGACTAAGCCGGCTATGGAGCTGCGTGGTCAGATTAGAGAACGACTGCAGAAGGAGGCAAAGTAAATGAAAATTGAGATTTTATACCCTTCTTGTGCGAATTTGTATGGCGAGGCCACGGCGGTGACCTATATGCGGCAGTGTCTGCCGGAAGCAGAATTCGTGCTGACCGAACTGAATGATGTACCGGCCTTTGCTTCTGAAAAAGTGGATATGGTGTTCATGGGTGGTATGACCGAGGATACGCAGGAGTTGGTAATTGAGAAATTGCTTCCTTATAAAGACCGAATCGTGGAACTGATCGAGCAGGATGTAGTATTCCTGATGGTCAGCAATGCACTGGAAATTTTCGGACAGTATATTGAAAAGGATGATGGCAATAAGATCGCTGCGCTGGGTCTGTTTGATATCTATGCCAAACGCAATATGACCATGCGTTTTAATAGCTTGGCCCTGTGCGAGATGGAGGGGATCAAGGTGCTGGGATATAAGTCTCAGTTTTCCCAGTGTTATGGTGAATTTACCGCCGATAGTTGGATGAAGGTGATTCGCGGTGCGGGTCTAAATCCGCAGGCGCAGGTGGAAGGCTTAAGACGCCGTAACTTTATGGCCACTTATTTGCTTGGACCACTAGTGATTATGAATCCTGATTTTATGAAATATTTGATGCAGCTTTTGGGTGTTGCTGATCCTAAGCTGGCTTACGAGGAAGCGATGTACGAGGCTTACAACAAGAGACTGGCTGAGTTTGAGGATGCAAATATAAGATATTAATTATGGTATTTAGCACATGATATTGAATCATGGTTATATACAATATAAGAATACACGCAAAGTGTGGTTTGAATGAAGGAATGTAAGTTCTTCATAAAGTTCGGTACAGCCGAACTTTTTCACACGGATATCAAAGGAGGTTGTTATGAAACAAAAGGAGATCTTCGAGACCTATGAGTCCGAAGTACGTTCCTATTGTCGAAATTTTCCGGCTGTGTTTGCCACGGCTAAGGGGTCGATCATGACCGACGAGAACGGCAATAGCTTTATTGATTTTTTTAATGGTGCAGGTGCTCTGAACTATGGTCATAACAATGACTATATCAAGGGTAAAGTGATAGAGTATCTTATGGGCGATGGAATCCTTCATGGCCTGGATCTGATGACTTCACCTAAGGCGCAGCTGATCAGGTTTATGCAGGAGAAGATCTTGCAGCCGCGAGGCTTTGAGTATAAGTTGATGCTTCCGGGACCTACCGGGACTAACTGCGTGGAAATGGCATTGAAACTGGCGCGAAAGGCGACGGGTCGCCGCACAGTGTGGGCACTGATGGGTGCCTTTCATGGCATGACTCTGGGGTCTCTGGCTTTGACCAGTGATGTAGCCAGCCGCAGAGGCGGAGGCACTGCGCTGGATGACGTGGTTCATATGCCTGCTCCGTATATGTTCCCTGAGTTGGACACAGTTATGTATATGGAGACACTGCTTTTGGACGATCATTCTGCCATTGAAAAACCTGCGGCGATCATTTTGGAAACGACCCAGGCCGAGGGCGGTATTCATGTACTGCCTACGGAATATTTGCAAAAAGTTAGGTCTTTCTGCGATAGGTACGATATTAAGTTGATCGTGGATGATATTCAGGTGGGGTGTGCCCGTACCGGTCGATTCTTCTCCTTTGAGAGAGCCGGTATTGTTCCGGATATTGTGTGTCTGTCCAAGTCTATTGGTGGGATTGGCCTTCCTTTTGCGATTAACCTAATTAAACCGGAGATGGATGTATTTAATCCCGGGGAGCACAACGGTACTTTTCGAGGTAACCAGTTGGCTATGGTGGCGGCGAAAGCTGGCATGGAGTTTATGCTGGAGGCAAAAGTGGAAGAGGGCGTTGCCGAACGAGAGGAGATCATCCGCACATTTTTGGAAGAAAATATGGCTGGAATCGGACGAGTGATCCGCGGCATTGGCTGTATCTGGGGAATTGATGTGGGTACTGGTGTTCGTTCTAAGGCTGTGATTCGTGAATGTTTTGACCGAGGGTTGATTCTGGAACGAGCCGGACGTGATGATAGCGTGGTAAAGATCATGCCTTCATTAGTGATCGAAAAGGAACTGCTGATTCAGGGGCTGCAAATTCTGAAAGAGAGTATGGATACAGTTTTGAAGGAATAAAACTGAAAACTGAATCATGAGATATAGAAAGATCGCATTGGCGATCTTTTTTTTCTTAAGTAATTTCAAGTGTAAGACGACAAAATGTTGAGAAGAATTTATAAAACAACTTTGAATTTATATAAATCAATGATTGACAAAAGAAAGAAAAAGATATAAACTAACACTTGAACAGATGTTCAAGTGTTGATATCTTCGAGTATTGAGAACGAGGAGTAGAAATGAAAACTCAAAAGTATCGGTTGTTGAATTTGGGCTGCGCACATTGTGCTGCCAAAATGGAAGAAAGAATCAATCGCCTGCCTCAGGTACAGGAGGCTGTCATTACATATGCATTAAAACAGTTGAAAGTTACGGCCGAGGATCCGGATACTCTTTTAGAAGAAATGCAAAAAATCGTGAAAAAGATTGAATCTCAGGTCAAGATTGAAAAGTGGGGAGAAAGAAAAGCGCATCATGACCACCATGAGCACGAGCATCATGACCACGACCACTGCGAGTGTGGCTGTGACCACGATCATCACGAGCATCATGACCACGACCACTGCGAGTGCGGCTGTGACCACGATCATCACGAGCATCATGATCACGACTACTGCGAGTGTGGCTGTGACCACGATCATCACGAGCATCATGATCACGACTACTGCGAGTGTGGCTGTG
>JAZQWC010000059.1:0-53627 GCA_045632125.1 Bianqueaceae bacterium
AAACATATTCGTCCGATTGCACCGCCGGCAGTGCCAATCAGCTGTTGGCAAAATTGGATGAGCCGGTACTGCGCACCGGACGCAATTACTACCAGCTATCTCATGGCGGAGAAAATTATTCGCTGCTGTTTTCTAATACCATCGACAGCACCTTTGCCGACGGCAGCATCAGCCGCGCAAACGATGTGGGCGGACGGTGGGTGATCCACCAAATGCGGGTTGGACTTTGCGCCGCCAGCGGCGAAGAACCTTCCGATTGGCATATTGTCACCTTCGATGGCAAGTCTGAAAAAGTAGTGGAGGGGCCGGGGGCTTTTTGCACGGATCCGATTCCGCTGCAGGCGAAGGCCGGAGATGTGCTGTGTTATGAAATTTGTTTTGAGGGAGCTTGTTTTCCATATCATGAGGAGATAGTACTGCCGGTGACGGTTTGGAATGGAGAAGAGTTTGAATTAAATAAACAGATCCCAGTACCGCTGATGATCGGGTCTGATCGACCTGTGGAGGCACGTTATGGCTTTATTGGTGATTCCATTACCCAAGGCTGCGGCACGCCGGTGGATTCCTATGAGCACTGGGTAGCACGAATCGCAGAGGAACTGCCTGAGTCTTACAGTGTGTGGGATCTGGGCATTGGATATGCCAGAGCCTACGATGCCGCCACCGATGGTGATTGGCTGGGCCGTGCGAAAACCTGTGATACCGTACATGTGTGCTTTGGCGTGAATGATATTTTAAAGGGTCGCAATGCAGAGCAGGTAAAAGAAGATCTGCGCAGTATCGTGAGGAGGCTGAAAGCAGCCGGGCGCCGAGTGATCCTGTTTACAGTTCCTCCCTATGATATGGTGGAGGAGAAGAAGGAGTATTGGTATACGGTCAATACCGCGATCCGGGGCGAGATCGGTGCACTGGCAGATGCAGTATTTGACTTTGCGAAAGCCTTAGGCCAAGAAGCGCCTAATGAGCACTGTTCAATCTATGGTGGACATCCTAATTCACAGGGGTGCGCAGTAGCAGCAAAGGCATATTTGGAAAAGCGAGCGGCAGAAAAGTTGTAACTTCAAATTTGAAAATGGATTTTATATGGGATTTGTTCCTGTTCTGTTGAAGAATTCCTAATTGGGGAGGATAACTGAATGCGTTCAGTTATCCTTTTGTTGTTTTGAAAAATAACTGAATGCTTCAGTTATTCCTTGAAAATTTGACTAGAGTAACTGAAAATATTCAGTTACTCGATAGAGAATGGATGAGCAGCAACTGAAGGATTCAGTTAACAACAAGTAAGTTGAAAACAAATGACTGAACCGATTCAGTTAAAATCGAAAAAACGAAAATTGTAACTGAATCACTGAACCAAAAGAAAAACCGTTTCACAATCTTTAAATAAGATTTTGTGAAACGGTTTGGAGCGGAGATGAAGAGATTTGAACTCTTGCGCCGCTATTAACGACCTACTCCCTTTCCAGGGGAGCCCCTTCAGCCACTTGGGTACATCTCCATGTTAGTGCCTTACCATTAAGGTAGTTATTAAGTTGTAAAACGGAAAGGGTGGGATTCGAACCCACGGCCCCTTGCGGAGACACTGGATTTCGAGACCAGCTCCTTCGGCCACTCGGACACCTCTCCAGCAACGTCTTCCACAAACGCAAGGATGATTATACTATAAAGGAGGAAAAGTGTCAAGCGTTTTTTTGAAAAAAAGTTTTAAGCATTTAAATCTATTTATTTGGAGCCTTTTTAGTGTTTTTTTGGCTCGAGAACTATTAACTTTCTTTAAATTGTTTGATTTTCGGGGCAGATGTTGATATAATAGGAATAATGAAAACTTCAGATGAAAAAACGCGAACTGCGATATTTTGGAGGTAGAAACATGGCAAAAGTACAAATTATGGATCATCCGTTGATTCAGCATAAAATCGGAATTATTAGAAGAAAAGAAACCCCTTCTAAGGATTTTCGTCAGTTGGTGGGTGAAATCGGAACCCTGATGGGATACGAGGCAACCCGCAATTTAGCTCTGGCTGATGTGGAGATTGAAACTCCTATCTGCAAGGCGACCGTAAAGGAGATCAAGGGTAAGAAAATGGCCATTATACCGATCCTGCGTGCAGGTCTGGGTATGGTAGATGGACTTTTGAGCATTGTGCCCGGTGCGAAAATTGGTCATATCGGCTTGTATCGTGATCCGGAAACAGCATTGCCCGTTGAATATTACTGCAAACTTCCGGTGGACTGTGAAGAGCGTGAAGTATTTGTAGTGGATCCTATGTTGGCTACCGGTGGTTCTGCTGCGGCTGCCATTACTATGCTGAAGGAAAAGGGAATTAAGCATATCCACTTCCTGTGCATCATTGCAGCACCGGAAGGATTGAAAAAGTTGACTGATGAACATCCGGATATAGATGTATATGTAGGTGCTTTGGATGATCATTTGAATGACCATAAATACATCGTACCCGGTTTGGGTGACGCAGGCGATCGTATTTTTGGAACTAAATAATTAAAATTATCAATAGCCTGTCGGCGAGGAGACTTGTCGACAGGCTGTATCAAAGTTGGAATTTTCATATCAGTTAAGTGTTGTGGGAAAGTAAGGATTGGAGTAACCGAATGGAAAAGATTTGGGCGGTTGTGCCGGCAGCTGGAATGGGAAAAAGAATGGGAATGACTGTGAAGAAACAGTTTATTCAGTTAAAAGGAAAAGAAATCCTGGTACGTACGCTGGAAGCTTTGGCCGAGGTGCCGGCTATTGAAGGAATACTGGTTATGGTTAGCCGTGAAGATATGGATGTATGCCAGGAACTTTTAAACGAGTACCATATTGAGAAAGTTAAGGGCATTTTGCTCGGCGGCAGTACCAGACAAGAATCGGTATTTAAAGGGTTGAGTGCTCTGCCGAAAGATTGTACCATGGTGGTGATCCATGACGGTGCCAGACCTTTGGTCACCAGAGAACAGATTGAAAGTACCATTGAAACAGCCCGTCAGCAGGGTGGAGCGTTGTTGGCTGTACCTGTTAAGGATACTGTGAAAATTGCGGATAAAAAAGGCTTTGTGGCCGAAACTCCCGTGAGAGCCAGACTTTGGAATGCACAGACACCGCAGACATTCCGCTATCCGGATATTTTAGAAGGACATCGTCACGCAGTGGTAATGGGAGATTATACTTGTACTGACGATAGTCAAGTAATGGAAAAATACATGGAACTTCCGGTGAAGATCGTGGAAGGCTCTTATGAAAATATTAAGATCACCACTCCGGAGGATCTGAGTATTGGCGAGCGTATTTTGGAAGCTCGAGAGGGAGAAAACGTTTGAAATATGACACAGAAATTGTATGATATTGATTCACATATTCAAAAGTTTGAAGCTGAAGTAATTGCATGTACTCAAACTGAAAAAGGTTATGCCGTGGAATTGGACCAGACTGCCTTTTTTGCAGAGGGCGGCGGTCAACAGGCAGATCGAGGCGAACTGGATGGACAGACGGTTCAAGATGTAAAAGAAAAAGATGAACATATCTA
Source organism: Bianqueaceae bacterium (assembly GCA_045632125.1). GTDB lineage: Bacteria > Bacillota > Clostridia > Lachnospirales > Bianqueaceae > CALWPV01. The sequence goes on from JAZQWC010000059.1 coordinate 3,525, forward strand.
TCATTATGTTAAGCAGCCTATCGAAGTGGGTAAAAAGGTAGAAGGAGAGATTGACTGGGCATTTCGTTTTACCAACATGCAGCAGCATTCCGGTGAGCATATACTTTCTGGTATTGCCTACGCATGGAAAGGCTATCATAATGTGGGTTTCCATATGAATGATACAATTACTACCATCGATTTTGATGGTCCTTTGACGGCTGAGGAGCTGCAGGAACTGGAGCTTCGTGCGAATCGTGTAATCTATGAGAATCAGCCGGTCGTGATTGAGTATCCGCCGCAGGAAGAATTGGATCAAATGGACTACCGCAGTAAGAAAAAATTAACCGGTGCCATTCGAATCGTTAAGGTTGGCGATTCCGACTGCTGTGCCTGTTGTGCGCCTCATGTACGTACCACAGGTGAAATCGGTATCGTTAAAATTATTAATGCGGAAAATTACAAAGGCGGCGTTCGTTTAACTATTGTGTGCGGCGAGCGAGCTGTGAAGGATTTTGACCATAAGAATCAGCTGCTGAAGGAGATCGGTGCCCGCTTGTCAGCGAAACCGGAGCAGGTAGCAAAGGCAGTTGAAAAACAGGAAAAGGAACTGCAGCAACTGAAGGAAAAGATGGCAGCGCTGTCTCAGCAGTTGGTACAGTATAAACTGGAGCAGGTTAACACTGAAGGTTCGGTTTGTTTGGTAGAAACTGCATTGGATTCGGTGGCTGCTCGTAATTTGGTTAATGGACTGGTGGCTAAGGTGAAGGGGCATGGAGCTGTACTTTTGCCTAAAGCAGAAGGAGAATACCAGTATATTGTTGGAAGTGCCACTGAGGATGTGCGTCCCATCGCAAAAGAACTGGCAGCGAAGTTTGGTGGTCGCGGTGGTGGAAGTGCACAAATGGTGCAGGGAACGGTTACGGGAGATGCAGAAGTGATTGCTGCATTCTTATCTCAGCCTGCGCAGCACTAAGAGCCTCGCTGGTAGCAGAGGGTGAAGGGGGTTCATATTTTGAAATTCCCTGTGCTCCGAATTCTGTCATAAAGTCCCAATATCGTTTGGGCATGTGTGTCATACGACATTTAGGATTATACCGAGCTTTAATGGCAATAGTCTCGTAATAGGACTGCCAGAGGGCTCGGTATTTTTGTTCTTCTTCATCGGGAGTCTGTAGTGTTAATTCAGATAGAGGAACGATTTTGGATTTGCCGGGTTGATGAAACAGGGCAGCTTGATGATTTTCATCAAAAATCAAAAAAGCTTCTCGGCTAAAGCGATTGCAGAAATGAGGTTGAAGGAGGGGGAGAACGAAGTTTTTAGGGTGGATTACGGTGACTAAAAAAGAATGATAATCGGAAAAACGGATGAAACCTTTGAGAAGGTGAGCTTCTTGGGTCATATATTGGATGGCTTTTGTTAGAATATGAACCGTATCATCTGCCAGCATATCCAGTATGCTGGGACCGTGTCGAAAGGCTTTATGAATAAAACGAAGCATGTAGATCTCCTTGCCGGTGAGGCAGGTGAGAAAGGCCATTTGGATATATTCGGCGACCTGGCAGCCGAGCTTTGTTGGAAGGGAAACAGCAACTCGATGTGCCTTTGTTTCATCGGTGGGAATATAGCGAGAAGGTGAGAGAGAAAGCTGAGCCTGTCCTTCTACCTGTATGTCTCTTGGAAGTTCCTTCTGGGCAAAGCTTTCGAAAACGCAAGTAAGAAGACCCTCATAAGAACCATCGTATATGTAGATCAGATCCGGATAGCGGACTTCATAGTACTTCATAAAGCAATTCCCTCCTTGATCAAAGTTTGTAATTCCGCAGCAGAAGGATCAAATAATGACAGTTGTTCCGGCTGCATTTGAAGATAGGTATTCATATGTTCTATCCCCTGCGTGCTGAGCAGAGAACGGATCACGGTATCCTGGCTGAGGACTAAGCCGGCAGCAGTACGTCCGCTGCAGAGAATGAAATACTGAGCACGTTTCAATACGACACCGATCTTTTTGAGTCCGTCAAAGGTTAAGGGAGCCATGCGGCGAGCCGTCAGGATCCGCTTAGCGCTGCGGGGACCGATGCCGGGAACCCGCAGTAATATTTCATAGGGGGCACGATTGATTTCCACAGGGAAGAGCTCGGGGTGATGCAGAGCCCAGTTGCATTTAGGATCCACCAGAGGGTTAAAGGATGGATGAGCGGAATCGAGAATTTCATCGGCTTCAAAATGATAAAATCGCAGCAGCCAATCTGCCTGATAGAGCCGGTGTTCCCGCAGCAACGGTGGTTTGGTGTTCAAAGCCGGAAGTAAGGGGTTTTCTACCACGGGGGTATAGGCGGAAAAAAAGACCCGTTTCAGTTGATACTTTTGATACAACCCTTCTGTCAGTTTTAAAATTTGGTAGTCGGTTTCCGGAGAAGCACCTACGATCATTTGGGTGCTTTGACCGGCGGGGGCAAAGGTGGGGGCATGTTGATAGCGGACGATTTCAGCTTTGCTTTCCTGCTGCTTGTCCCGAATCAGGGCCATGGGTTTCAATATGGAGGTCTTTGTTTTATCCGGCGCCAAACGGGCTAAACTTTCCTGGGAAGGGAGCTCAATATTGCAGCTCATACGATCGGCCAAAAGGCCTAACTGGGTAATTAGCTTTGGATCGGCACCGGGAATGGCCTTGGCATGGATATAACCCTGAAAGTGATATTCATAGCGCAGAATGGAAAGTGCTTTGATCATGCGCTCGCAGGTGTAGTTGGGGTTTTGGATCACACCGGAGCTTAAAAATAGACCTTCTATGTAGTTGCGGCGATAGAAGGCGATGGTCAGATCGGCTAACTCACGGGGAGTAAAAGCAGTGCGGCGGGTGTCGTTGCTTTTACGATTCACACAGTATTTACAGTCATATACACAATAATTGGTCATGAGGACTTTTAAAAGGGAAACGCAACGACCATCGGCCGCGAAAGTGTGGCAAATACCGCAGCCGACTGCGCTGCCCAGACCTTGTCCATCGTTGGAACGATCGTTGCCGCTGGAGGTGCAGGCAACATCATATTTAGCAGCGTCGGTAAGGATTTTGAGTTTATCCAATATGTCCATGCGGAAACTCCTGTTCGATAAAATAGAATATACGTTCGTGTATTGATACTATATAATAGAAAATACGTTCTGTCAATAGGGAAATTGTGGAAGTGCGGCTCCTGAATTTTACAAAAATACCTTGACACTCATTCTTTTGTATGATATTGTGGATTTGTAAGGAACATCCAATGAAATCACATGTTTTTGTAAGTCATTTGGTGCAGATGATTTACAAAAGTATGTGATTTTTTGCATACTGAATTATTTTTACAGGAGGTACCTAGCATGAATCAGGGTACAGTTAAATGGTTTAATCCGGAGAAAGGCTTTGGCTTTATCGCTAACAACGAAGGCGGCGATGATGTATTTGTACATTTTTCCGCTATCCAGGCTGAAGGTTTCAAGACTCTGAACGAAGGTCAGAAAGTAACTTTCGACATCGAAGCAGATCCCAAAAACCCCGCTAAAATGCGTGCAGCTAACGTTGTAGTTGTTGAATAATTCAACAGCCGAGCTCCGATTTCATATAAGACCGATCCGTTCTAAAGTTCGTGCCGCAAGGCAAAGTACGTATAAGATCGCTATCGGGTGCTTATCATGAAGCGCCTCAAAAGGCCCTGCCGATTTGGATAATCGGTGGGGCCTTTTTTATTAATTGAACTTTTGCGAAATCCTTCGACCAAGTACACCAAGTAAACCATACAGGCCTGCGGCAAGCAAGCACAACAACACAATGGACAGCAGCACCCAATCCATCTTGAAAATTTGGCTGCCATAAATGATCAAATAGCCGAGTCCTGCCTTAGCGGACAAAAACTCACCAATGATCACACCAATCAGGCTGAGTCCAATATTCACCCGCAGCACGTTCATAATCACCGGAATGTTGCCCGGTAGCAAGACCTTGGTCATCACTTGTTTTTTGTTTCCGCCCAAGGCGTAAATCAGCCGTGCTTGATCGCCCTCCGACTCCTGAAAACCCACGAGCACCGTCAGCACTGTGACAACGATGGTCAGCATAATGGACGTAATGATGGTGGTGCGAATGGTGTTGCCGAACCACACGATCAAGATGGGAGCCAGGGCGGATTTAGGTAAGCTATTGAGAGCTACCCAATAGGGTTCGGTGGCTTCGTATAAAGAAGGAAACCACCAGAGTATTATGGCCAGCATAATACCCAGCAAGGTGCTGATAAAGAAACTGATGAGTGTTTCACCTAAAGTCAGTGAAATATGGTATACCAGATCTCGGTTCATGAGTAATTCGCCCGTGGTTTGCACCAACGAGGAGGGAGAAGAAAAGATGAAGGAGTCGATCCAGCTAAGGCGGGAAGACACCTCCCAAAGCAGCAGAAAAACTACCAAAATACCAAAGCGAGCCAGTAGGATCATTCTGCGGTGCTGCGTCAGTGACTTCAGGTAGGCACTTTGGGCAGCTGAGGGTTTCTTTTTCTTTTTTTTATCTTCAGGCATGCTGCATCACCTCCCAAATAGTTTGAAAATAGTTTTGAAAGGCGGGCAGAGAGCGACAGGCTAATGGTGTGCGGTCGCTGCCCAGGTCGATGGGAATGTCTTTTATAATATGCCCCGGTCTACGGGAAAGAATCACCACCCGATCGCCAAGGCTGATGGCTTCGGAAATGTCGTGGGTTACCAAAAGGGCCGTTTTGCCTGAGGCTCGCAAAATGCGCCAGATCTCATCGGCTACAGTGAGGCGAGTCTGATAGTCCAAAGCGGAGTAGGGTTCATCTAATAGAAGAAGCTCAGGCTTGAGTGCTAAGGTGCGTACCAGAGCGACGCGCTGCCGCATCCCGCCGGAAAGTTGGGAGGGCTTGTGATTCATAAAGCTTCCTAATCCATAGGCGTTGAGCAATACCATGACATAGGCTTTGGTATCGTCGTTTAGCGCTCCGCGCACTTCCAATCCTAAGCAGGCGTTTTGCAGAACGCTGCGCCATTCGAGTAGCAGGTCGTGCTGAAACATATAACCCACTGCTTTGGCGGGTGAGTTTAAGGTGATGGTACCCTCGGAAGGATGATCGAGGCCTGCGATGGCAGAAAGCAGCGTAGATTTGCCGCAGCCGGAAGGGCCGAGGATGCTGATGAACTGTCCTTTTTTTACGGTGAGGTTGATGTCCCTGAGGGCGCGGGTCTCGCCGTTTTTCTGATGGTAGGAGAGGGAAAGACTTTGAATTTGTAGAAGTGGGTCCATGGTTTTCCCTCCTTTCTGCTCGCGGAGACGGGCCCGGGATTATTTGGCAGCGGCATTTTGGGCGAAGGTGGTGACTACTGCATCTTCATAGGGAATGCGTTCTTCTAAAGTGCCGGAGAGCTGTAAAATATCCTGGATAAGATCCAAAGAGGGTTCTTTCATAAGGGGGTGGTCGATCCAGGTGTTTTGTGAACGATATCGTTCGATGATGGTGGTTAAGGTTGACAGATCGGTTTCTGAAAACTGGGGATGGATCACTTCGGCGATTTCGGCGCTGCTATGCTCTTGGCACCAAAGCAATCCCTTGTAGATAGCATTGGTGAAGCCTTGAATGAGCTCGGGATTTTCCTCGATGAGGGAGGAAGTGGTCATATATACAGTATAGGGGACATAGCCGCTGTCGACGCCTAGGGAAGCGACCACATGACCCTGACCGGCCAGTTCCAGGGTGCTGGCACCGGGTTCGAATTCGGTGGTATAGTCGCCGGTACCGGCGGCAAAGGCACTGGCGGTGGCAGAGAGATCGAGGTTGGTGATGACTTCTACGTCGGTTCCCATTTCGATGCCATTTTGATGGAGGATATATTCCAAAACCATCTGGGGCATGCCGCCCTGACGACCACCAATGATGGTAGTGCCGCGAATATCATCCCAGGTGAAATCGGGATCGGGCTCGCGTCCTACCAAAAAGTTGCCGGCCCGCTGGGTAAGCTGAGCAAAAACTTTGGGTACATCCTCACGCCCTTCGGCGTGGATATACAGAGCGGCTTCGGTGCCGCAGAGGGCGATATCGGCGTTCCCGGAAAGCAGGGCGGTCATGCATTTGTCGGCACCGTTGCCTACATCTACCTGAAGGTCGATGCCTTCTTCTTCGAAGAAGCCCAGTTCGATGGCTGCATACTGGGGTGCATAAAAAATGGAATGCACTACTTCGCTGAGGGTGACCTTGGTGAGCGTTGTATCTTCTTGTTTGCTGCAGCCGATCAGGGTGGTGATACAGAGGCAGGCTGCGAGTACAGATGGAATCAATTTTTTCATGGAATTGTTGATCTCCTATTTAATAAAGTTTGATTTAATATATGTGATTGTGGTATAATATGTGAAAATATGTGCATATGCAGCAGGACGTTGATCTGGAGTTTGGTAGATGGGCTGCATAGGCAGTATGGCGTTGGAATACTTAGCAGGAGGATTCATCATGAGAGATTATAAAGAATATGTGGATATGTTCGTGAAGGGCGCGAAGGAACTGGCTGAGGCAGTGAGCGAAAAGACCAAGAAAACTGCATCCACTGTAAAGATCGAGCTGGAAATCAAAAAGGCTGAGCAGGAAATGGACAAAGCGTACCGTGCTCTGGGCCGCATCATGTATCAAATTGAAAATGGAAATTTGAATCGTGATGATTCCATTGTGGAAGCAGCCTGCAATCAGGTGCGTATTCAGGAAGAACTGATTGCTAAATTACAGAAAGATAAAGAAGACGTGAAGAAACCTGCCGATGAAACGGTGGTGGATGTGGAAGCCACTGAAGTACCGGAAGAAGAAAAGGAAGAAGAACAGCCGCAGCCTGAAAAGGATGCCAATGGCTATTTCGTATTAAAGTTTTGCCCCTACTGCAAAGTGGGCAACCATCCCGAAGCCACCAAGTGTGTAAGCTGCGGTAAAGAAATTTAATTTGAGGCCGTGAGCCATGGAATTTAAACAGGAAGGCTACTGGATCTGCCGCCATCCGGCACATCCGAATCCGCTGGAGATCTTCGAGGCAACGCAGCTGAAAAAAGCCGAGGACATGGAAGGCGGCTATGTGTTGATCGCTAATACCGATACGTATGAAGCGGCCTTGGAACGGGTACAATCTATTATGATGGAAGTATACCGCCGCGATCCGCAGATGAAAGACATCAAAACGCAGATTCGCGATCTATATCAATAAATAATGACCCAACCTGCCGGATTGGCAGGCGACATATAAAAGGAGGGGACCATGGGCGTAGTATTCGCCATACTGGGAGGAATCATCAAATGGATCCTTCTGATCATACTTGGGCTGATCGGTCTGATCTTAGTCCTGCTCCTTATCGTGCTGCTGACGCCGCTTCGGTACAAAATCAAGTGGACTAAGCAAGCGGAAGCAATGGAGGGGGAGGCACGAATCAGCTGGTTATTGCATTTGATTTCCTTCCGGTTAACACAAAAGGGAAAGGAAATTCGGTGGACGGTCAAGATCGGCCCCAAAGTGATTGCAGCGTCCTATCCGCTGCCTAAAAAAGAAAAGAAAAAATCAAAGCACAAAAAGACAAAGCCATCGCAGACACCCGCGGTTGTGCCGCTGCAGGAACCGCCGCAGGCGGAAAAAACGGAGAGTATCCCGCAGGAAGAGCCGGCGACTGTGATGCTGCAGGAGCCGCAAAGCGAACCGATTGCCGCGGATGAAGACCTTCTGAAGGATGAGGGTCAGAAAGAAATTCCGGCTGCGCCGGAAACAGTGACCTTGCCGCGGGAGCCTGAGGTGCAGGAGGACAAGCCGAAGAAGAGTTTGCGGCGTAAGATCACCGATGTGTGCTGGAAGATCCGACGATTCTTTGAAAAGATCGTGGGTAAGGTTCGCGGTGTTGTGGACGCGATTCGAGCGATCCCGACGAAGGTTCGGGGACTACTGGATCGATGGGACCAAGTGAAGGCGATCTGGGAAGGTTATCCTCAAAAAGAAGAAACCGTGGCTGCGATCAAGCAAATGATGGGCGGCATTTTGAAGGCGCCGCTGCCGAAGAAGTATGATGTGAAGCTGCGGATCGGCATGAAGGATCCGGCAACTACGGGACAGATTTTGATGTATTATTATGCGCTCACTCCGGTGTTGTTTCCAAAGACAACGCGTCGCCGCAAGTTTGTGTTGGAGGCGGAGTTTGAAGAGTCGGTGCTTGATGTGACAGCGGTTTGTAAGGGCCGCTTTAGTGTGGGAAGTTTTTTGTGGCCGGTGATTCGTGCGCTGCTCAATGCGCACATTCGCAGGCTGATACGATATGTGTTATCTGTTAAAAAGAATTTGAAGCAAAATTAATCTAAAGGAGATTTGATTATGGCAACTGCAAAAGACGCTTTGAAAGATCTGATTGCTCAGATGGAAGGTTTTGTATCCACTAAGACTGTGGTGGGTGAGGCAATTCATATTGATAATACAATTATTCTGCCTTTGGTGGATGTAAGCATGGGAGCTGGTGCCGGTGCCCGCGATAAGGAAAAATCCGGCGGCGTTGGCGGTGGTGTAACCGCGAAAATGTCTCCCAGCGCAGTGTTGGTGATCAAAGACGGCCAGACCCGTTTGGTGAACATTAAGCAGCAGGATACTATTACCAAGGTGTTGGATATGGTGCCGGATCTGATCGATAAATTCAAAGGGACCCATAAGGCTGAGGATGCTGCTGTGATCGAGGCTGTGAAGGGTGCTGCTGAGGAAGGTGTGCAGGAGTAATGATCCGCAAAATCGTAAACGGTTTGATTTATGATGGCAGTGGCAGAGAGCCCTTTATAGGCGGTCTGGAAATCGAAGACGGCCGGATCGTGAAGGTGTTTGAAGGAGCCTGTGAGGCGACGGAAGAGGCTATCGGCGGTGAAGTGATCGACGCCAAGGGTATGGCGGTGACGCCGGGTTTTGTGGACATTCATCGTCATCATGATGTGGCGGTGCTGCATGACCCTGAGTTTGGCCGGCTGGAATTGGCACAGGGCATTACCACGGCGGTGGCCGGTAATTGCGGCTTGGCGCCGGTGCCGAATGCGCCGGAGCGTATGGCTGAGCAGTTTTCCTATATTGAGCCCTGTCTGGGTAAGATGCCGGAAGATAACACGTTGCATTTGATGTCGGATTATATGGCAGCTTTGGATGGACGTGAGCTGCCTTTGAATGTGGCAACTTTAGTGGGAGCCGGAGCCTGTGCTACGGCGGCCATGGGTTACGAGTCTCGCAGCTTTACTCCCGAGGAGCGGGAAAAGGCTGTGGGCTACATAAAGGATGCCATGGAGGCCGGTGCCTTAGGTATGTCCTTTGGTATCATGTACACACCGGAGTGCTATTTATCCCAGAAAGATCTGGCTGCTATGGCCGCTGAGTGCGGACGCTATGGCGGCATGGTGAGCTGCCATGTGCGCGGCGAAGGCGATAGTCTGCTTTCTTCGGTGGATGAGATTTTGGAAATCTGTCGTGCGGCTGAAGTGCCGCTGAATATCAGTCACTTTAAGGCAGTGGGCCTGCAGAACTGGGGCCATGCGCTGGGTCATGCCATTGAAAAAATCGAGGCGGCTCAGGCTGACGGCCAAAAAGTAACGGTGGATGTGTATCCGTACACCGGCGGTGCTACCACGGTGATGACCTTGATTCCACCCTGTGTAACCGAGGGAAAGCCCCTTTCGTATTTGGGTACGCCCGAGGGTGCGGCGCACCTGCGCTCTGAAATTTACAAGAAGCAGCCCGGCTGGGATAATATGGTGGAAAGCATTGGCTGGGACCGTATTATTATTGGAAGTGTAACTTTAGAGAAAAACGCCTTTTGTTCCGGTAAGAGCGTAGCGCAGATCGCCGATGAGCTGGGAATGGATCCCTGTGAGTGGATCGGTCAGCTGATCGCAGAAGAGGATGGCAAGGTGGGCGGTATTCTGATGAGTATGAGCCCGGAGGATGTGGACCGAGTTATGTTGTTGCCCTATGCGGCGGTGATCTCCGATAGCTTGTATGGCGGCGGCGATAATCCGCATCCGCGTCTATATGGTTCCTTCCCTAAGATCATTCGTGAATATGTACTGGAGCGCGGCCTGATGACCATGGAACAGGCGATCCGCAAGATGACGGCTATGCCTGCAGAGAGAGTTGGCCTGCTAGATCGTGGTTATTTGAAGGAAGGCTATGCAGCGGATATCAATATTTTTGATCCTGCTGCTGTGCGTGATATGGCGACCTTTACCAAGTCGAAACAGCTGGCAGAAGGAATTGCCTATACCCTGATCGGCGGTGAAGTGGCGGCGGCTGCAAGCCGCAAGACTAGCGGAGCTTATGGTCGGTTGCTGAAGAGAAAATAAGAGAAATAAGGCTCTTTTTCGGCTTTGAATGAGGTCGTAAAAGAGCTTTATCGTTATAGAAAGGAACGAGATGGATCCAAAGGAATTACTGTCGATTCTACACGTAGCCGAACGGCTCAAGTGCAACACCCGTCATTCGGACACCAGTTCCGGCCGTCGCGAAAGTGTAGCCGAGCATAGTTGGCGACTGGCTCTGATGGCGATGCTGCTGGAGGATGAATACCCGCAGCTGGATATGAACAAGGTGATCAAAATGTGTTTGATCCACGACCTTGGCGAGGCTTTCACCGGTGATATTGCTACCTTTAATAAAACCTCCGCTGATGCGGAAAAGGAAGACGCAGCCTTTGAAAAATGGGTGGAGGGCTTTCCGGATTCGCAGAAGGAACAGTTCTTCGCATTGCTTTCTGAAATGAACGCATTGAAAACCGAAGAGGCGAAGCTGTATAAGGCGCTGGATAAGATGGAAGCGGTGATCCAACATAATGAGGCAGATATTGCCTCCTGGTTACCGTTAGAATATGACCTGCAGTTGACCTATGGTGTAGAGGAGATGCAGTTTTCGCGGTACACCCGTGAGCTGAAAGCTTGCATTGATGAATGGACAAAAAGAAAAATTGAGGAAGAGGGAAATTAAGATGTTGCCGAAGCTTTTGATATTTGATTTAGATGGAACGCTGCTGCGCAGCGATAAAACTATTTCGCCCCGAACCCACGAGGCGATCCGTAAATTTCGTGAACAGGGAACGCTGGTTGCAATTTCTACGGTTCGTGGCGAGAAGAATATTGTGCCCTTTGTGGACAACTTGAAGCCGGATCTGGTGATCGCTTGCAGCGGTGCTTTGGTTAAGAATGAGGATGAGTATATTTACGTGGTTGAATTCACAGAGGAGGAGACCCGGGAACTGATCAAGGGTGCCCGGGAAATTTGCGGTCCTTCTGTGGAGATCACAGTGGATACCAGAGATACCTATTATTGGAACTATTCCGTGGATCCTAATATTGCGGATCCTACCTGGGGCGATACCACTTACACTGATTATACTGATTTTGACGGAAAGGGAATTAAGCTTTGCATCGAGATCCATGATCCGGCAGACCGCGTAAAAATGCAGGAGCGGTTCCCAGATTGTGAGATCACTAAGTTTGTCGGTAACGACTGGCATCTGGTTTTGAAAAAAGGTAAGGGCAAGGAGGATGCCATTCGGCAAGTATGCCGCCATTTTGGATTTGAACTGGCGGAAGTGACTGCCTTTGGTGATGATCTGGTGGATATCGGTATGATCAAACTTTGCGGTACCGGAGTGGCCATGGGCAATGCCCTGCCGGAAGTGAAAGAGGTTGCTGATATCGTGATCGGAACCAATAATGAAGATGGAATCGCGGAGTATCTGGAGGGGCTGCTGGGCTGATCATATGAAAGTTGTTCATTATTATAACGAAGCGTTTATGCCGCTTCGTTCGATTACCGAAGAACTTTCGGCGGAACTTGCAGAGCGGCTCAGTCTTCAAAGCGGCAAGGCCTTTGGACGATTTCGAAATCTGGAGTGGTATGTGAATGCACGCAGAGAAACCGAAGAATGGCTGCTGGAAAGTTTTACCGCCAAAGGCGGAAATCCACAGACACGATATCCAAGATACTTTGTCCTGGGTGAGAGTGCGGAATTGGAAAAGAATTTTGGAGCTAATGCCGGCCGAATCGTTTTGGAGTGGGAAAACCTGGATCCGCAGGATATTTCCATTACCTTGGATGACAGTATGAAGATCTATGTGAGTGGATCGGAAAGAAGGGTATATACAAAGGATGAGTTGAATGACTACGCTATAAGTAATTATGGAAGTCTGGAGGCTTTGGTAAAACACAAACAGGAAGCGGGAGAGTTTGTGGAAGTGCAAGTGTGGAATTTGCAGAAATGGTGAAGGGATTGTCTTGTTAAAGTTGATGCGACGATCAATTTGCATGACATTGAAAAAGGAGTCCTATCTAAAACGATGGATTTGATTTAATGAGTGCATGCGAAATCCGATAGATTACCTAGAACATGCACTTTTTATAATTTCGAGTGCACGTCTGCATCCTTGAGATTAAAAATTCATTCTCTTCATGATGAGAACAAGAGGATGTAGATTCCTTGTTTGATTGCTACACATGCACTCAGACAGTGAAAAGAGGACGCAAAATGCCGATTTAAGGCATTTGCATCCTCTTATTTTTTGCTTTATTTCTAATTTTTGGTAATTTCTCATCACCTAGTGCATGTTTTTTTCACCAGAAGCTTTTTCGCATCCTCACGATGTGGGAAAAAGTGCATGTCTTTTTTGAAAACTGAATGATTTCATGCACTTCAGTTTTATTCTGCCAATAAATCCTTCATGCTATACATTCCGGCAGCTTTCCCTGCCAAGAAGGCAGCTGCATTCAGTGCACCGTTACCGAAAACTTCGCGGCTCAGGGCGTTATGTTTGATCTCAAACAGTTCATCGTGGCCGGCGAAGAGTACGGTGTGCTCTCCCACAATGGTGCCGCCGCGCATGGCGGTCATGCCGATCTCGTGGGGATCGCGAGCCTGACGTTTATCACAGCGGTCGGTGGTCATGTGATAGTCGCCACCCAGAGTTTCGATTAAGGAGCGGCCGATGGAAAGGGCGGTGCCGCTGGGAGCGTCGATCTTGCGGTTATGGTGACGTTCATTGATCTCGATATCAAAACCGGCGGGGGCCAAAATGGAAGCCGCTTTCTGGCACAGTTCGATCAACAGGTTAATACCCAAGGACATGTTGGCGGAGAAGAAAACCGGAATGATGCCGGCGGTCTCGCGCACCTTGGCTTCGGTCTCGCTGTCCAAACCGGTGGTACAAAGTACCAGAGGTTTTTGCGCTTTTGCGCAGGTTTCCAAAAGGGACGGAACTACGGAAGCGGTACTGAAGTCGATGACGACATCGTATTCTTCGTCAACTTCGGCGAGGGTAGCATATACGGGATAGCCTAAATCATCGGCGGGGCGGGTGTCAACTCCGGCAACGATGGTAAAACGAGTATCTTCGGCAGCGAGATCGGTGATGATACGACCCATACGACCGCAGCAGCCATGCATAACAATTTTGATCATGAAAAAATTTTCCTTTCTATATATAGCGGTGGTTTTGAAAATCAAAACCCAGATATAGCAAAACGCTGAAAAATTATAATTATTCTACCACAAAGAGACGCCGGAGTCAATTTTTTGCAGGAAAAATGCGGGCTGAGGAGGTCTTGTGAGTTGTAAAAAAATCGCAAAAATTTGAAAAAAGCCTTGTAAAGGGGGCGTTGGTGTGGTAAAATGGTGGACAAGTGGTAGGAAATGGAGCGATTTGGAGCAAAAAGGAGTGGAGGTGAGACGCATGTTCTTTGGTGAATACCGCCATAGTGTGGACGATAAGGGTCGTATTATTATGCCCTCTAAGTATCGTGAACAGCTGGGCAGTACTTTTTACATTACCATTGATCTGTGGGGCCAAGAAGAAGAAAAGTGCCTGTGCGTCTACGCTGAAGAAGATTTTCGTGCCCTATGTGACAAGCTGCGTCAGATGGCGGCCAGCGATTTCGAAACTCGTAAGCTCTATCGTAAGTTTTATTCCCGCGTTCAGGATACGTCTGCAGATAAACAGGGACGTGTTATGATCGCTGCGGAACTTCGGGAACATGCCGGCCTTGATAAAGACATTGTGCTGGCAGGCCAAGATGACCACATTGAAATCTGGAACCGCGATAAGTGGGAAGCCTATAATGAAGATGTCGAATTCTTTAAGTCAAGCAAGCTGGCTGAAGGTTTAAGAGCTAGCGGGATCTAATTAAATCGAGGGTGAGAACGTGGAATTTAAGCATGTATCTGTCTTAAAGAATGAGTGTATAGAAGGGCTTCAGATTAAATCCTCCGGTACGTATGTTGACGGGACATTCGGTGGAGGTGGTCATGCCATGGAAGTCATAAGCCGATTAAACGGGAACGGCCGATTCATTGGTATCGATCAGGATCAAGATGCTGTAGAAAATGGCCGCGCCAAGCTGGAACCATATAAAGAAAAAGCTCAGCTGGTGCGGGATAATTTTTCCAACATTATTTCCATCATGAAAGACTTGCATATTGTGGCAGTTGATGGTATACTACTAGATATTGGGGTATCATCCTATCAGCTGGATACAGGGGAGCGTGGCTTCTCTTATATGCATGATGCTGAGCTGGACATGAGAATGGACCAGAGAAACCCCATGACAGCCAAGCGAATGATAGCTGAATATTCCGAGAAAGAACTGGCGAATATCATCAAAGATTATGGTGAAGAGCGCTGGGCTACTCGGATTGCGCAGTTTATCGTGGCAGAAAGAAAAATAAAGCCGATCGAAACCACCGGTGAACTGGTGGAAGTGATCAAGAAGGCGGTGCCGAAGGGAGCGCGCAAGGATGGTCCTCATCCTGCTAAGCGTACATTTCAGGCACTGCGTATTGCTGTCAATAATGAGCTTGGTATTTTGGAACAGGCGATCGAAGATATGGCAGGACTGCTCGCACCGGGCGGACGTCTCTGCATCATCACCTTCCATTCATTGGAAGATCGAATCGTTAAGCAAACATTTCATCGATTGGAACATCCTTGCACCTGCCCGCCGGAATTTCCGGTGTGTGTATGTGGCAAGAAACCGAGTATCCGGGTGATTACCCGAAAACCCATTTTGCCTTCGGAGGAAGAACTGGAGTTCAACCCCAGAGCGCGCAGCGCAAAACTTCGTATATTAGAAAAATTGTAAACGGCTATCGCAAGAGTGGAGGAGACTTTTCATAGCATCCAGTGTTTGCAAAAATAGACCGATGGCCATGGGATCTGATACCATGGAGGAATTATCAAATGCCAAAACAAATGCAGCAAAAAGATCGTTTTTCTGCAAAAGATTTTTTCGAAGATTATGAAGATAGTACCGACTATCGTTTTCAACCCTCTACTCAGGGCAGTCTGGCGTTAGAGGTGGATTACCAGGAAGACGTGTCCGATAGACCGGCCATAAAAAAGAGAAAAAATAAAAAGCCGGTTCAAAAATCTAAGGGACAGGTTCGAAAGGTAGAAAACATGGTACGAATCAAAAGTAAATTTAGCTTTTTCCTGAGTGCAGGTTTGGTTATGGCCGGTTGCTTGGCCGTAGTACTGATGTATGTTCAGGTGTTTAGTCAGGAGTCTAAGATCGCTGATCTGAAAGTGCAGCTGCGTGAGGCACAGGATGCGAATGCGGTGGCTCGTGAAATTGTGACGGAGCACATGAATATGACCGAGTTATACACCTACGCAACAGGAACATTGGGCATGGTGGAGGCAGACAACAAGACCACGATTCTGGTTGAGGTGCCTGATAATAGTTATACCATCAGTAATCTGCCCGTTAAAGAAGTCAGTGAAAGTAAAGTAAATTTTCATTGGTTCGGATAATATAAAAATATACGGCTGACAGGGCGTTAACGACGCTTTGTCAGCCATATCCATATATAGGTATTTTTAGAAAATATCGCCTTTGGTGGAAAAGTTTGAACATTGTATGCAGTTGGAAAGTGAGGGAAATTATGGCGCCTAAAAAGAAACAAAGATATGTGATCACAAAAAGTGTAGGTCGAACCATCTTCTTTTTGTTTTTAGCTATGGCAATGCTTGCCTTTGTGTTGATCCGTGTAGCATATATTAAAGCTGTGCATGGCGAGGAATATCAAACAATGGCGGAAAAACAGCAGGTGGAATCCACCGATGTGGTGATTCCGGCGCTGCGCGGTAGTATTAGTGATCGAAACGGCAATATGCTGGCAGAGAGTGCGCGAGTATATAACGTAATTCTAGACTGTCAGGTGCTGATCGAAGCAAAACAATCGGATCAGGTGAGCACTATTGAACAGCTTATGCAGACTTTGGGCTTACAGGATGAGAATATTATTCGTCAATATATGACCGATGAATACAAGGAGTACCGATACCTGAAGCTAGAGGAGGGCGAAGGTATTTCGGTAGCTCAAATGGAGGAGATCCAGGCAGCCATTGACAAAGATAAGGTGGTGGGTGTTTGGTTTGAGGAAGCTGAAGATCGTCAGTATGTCAATGATTCTTTGGCAGCCCATGTGGTAGGCTTTAACGGCAGCTACGGTGTAGAACAATATTATGATGAGTATCTAAGCGGTGTGGAAGGACGCAAAATGGTGGTCGCCAGCACCGGCAATAGCTTTGTGGAAGAGTACATTGCGGCAGAGGATGGTAAAAACCTGACTCTGACCATTGATACCAAGGTGCAATACTATATGGAAGAAGTGCTGCAGCAGGGTCTGATCAACAAAAATGCCATCAATGGTTGTGCGATCTGTATGAATCCCAAGACCGGAGAAATCTACGGTCTGGCTGTGGCTCCCACCTTTAATCTAAACAATCCGGAAGAGATTATTGGAATTTCTCAAAAATATAAAAAGACCCATGATGAAAAGGCGCCCGACTATACCAGTAGTGTTTGGACAAACTATGCAATCACTTTGGCATATGACCCGGGTTCGACATTCAAGCCTATTTTCGCTTCTGCTGCTATGAATGAGGCAGTTATTGGTGAAGATGATACACTGGTCTGCACCGGTTATTACGATTTGAGTGATATGTCGGCCAGCGATGAAGATATCGGTGTACGCTGCGCAGGTGGTGCGGTACATGGAACTCAAACCTTAGGTGAGATCATTAAGAACTCTTGTAACGTTGGTATGACTAAGCTGAGTGAAAAGCTGACAGTAAGAAAATGGCTGCAGTATCAGGAAGCCTTTGGTCTGGGACAGCTGACCGGTATTGATCTGGTGGGTGAAGGCGGTGACTCCGATACCCTGATCTACATGGATCCGGATGAAGCAATCGCAAAAGATCTTCCCTATAGTGCCATGTATGCATATCAGAAGGCGACTACAGCCTTCGGTCAGGGATTTAAAGTAACCCCGATCCAGCTGATCACTGCCTTTTCTTCTGTAATCAACGGCGGTGAATATTTGGAACCTTATGTAGTGAGCCAGATTACCGATACCAATGGCGATATCATTATGAGTCAGTCTAAGACGGTGCTGCGTCATCCGATTTCGGAAGATGTATCCCGATTGATGCGTGAATACATGTATGCTACCGTTATGGCCGGTACCGGTCAGGAAGCGCAGGTAGCCGGTTACGAGATCGGTGGTAAGACTGGTACAGCACAGAAGTACGATGAAGAGGGTAATGTAACCGAAGACCGTTATGTTGTATCCTTTATTGGTTATACTCCTGTTGCTGATCCGGAAGTAGTACTTTTGGTAATCCTGGACGAAGCCGATGGCGGAAGCAGCCATGATACGGCGGAACTGGCATCTCAGATGTTTGAAAAGATCTTACCTGCACTAGGTCTGTATCCCGATAGTAGCCTGCATCAGGATATTCCGTCTCCTAACGCAGGAAATGACATCGATTTGAGTAATGCTAACACTAACGATGACAGAGAAGATACCTCGGAGGAAGATTCCGAAGAAGATTGGTCTGAGGAAGAAGATTGGTCCGAAGAGGAAGGCTCTGATGAAGGCGGTGGAGATGAGGGAACTGTAGAGGATACAGGAACCGATGAGGATACCGCAGGCGAAACAAGCAGCGATGAAACCGGCAATGATGAAACCGGTGACGGAGGCGAAGACGCCGGGGCGACAGAATAAACTGTCATAAGCGGCTTTTGACTATGCATACCTTTTACAAGGAGGGTATGCACAATGGTCAATCATTATGTAAATGGAATTTATCGAGGCCGAATGAGGGTCCTGCTAGCGATCCTGGTGACCGTTTTAGCAGGACTTGTTCTTCGAACGGCCTATATACAACTCGTCCGCGGCGCCTATTTGGGGGAGCTGGCGGACGAACTGCATAACAGAGAACGCACATTGGAAGCGGTCCGCGGCGATATTTTGGATCGAAACGGTACGGTGCTGGCCACCAGCGGCTCGATCTGCCGCGTCAGTGTGGTACACAACCAAATTGAAGACGAGGAAAATACAGCCCGGATCCTATCTGAAGTTTTGGCACTGGATTATGAAAAGGTGATGCAAAAGGTTCAAAAAAAGGTAGCGCTTCAGATCATTCAAAATCAGGTCAGCAACGAACAGGCTAAGCAGATCCGCGCGGCAAAGCTGCCCGGTGTGATAATCGACGAAAATTTTGACAGGTACTATCCATATGGGAGCCTGGCGGCTCAAACCATCGGTTTTGTTGGTTCTGACAACCAAGGCGTGGTGGGATTAGAAGTAGCCTACGATCGATATCTGCAAGGTTTGGATGGCCGAATCCTTAGCCTGACCGATGCCCGAGGTGTTACCTTGGAAGGCGCAGGAGAACAGCTGGAACAAGGAGCCGAGGGACATCATCTTCGGACTACCTTGGATGTAAAGCTGCAGCGATATGCGGAGCAGTTGATTGAAAAGACAGTCATACAAAAAAATGCAAAAAAAGGTGCGCTGATTGCCATGAACCCGCAAAATGGTGAGATCTATGCCATGGCGCTTTATCCTAGTTATGATTTAAATGATCCTTTTACCATACAGGATGAAAGTTTGGCAGGCCGGTGGGCTTCGATGGATGAAAGCCAACAAATGGAAGAGCTGAACCAAATGTGGCGTAACTGGTGCATTAACGATACCTATGAACCGGGTTCCACCTTTAAGATCGTCACTGCTTCGGCGGCTTTGGAAGAAGGTCTGGTGTCGGTGGAGGAAGGCTTTCATTGCGGAGGCAGTTTGGTGGTATCGGATCGCAGGATCCGATGTCATAAAACAACAGGACATGGTAGTTTAACATTTCGTCAAGGCATTCAGCAGTCCTGTAATCCGGTGTTTATGACGTTGGCTTTGCGCCTAGGCACCGACAAGTTTTATCAATATTTAAAGCTATATGAATTTGACCGAAAAACGGGGATCGATGTACCCGGTGAAGCGAAGGGGATCATGTATACGCCTGATAAGGTGGGTCCTGTGGAACTGGCTACCATGGGATTTGGACAGTCCTTGACCATTACACCGATACAGTTGCTTCGGTGCGGAGCCGCCATTGTGAATGGAGGAAATCTGGTAACGCCCCATTTTGGACAGAGTATTTTAGACAGTGAAGGAAATGTGTTAAAAACATTATCCTATGATATACAAGAAGGTGTGATTTCGGAACAAACATCGGATACTATGCGGACTTTGCTTGAGTCGGTGGTGTCGGAAGGCGGCGGTAATAAGGCGTCTATTCCGGGATACAGCATCGGTGGTAAAACTGCCACCAGCCAGAAATTGCCCCGAAGTGCTCACAAGTATATTTCGTCATTTTTGGGCTTTGCCCCGGCGGAGGATCCGCAGATCATGGTGCTTTGTATTGTGGATGAGCCGAAAGGAATCTATTACGGCGGTACAGTATGTGCACCGATCGTGAAGGAGTTTTTGGAAAATGCCCTGCCTTATTTGGGAATCGAGGCGGAGCAGAATGAGGAAGGAGAAAATACCGATGAAAATTGACAAATTAATGGATCGAATCGAATATAAGGTACTGCAAAAAGGCTTGGAGGAAGAGGTGACATCGTTAGTGTACGATTCACGCAAGGTGACGCCCGGTGCCTGCTTTGCCTGTGAGAGCGGTCTGGTGTTTGATGGTACGACCTTTTTGAATATGGCCAGAGAAAAGGGTGCTGCGCTGGCTATTATGGAAAAAGAGCCGGAGCAGTGGCCGGAGGGACTGACCATGCTGTTGGTAGCGGATGTGCGATTGGCTATGGCACAGATGGCAGCAAACTTTTACTGTCAGGCCTTGGAGGGAGTTCAGCTGATCGGTATGACGGGAACCAATGGTAAGACGACTACCAGCACCTTGATGCATCATGTGTTTATGGATAATGAATTGCCCTGCGGCTTGATCGGCACCAATGAGAACCGGATCGGAAATGAGCGCCGCAGTGCGACTCATACGACTCCGTATCCTTTTGATCTGTATCCGTTGTTTGACGAAATGAAACAGGCCGGCATGCAGAAGGTGGTCATGGAAGTTTCTTCTCATGCGCTGGATCAGCATCGTGTGGAGAATGTGAAATACCAGATCGGTATGTTTACCAATTTGTCTCAGGATCATTTGGATTATCATCAGACAATGGAGGCCTATTTGCAGGCAAAATGCAAACTGTTTTATCAGAGCGAGATCGGTTTGATCAATGGGGATGATGAGGCTGCGGAAACGATTTTGAAAACAAAAGCCTGTCCTTTTGTAACCTTCGGTTTGGCTCCTGAGAGAGATTATCGAGCTGAAAATGTGGAGATGGACGGGAACGGCCTTTCCTATGATTGGTATTATAAAGAAGAAAAGCTGGGACGGATCCAGTATCCGGTACCGGGTAAATTTAATGTATACAACACATTAGCAGCGGCCAGTGCCTGCCATTTGGCTGGTGTTCCGGCGGAGAAGATCGTTGAAAGTATGGATGTGCAGGTGGCTTTGGTGCCCGGTCGCTTCCAAATGTTTAGGGGCGAAGACGGCGTAACTGCCATTGTGGATTACGCTCATACACCGGATGGCTTGGCGAAGGTGTTGGAAACCGCAGCAGAATTTGCTAAAGGTCGTATTATTACCGTGTTCGGTTGTGGTGGTGATCGTGATAATAAAAAGAGACCGATCATGGGTGAAATTGCCGGTCGCATGAGTCAGTACTGTGTGATTACATCCGATAATCCGCGTACCGAAGATCCGGAGGCGATCATTGATGAAGTGGAGATGGGTTTAAAACCCACCGGCTGTGAGTATGAACGTATTGTGGATCGACGCGAAGCGATCGCTAAGGCGATTGCCATGGCGAAGCCGGAGGATGTAGTCATGGTGGCCGGTAAGGGTCATGAAGATTATCAAATCATCGGCCGCGAAAAGACCCATCTGGATGATAGAGAGGAAGTACAAAAAGCCTTGGCCCTTCGCTGATCGTTAGCGACAGGGGATCGATAAAAACAGTGTGATCGTATAAACGGAGAACAATGAGTATGGAAAAGATTTTAGTTCAGCAAATGATAGAAGATTGTGCTGCTACCGTGCTTGGTAGTGGCTGCGGCGAGATCGATAAGATCGTGCGGGATTCCCGCGAAGTGCAGCCCGGCAGCTTATTTGTGGCGATCGTGGGTGAAAATATGGATGGCCACAAGTTTATTCCTAAGGCCTGGGAGCTGGGTGCGGAAGCGGTACTGGCGCAGAAGGACAATCCTTATGTAAAAGAGGAAGAGATTCCTGAGGGGAAAACGGTGATCTTGGTGGAGGATACGATCAAGGCAATGGGCCGGATCGCTGCATCCTATAAAGCCCGCTTGGGACTCAAAAGTGTGGCTGTTACCGGTAGTGTAGGAAAAACATCCTGCAAAGATATGGTGGCGGCAGCTATTTCGGGCGGTTTGCATACGGCAAAGACGCAGGGGAATTTCAATAACCATATTGGTGTACCGCTGACGATTTTTAGTTTTGACAACAATACCGAGGCGGCGGTGATTGAGATGGGTATGAACCATTTGGGCGAGATCGACTATGTAGCTGATATTGCAAAACCGAACTATGGAATTATTACCAATATTGGTATTTCACATATTGAATTTCTGGGCAGTCAGGAAGGAATCTTAAAAGCGAAGCTGGAACTGGTGCCTCATATTCAGCCCGGTGGTACCCTGTTCCTGAATGGCGATGATCCACTGCTGTATGGTATGAAGGATCACTTAAGTGTGAACACGGAGTACTTTGGTTTTAAAGAACACAACGATGCCAGAGTGCTGGATCTTTCGTTGACACCTCAGGCCCATCTGCAGCTGAAACTCGCCTATCGAGGAGAAATCTACGAATTCGTGCTCAATACCATGGGTCGACACATGGCCTACAATGCGCTGCCTGCCATCATGACGGCGGTGCACATGGGTCTGACCAAAGAGGAGATCCTGAAGGGGCTGGCCGGCTATGTACCTACTCCTCATCGCTTGGAAGTGATTCACACACCACAGTATCTGCTGCTGGATGATACATACAATGCCAGTCCCACCTCCATGTGCAGTGCACTGCAGGCCATGGACAGCATTCCTTCGCCGCAGCGTAGGGTGGCTATTTTGGGCGATATGTTTGAACTGGGTGAGTATGCGCAGAGCGGACACGAAGAGGTAGGCCGCTTTGCGGCAAAAGAGTCGGGGGTTTCGGTGCTGGTTTGCGGTGGCCCCATGGCTCGCTGGATCTACGAGGCAGCCGCTCAGCGCGAGGATCTGGAGCGTTATTATTTTGAAGATGTAGAGCAGATGGAAAAAAATCTTTTTACTATTCTGAAAAAAGATGATATAATACTGCTCAAGGCTTCTCACAGCATGCATTTTACTGAAGTTTGTGAGAGACTTGCGAAATACGAATGACATATATTTGGAGGAAATAAATCATGCTGACAATGGAAACTGCCATTTTTCCGGCGCTGATCGCATTTGTTATGGAACTGATTTTGTGTCCTATTTTGATTCCGATGCTGCATCGCTTGAAATTTGGTCAATATATTCGTGAAGAAGGTCCCAAATCTCATCAGAAAAAGGCCGGTACCCCCACTATGGGCGGTATTGCCATTATGCTGAGCTTGATTGTGGGTTGTGTATTTTTTGCAGGGAAATTTCCTAAAATCTGGCCGGTGCTGCTGGTAACTGTAGGCTATGGTTTGATCGGTTTTCTGGATGACTTTATTAAAGTTGTTATGAAACATAATGAAGGATTAAAACCCGGACAAAAGTTTATTCTGCAGATCTTAGTGGCTGCTGCCTTTGCATTTTACATGTATAAGGCCGGTTTTTCTACAGCGATCACCTTCCATATTTTTGGCGGTGCAAAGCTGGAATTGGGTTGGCTCTTCTATGCTCTGGTTGTATTTGAAATGGTAGCTGTGGGCAACGGAAGTAACTTCACCGATGGTCTGGATGGTTTGGCTACCAGTGTTACAGTTATTATTGCTGCTTTCTTTGCGGTAGTAGCCTGCGGCTTGGGCAGCGATACGGCGATTGTAGCTTCTGCTGCTGTGGGCAGCTTGCTGGGCTTTTTGTTGTTTAATGTACATCCTGCTAAAGTGTTTATGGGCGATACCGGTTCGTTGGCTTTGGGTGGTTTTGTTACTGCCATGGCCTTTATGCTGGAAATGCCCCTGATCGTAGTGATTGTTGCCTTTATCTATCTGCTGGAAGTAGTTTCCGTTATGCTGCAGGTGGCTTATTTTAAAGCAACCCACGGTAAGAGATTGTTCCGTATGGCTCCCATTCATCATCATTTTGAACTGGGTGGCTGGCCGGAGACTAAGGTGGTAACAGTATTTTCAATCATTACTGCTATGTTGTGTCTGGCAGCTCTGTTGTTGATCTGATATTAGTATATAAGAAGGTTTATAACGAATGGATTTGAAAAATAAAAAAATCATGGCGGTGGGTCTGGCGAAAAGCGGCATTAGTGCTGCGAAGCTTTGCTTGCAGAGCGGAGCCCACGTCACGGTGTATGATGGAAAAAAAGAGGAAGCTTTAGTCGATCAGCTGGAGCAGCTGAAAGGCGGAGACTATGCCTTTATTTTGGGGCGGGAGCCCCAGCCGGAGGAACTGGCTCAGCTGGATTATATGATTCTGAGTCCCGGTGTGCCTACGGACCTGCCTTTTATTGTTAAGGCGAAGGAGCTGGGTGTGAAGATCTGGGGTGAAGTGGAACTTGGGTATAGCTTTTGTAAAAGCCCTTTGATCGGTATCACCGGTACCAACGGTAAAACGACCACCACCACTTTGGTAGGCGAGATCATGAAGGCGTATAAAGCAGATTCACTGGTTGCAGGCAATATTGGTACGCCTTTTACCGAGGTAGCGCAGCAGTCGAAAGAAGATGGCTTTGTCACCATCGAACTGTCCAGCTTCCAGTTAGAGACCATTGAAGCCTTTCGTCCCCGTGTGTCAGCGATTTTGAATTTTACGCCTGATCATTTGGATCGCCATAAGACCTTTGAAAACTATGTAGCAGCCAAGTGCCGGGTTTACGAGAATCAGACGGCCGAGGATGTTTGCGTGCTGAACTACGATGATGAGCTTTGCCGCAGACAGGGATTGACGCTTATGGAGCAGGAAAACGCACCGCAGGTGGTATTTTTCAGCCATGCGACGGCTACCAAGGGTGGCTTGTGGACCGAAGGCGATCGCATTCTGATGGATGTGGATGGCGAGGCTTATTGTATGGCCGAGATCTCGAAAATGAAGATTTTCGGACCTCATAACGAAGAGAATGCTATGGCTGCGATTGCATGTGCTGCGAAAGCAGGAGTGCCCGCCGAGATCATTCGGGAGCAGCTGTATGCGTTTAAAGGCGTGGCGCATCGAATTGAAGATGTGGGCTGCGTAAATGGTGTAAATTATTATAACGATTCTAAGGCAACCAATCCGGATGCTGCTATCAAAGGCCTGCTGGCGATGAGAAGTCAGACGGTACTGATCGGCGGCGGTTACGATAAGGGAACACCTTACGATGATTGGTGCAAATTGTTCGAAGGCCGTGTGCGCCAATTGATCCTGCTCGGTCAGACGCGTCAGGATATTTATGATTGTGCTGTTAAGTATGGCTATCCGGCAGAGAATATTTATATGGCCGAAACCTTTGAAGAGGCGGTTTCGGTGGCGGCGCAGAGCGCCAAAGAAGGAGATAGTGTATTGCTTTCTCCGGCTTGTGCCAGCTGGGGCATGTTCAAAAGCTATGAACAGCGGGGAGATATTTTCCGGACGCTGGTACAGAATATGATGAAATAAAACAGGAGGTGAAGAATTTGGCGAAGAGAAACGGTAAAAGTTGGTGGAATCAGCGAACTTCTTCTCAAAAAGGCTATGAAGAAGAATCTTCGCGTCCGCTTCGTGCAGACGATTTTAACTCCAGATCTTCTTCCAGAGAAACAATTTTCACCTCGATTTATGAGGATATTGATAGCGAAGAGTGGCAGAGTGCTCATCAGCAAGATAGTCGCAGCAGAGGTGGCCGTTCAGGCAGCGGGCGTACGAATTCCGGTAACCGGAGCGGAAGCCGTCGCAGTGGTTGGTCGGGAAGCAAAAATAGCCAGGCTACCAGAGGACGACGCAGCGGAGCTATCATTGAAAAGAAGGAACGCCGCTCCTTCGGCAGTAGTTTTGCTCTGCCCAAAAAGGAAGAGAGTGACTTTACCATTATTGCCTGTGTAGTACTGCTTTCCTTTATTGGATTGGTTATGGTGACCAGTTCCAGTTATTACTATTCCTATACTACAATGGGTGACTCGATGTATTTGTTCCGTCGCCAGCTGATCTGGTTGGTGGTTGGCTTTGGCGCTATGATATTTGCAGCGAAGTTCCCGCTCAAGATAATGAAGCAGTTCGCAAGGGTCGCGTATCTGGCGTCCGTCGTGTGTTGTGTCGCGGTACTATTCATTGGTATCGAGGTAAACGGTTCTACTCGATGGCTGGGTGTGGGACAGCTGAGTTTCCAGCCGGCGGAATTGGCTAAGATCGGTGTAGCTCTATATATGTCGCAGCTGGTGGAAGAACATCAGAAAGATATTACTGAAAAGCGTACCTTTATTTATTTGCTGATCGTACTGGGTATTCCTACCTTGCTGGTTGCATATCAGAATCTATCCAGTGGTATTATTATTGCGGTAATTGGTATTATTATTATGTTTGTGGGCGGCGCCCGTTGGAAACATTTCTTTATGATCGCGGGTCCGGTTGCAGCGGCAGCGGTGCTGTTGGTAGTACTGCCCATGGTGATTCCGATCGAGAGCTTCCCGGAATTCATGCAGGGCTTTTTGAGTGATTTCTTTTATCGTACCGAGCGTGTGCAGGCTTGGTTGGATCCCTTTGCGTATGCACAGGATGAAGGGTATCAGACCATTCAGTCTTTGTATGCGGTAGGATCAGGCGGTTTGTTTGGACGCGGATTGGGCCAGAGTATTCAAAAGCTGGGCTATATTCCCGAGGCCTATAACGACATTATCTTTTCCATTATTTGTGAAGAGTTGGGTCTGTTTGGAGCAGCCATTGTAACACTTCTGTTTGGTATGTTTACTTGGCATGGAATTAAAATCAGTTTGTTTGCACCTAATAAATTCACGGCACTTTTGTCGGTGGGTATTGTAGGACAGATTGCGGTGCAGGCGATTTTGAATATTGCGGTAAATACGAATACGATTCCGGCGACCGGCGTTTCGCTGCCGTTTATCAGTTATGGTGGTTCTTCTATGCTGTTTTTGATGGCCAGCGTAGGTATTGTGTTGAATATTTCCGGTTATACGAGAAAAACGTCGGCATCATAAAGGAACCTTGTGTGTCCCTCTGCAATATCATAGAGTAGACTATGATTTGCAGGCGGAGACGATAATGGAATATATAGAAGTAGAGGGCGGTCATGCCATTCAAGGTGAGCTGGCGGTGCAAGGATCCAAAAATGCAGCGCTGCCCATGATGGCGGCGGCCCTTTTGACAAATCAGCCCGTGGTGTTAGAGCGGTGTCCGAAGATCGAAGATGTGCGGGTGATGTGTGATTTGCTGCGATGTGTGGGAGCTGAAGTTGAGCAGCAAGGGGAACAAGTTCGAATTTGTGCCAAGAGAATCAGCAATACCAGACTTCCCAGTGAGTTAGTTGCCAAAATGAGGTCGTCCATTATATTGATGGGACCACTTTTAGCCAGAACCGGAAAGGCAGGTATGTGTTTTCCGGGTGGATGTGTGATCGGAGCAAGACCCATTGATCTTCACGTGACCGGACTTCGGCGATTAGGCTACTCGATAGCTGTGGAAGAGGGTTGTGTGCTGGCAGAATCGCCGTTGCAGGCGGGGCGGGCATTGTGGCAGAAAGTTGGCGGCAGGCCGCAGTGCGGTGCTGTTAGCCGAATCCACTTAAGGTTTCCCAGTGTGGGAGCGACGGAAAATCTACTGATGGCAGCCGCGTTAAGTCAACAGGAAATAGTGATTACAGGAGCAGCCAGAGAACCGGAAGTCCAACAGCTTGGTCGTATGCTACAGCAAATGGGTGCGGAAATTGAAGGCCTGGGCAGCGAACGAATTCGGATCTGTGGCTGTGAGACATTACAGGGTACCACATGTAGGGTCATGTCAGATCGCATTGCGGCCGGTACATATTTGATAGCTGGGGCGGTAACCGGCGGAGATGTGCTGCTGCACCATGTGGATCCTGTGGATAACTTTCCTGTGCTGCAGGTGCTGGAAGAAATGGGTTGCCATATTTCCTATCATGAGAAGCAGCAATGGATCCATTTGAGGGCACCTGAAATGTTGAAACGTATTTCTGTGATGACAAGACCGCATCCGGGGTTTCCCACAGATCTGCAGGCTATGCTAATGGTAGCGTTATGTAAAGCCGGAGGTGTGAGCTCGATCGAGGAAACGGTGTTTGAAGACCGGTTTCGTCATGTGGAGGCACTGCGGCGAATGGGAGCCAGGATTACTGTACAGGGGTCACGGGCGACGATACGGGGCGGTAGTCGGTTAAAGGCGGCTGATCTATGGGCTACCGATCTTCGGGCAGGAGCAGCAATGGTTTTGGCGGGCTTGTGCAGCGAAGGTGTAAGCAGAGTTTATAATTTGGAGCATGTACGACGTGGATACGAAAGCATGAGCCGTGATTTGTTGGCGCTGGGCGCCCATATTAAGGAATGTCTTGATTAAACCAGGGAGGTTGCGATGGCAAGAATACTGAAGATAGAAAATGGATTTCATCCGCCTAAGATCGATAGGAAAAAGTTTTGGATGATCGTGGGGGGTGTGGTGCTGCTTTTGCTGTTATTGCTCAACAGCAGCATTTTTTCACTGAAAACCGTGAAGCTGGAGGGAAATCAGCGAGTGAGTCAGGAAGCCATTTTGGAGGATCTGGACCTGGAAATGGGCGATAATCTGTTTCGCTATATGCTGACTCATTGGAATTTTGAGCCGGTAGTGGATCCTCGACTGAGTGAGATGGATATTTATATTGAGTGGCCCAGTACGATCCGCATTGTGGTGGATGAGAGCATGACCATTGGATATGTATATCATCAGGGAACCTATCTGTGTATTGACCGAAAGGGTCAGGTGGCGGCCAGCACGCATACACTGGATGAAGACTTGCCGGTGATTCGAGGGCTCAAAGTGGGTGATTTTATGTTGGGTGAGTCACTGGATACGACGGACACCGAGCGCTATGAGGCGGTGGTTTCCGTGTGTACGATTTTGAAAAAACATGAGCTGAGCACTGTCATTAAAGAAGTGAATGTGTTGGCGCTGGATGATATTATTTTGTATACGGATGAGATGGATATTCACTGCGGTAACATGGAAGACATGGAACAAAAAATCAATGCGATTGCAGCGATTCTGCAGGAGAAGGATCTGCCGAAGGGAATTTTGCATATTGAAGACCTGGATCAGCAGATTTATATTGAGCCCGGAAAGGATTAAAATGGGCGATTTTGAAAACAATATGTAAAAAAGAATAGAAATTGCTTGATTTCTCTGGAAAAAAATATTATGATATACCTGATTAGACTCCCAGATTGATGTATAAAAGATTGCGCAGCGGGGAGCATCTTAAGAGGAGGATACACAGATGTTAGAATTTGATGATATGCTGATGGAAACAACCAGCGCCAAAATTAAAGTAATCGGTGTTGGCGGTGGTGGTAATAACGCTGTAGAAAGAATGATCGAAGACGGCCTGGAAGGCGCAGAGTTTATGGTGATCAATACTGATCAGCAGGCTATGGCTAAAGGTAAGGCTGAAAATAAATTGGTGATCGGCGCTAAGCTGACTCGTGGACTTGGTGCAGGTGCAAATCCTGAGATCGGTCAGAAGGCTGCTCAGGAAAGTGAAGAAGCAATTCGTAAGGCTCTGGATGGCAGCGATATGGTATTTGTAACTGCCGGTATGGGCGGCGGTACCGGTACCGGTGCAGCTCCTGTTGTAGCAGGCATTGCTAAAAAGATGGGTATTTTGACCGTTGGTGTTGTAACCAAGCCTTTCCGTTTTGAAGGTGCTAAGAGAATGCGTTCTGCTATGGGCGGTATTGAAGAGCTGAGCAAAAACGTAGATACTTTGATTACCATTTCTAATGATCGCTTGTTAGATGTTGCTGACAAGAAGACCACCATGATTGAAGCATTCCACATGGCTGATGATGTACTGCGTCAGGGTGTACAGGGTATTTCCGACTTGATCTATCGTCCCGGTATGATCAACCTGGACTTTGCCGATGTTCGTACTATTATGCAGGATAAGGGTCAGGCTCACATGGGTATTGGCCGTGCTAAGGGTGAAGAAAAATCTCGCAAGGCTGCTGAGATGGCTATTTCTTCTCCGTTGATGGATACCAGCATCGAAGGTGCAAAGGGTGTTCTGGTTAATGTATGCGGCGGTTTGGATATGACCCTGTATGAGTTTGATGCCGTTTCCGATATTATTAATAATCTGGCTGATCCTGAAGCAGAGATCATCGTTGGTAGCTCCATCGACGAAACTCTGGAGGATGAGATCATTGTTACCGTAATTGCAACCAACTTTGGCGGCAATAAGAACGATGACAAAATGGATGACGAAGAACATGCTGTAGAGATTACCTCCAGCGAGTTCAAGGCTACCAAGATCGAGCAGGCTCCTCAGGCAGAAGCTGCTCCGGCTTATGCTCAGTATAGCCAGCCTAATTATTCCCGTCCGGCAGCTCCCGCTGCCCGTGAGGTTGAGAGCGAGATGGATGTTCCGATCGATATTCCCAACTTCTTGCAGAGACGCAAAAGAGGCTAATATAATCGAATGAAAATGCGGACAGATCGAGTCAAATCGATTTGTCCGTTTTTTTGTTGCGAAAAAAAGGATATGTCGTGCCACTAAATGACAAATTAATCGGGGATCCTGTGTTATGATGCAAGGTATCGAAGGGACGTGCGTCGGGGAGGAGACCGTATGTATATTGATGTGTATTTTTTGATCAATTTGGTGGTGGATCGCTGCGCATTAGAATGTGCCATAGGATGTTTTGGGGTTTCAAAAAGAAAACTTTGGCTGGGAGCTGTTGCCGGGGCGGCGGGTGCCTGCCTCTGGGAAATCTGGATAACGCCAGTGATGCTGCAACCTTTTGGAGCCTTACTACTTGCGGTGATGATGGTATATATATGCATAGGTGCCAGACCGTGGCGGCAGTGGTGTGGCACGCTCGTGCGGTTATATATGTATGGTTTTTTGTTTGCAGGAGTGATTCCCTATGTGAGTCGCTATATGCCACTGTGGATCATATCGGTATTGATTAGTTTTGGAGGGATCAAAGCATGGATGCTATGGCAGGCGAAAGGAAAACGCAGGCTGTTGCCGATGATGATTGAAATAGGCGGGGTAAGTTGGAAAGGTAAGGGTATGGTGGATACAGGTCACCTACTAAGAGAACCGATTACCGGAAAGGCGGTGATTATTGTAGATCGCGCGGCGCTGCCGCAAAGCTGGGAAGGTAAGTGGCCTATCGTGTATCAGAGCGTACAGGGAAAGGGGATCCTGTATGGACTATGGCCACAGAAGATGCAGATTGATGATCAGGTGTTTAAAGAAAAGGAAATTATGGTGGCCGTTGTAGAGGAATGGAAGGAAAAAGGTTTTTCGGCCATCATACCGGGGTATTTAGTAGAATAATGGGAGGTTGCTATGTGGAAGAGGATCGTGCAATGGATCAAAAACAGGGTGAACATGGAAAAGGGTGTGTACTACATAGGCGGCAGCGATATATTGCCATCGCCTTTAAGCCCAGAGGAAGAAAAAGTGTGGCTTCAAAAAATGAAGGGGGGAGAAGAGGAAGCAAAAAAAGCCAGAGATGTGCTGATTGAACACAATTTGAGATTAGTAGTATACATTTCGAAAAAGTTTGAAAATACAGGGGTGATGGTAGAGGATCTGATCTCCATTGGTACTATTGGACTAATGAAAGCCATTAATACATTTAATCCGGATAAGAATATTAAACTGGCTACCTATGCATCCAGATGCATTGAGAATGAGATTCTTATGTACCTCCGTCGAAATCAAAAGACTCGTACAGAGGTATCCATCGATGAACCGTTGAACATGGACGTGGATGGAAATGAACTACTTTTGTCAGATATCTTAGGGACGGAGGGGGATGTGATTTCGAAGGGGTTAGAGGATGAAATCGATCGTCAGCTTCTTAGGGAGGCGATCAAGATATTAAATGGGCGTGAGAAGAGTATTGTGCAGCTGCGCTTTGGGTTGTGCGGCGATGGAACCGAAAAGACACAAAAGGAAGTGGCAGACTTGATGGGAATTTCACAATCGTATATTTCACGACTGGAAAAAAAGATTATGAAACGTCTGTATAAAGAAATGAAACGACTTTTATAAATATTTACGCATCTGTTTTAATGCATTTTTCTCAATGCGAGAGACCTGCGCCTGGCTGATACCGATTTCGGAAGAAACTTCCATTTGAGTGCGACCTTGGAAAAAACGCAGATTCACGATTTTTTGTTCACGAGGCGAAAGCTTTTCAATGGCTTCGCCCAATGCTACATTTTGCAGCCACAATTCGTGGCTGTTTTTTTCGTCTTTGATTTGGTCCATTACATACAAAGCATCACCGTCTTCGTGAAAGATGGGCTCGTATAGGGAGATTGGATCCTGGATGGCATCCAATGCCATAACCACATCTTCTTTAGGAAGAGACATTTCGTTAGCAATTTCTTCAATCTTTGGTTCCTGACCGTGACGTCTTGTCAGTTCTTCACGAATCTTAAGTGCTTTATAGGCCGTATCTCGCAAAGAGCGGCTGACCCGGATCGAATTATAATCTCGCAAAAATCGCCGAAGTTCACCTAAGATCATGGGTACAGCATAGGTGGAGAATTTGACTTGCTGATTTAAATCAAAGTTATCGGTTGCCTTGATTAACCCGACACAGCCCACCTGGAAAAGATCATCGGCAGCTTCGCCACGGCCGGTAAAACGTTGAATGATGCTCAGTACAAGACGAAGATTCCCTTCTATGAAGGTTTGGCGAGCAGTCTCATCACCTTGTTTAATGCGTTTTAAAAGTTCTGTTTTTTGTGCGTGAGATAGAAGCGGCAGTTTGGCGGTGTTGACACCGCAAATTTCAACTTTATTCATAGTATGGCAGTAACCTCCTGTTTCTAATCATGAGTCAGATGAAAAAAGCATTGCCGAAAACAGAAGAGCTTATGCAAATCAAAAAGTTTTTTTGAAATTACCAAGCAAGAACCGGGATTTTCCTTGACATTTTTCCTTCGGTGTTTTAAACTGTAAGTTGCCTTATTAGCGCAATTATTCAGATGTTTCAGATGATACGGCTAATGAGTAGGTTGAATATGAATAGAAATATAGGAGTCATCCAATGCTGAAAGCAGTAAAATTTGGTGGAAGCTCACTGGCCGATGCGGCTCAGTTTCAAAAGTGTGCTGACATCGTAAAGGCAGAATCGACCCGTCGATATGCGGTTCCGTCTGCACCCGGTAAGCGAAACAGTGCTGATACAAAAGTAACAGATATGCTGTTTCAATGTTTTGCTTTGCAAAAAAAGAGCCCTGAACAGGCTATAGAATATTTTGGTCGAATTAAGGAAAGATTCGATGGAATCATTCGTGAACTTGGCTTAGATTTTTCGTTGGAAGAAGAATATGCCATTATTTGTGACAAATTGGAGAACGGTCTGACAGAAGAATATTTAGTTAGCCGTGGTGAATATTTGAGCGGCAAGGTGCTGGCAAAGCTGCTGGATTTTCCTTTTGTAGATGCAGCAGACTGCGTTAAGTTTGATGCCCGTGGTAATTACGATGAAGTGAGAACCATGAAGGCGTTTGAGGCCTACAGCGATATGCCTTGTTTTGTTATGCCCGGTTTTTATGGTGCTTATCCTGATGGCGAGATCCGAACTTTTTCTCGCGGAGGAAGCGATATTTCCGGTGCAATCGTAGCCAAGGCTATGAAGGTAGATGTATATGAAAACTGGACGGATGTAAGCGGCTTTTTGGCAGCAGATCCCCGAATTGTGGAAAATCCGCAGCCGATCGAAGAAATTACCTACAGTGAATTGCGTGAGCTTTCTTACATGGGCGCTTCGGTATTCCATGAGGAAGCGATCTATCCGGCCCGAAGTGCGGGTATTCCCATCAACATTCGCAACACCAATCGCCCGCAGGATGTGGGAACCTGGATCTGCCCCGATGATCAGACCACCGATAAGCATGCCTATATTGCCGGCATTGCCGGTAAAAAGAACTTTATGTCCGTTTCCTTCGAAAAAGATGTAAGCGGAGATAAATACGCTTTTGGCCGAAAGGTATTGCAAGTATTTGAAGAAGCGAAGGTCATGATCGAACATGTGCCTTCCAGTGTTGGTACTATGACTGTGGTGGTGGATGCAGCTGAGATCAGTGGCAAGGAAGAAAGTATTCTTCGTCGAATCCGCAGAGAGCTGGATCCGTATCATATTACGGTGGAAAGAGACCTGGCCTTTATTGCGATCGTAGGCTATAAAATGAAGGGCGGTGTCGGTGTTACCTCCGGTATGATGGCAGCCCTGGCTGAGGCCGGCATTAGTGTTAAAATGGTAATTCAGGGTATTCGAGAGATCAGTTTGATCATCGGTATCGAAGAAAAGGATTTTGAAAAAGCGCTGGTGCGTTTGTACCAATTCCGTTCTAGTGTGGAAGGGAAATAAGCTGCTGAAAAGCGGCGAATCTTGTAACAAAAATGTTACATCTTATAACGGATTTATTGCATTTTCCTCTGGAAGTTTGGCGGAAAATATGATAAAATAAGGCTATGTTAGCCTTGAAAGGGGTGTAGGTATGATTTCAAATCAGATTTTGCAAACGACAATTGACGGCTTAAAGGCAATCACAAAGGTGGACCTGACCGTAATCGACACAGAGGGTACTGTACTGGCTACCACAGAGGATATGAAGAGCAACAAGAACTATTCGGTAGTTTCTGATATCGTCAGTGTACAGGCAGAGAATATGTCGTTGCATGGCACACAGTATTTTCAGGTTTTTGATGATAATGAAGTGGAATATATCGTGGCAGTAAAGGGAGACAGCCAGGAAGCATTCCGCATCGGTCAAATTGCCGCATTCCAGATCCAGAATCTGCTGGTTGCTTATAAAGAGCGATACGATAAAGATAACTTTATTAAGAATCTGCTGTTGGATAATTTGCTTTTGGTGGATATCTACACACGGGCTAAAAAACTGCACATCGATAACAATGTGCCTCGACTGGTGTACTTGATCGAGTCCAATAACGACAAGGACACTAACACATCTGTAATGGATGTGGTACGCAGCATCTTCCCCATGAAAACAAAGGATTTCATCACCGCTGTAGATGAAAACAATATTATTCTGGTGAAGGATGTAAGCGAAGACCGCAGCCGTAAGGCAATCGAGAGAACCGCTCGTACCATTACTGATATGCTAAACAGTGAGGCTATGGGCCGTGTGCGTATTTCTCTGGGTTCTGTGGTAAGTGACCTGAAGGATATCTCACGATCTTATAAAGAAGCTAAGATCGCACTGGAAGTAGGTAAGATCTTCTACGAAGAAAAATATACGATCAACTATAACCGTTTGGGAATTGGCCGCTTGATCTATCAGCTGCCCCTTTCCCTGTGTAAGATGTATATCGAAGAAATCTTTAAGAATATCAAAGTGGAAGATTTCGACGAGGAAACTCTGAATACGGTTAATAAGTTCTTTGAGAACAGCCTGAATATTTCCGAGACATCCAGACAGCTGTATATCCATAGAAATACCCTGGTATACCGCCTGGATAAACTGCAGAAAAACACCGGTCTGGATATCCGGACCTTTGATGATGCCATCACCTTTAAGATTGCATTGATGGTAGCAAAATACATGAACTACATGGAGCAGAGCGGCTATTAATATGCTGCATGTGAGCAAATTCTTCATAAGACAAATACAGGAGCGATAGATGATCGAATTAAAAAACGTCACCAAGACTTATGATGGCGATGTAACGGGCGTTGATAATCTAAGTCTTACAATCGAAGATGGCGAATTCGTATTTCTGGTTGGCGAAAGCGGTTCCGGCAAAAGTACGCTGTTAAAGCTGTTGATGCGGGAATTGGTGCCTTCAGAGGGATCGATCACCATTGATGGAAAAGAAATCACAAAGCTTAGACGCAAAAAAGTGGCTGAGCTCAGACGCAATATGGGAATCGTATTCCAGGATTACCGACTGCTGCAGAAACGTACGGTGTACGAAAATGTAGCGTTCGCACTGGAAGTAATTGAAATTCCTACTCGTAAGATTCGCCGCAGTGTACCTGCAGCGCTGAATTTGGTAGGTCTTTCCCATAAGTCTAAGAATTATCCTAATGAAATCTCCGGTGGTGAGCAGCAGCGTACTGCCATTGCAAGAGCTATTGTAAATAATCCTCCGCTGCTTTTGGCGGATGAGCCCACCGGTAATCTGGACCCGAGAAATTCACAGGAGATCATGGAAGTGTTGGATGCGATCAATAACCGTGGTACAACGGTGATCGTAGCAACACATGATCGTGCGATCGTGGATGCAATGAAAAAACGAGTAATTCATTTGGAAAATGGTGTCATTGTGCGCGACTCCATGGGAGGAGGTTACGACGATGAGGCTTAGGACTATGGCAAACTGCGTGAAAGACGGTTTTAAAGGAATTCTGAGAAATGGACTCATGTCTCTGGCTTCCATTGGTACCATCACCGCATGTTTGATGATTTTAGGTTTAACCTATTGTTTGGTAGTGAACGTACAAAGTTTTGCCTCCGGTTTGGATGGTAATCTGGGTATGGTTGCATTTTTGAATGCAGGTGTAACAGAGGAAGAAGTGCAGCAACTGCAAAACAAATTAAATGCACGTGAAGATGTAAAAGAAGTTGTATATGTTTCTGCTGATCAGGCATGGGAAGAGTTTAAGCAGGAAATGCTGGGTGGAGATGAACTGACAGAAGAACTGATGGGTGAACTGGATAACGATAATCCGTTGGAAAATTCAGCAAACATAGAAGTATTTCCCAGAAATTCCGAGGACCAACAGGCAATCGTAGATTTTCTGGAAAATGAACCCATTGTACGTAAGATCAACTACTCTGCAAGTGCTTCTCAGGCGCTGGCATCTCTGGGTAATCTGGTTACCTATGTGGGTATGGCTTTGATGGCATTCCTGATCTTCGTAGCGCTGCTGCTGATCGCTAATACCATCAAACTGTCTCTTTACATTAGAAGACATGAGATCAATATCATGAAATATATCGGTGCCACCGATGGCTTTGTAAGACTTCCTTTCATTGTTGAGGGTATCTTCATTGGCTGCTTGGGTGCGATCTTGCCCACAATTATTATCTACTTTGGATATGAGGGCTTGATCAATGCACTGAATACTCGCTTTGCGGCAGTTACTTCGTTGGTTGAGTTCCTGAGTGTAAAAGAGGTTATGAGTGGTTTGCTTCCGATCTTTGTGGTACTGAGTATTGTGGTTGGTGCACTGGGCAGTATCATTTCGATCCGTAAGCATTTGAAAGTATAAGGAGAAATAGAGACAGATGAGCAATAAGACAAAACGGGTTATGGCAGCGGTGCTGGCGGTGGTGCTGGTGATTGCTACCATGTTGAGTATTGTAACTCCCTTGTTTGCCGATGAGATCGATGATTTGGAACGTATTCAGGCTGAGTTGGAAGCGGAAGCAGCAAATGCACAAGCTTTGGTAAATGCTTCGGCGGAAGAATTGGCTGAGGCGCAGGCTTTAGTGGACGCTGCACAAGCCGAAATGGATGAGATCAATGATCAGATCCAGGAAGTAGGTAAGCGCATCATTGCTTTGAATGAAAAGATCAAAGAGAATGAAGTAAAACTGGCTGAAACAGAGGCTGAACTTGCACAGGCTCGTGAGGACTTAAAGATTTACTACGCTGCGCTTAAGAGCCGTATTCAGATGATGTATGAAAGTGATCGAAGCAGTTACTTGGAGATCCTTTTGAATGCCAGCAGCATTTCTGAGTTTTTCAGTAAGTTAGAGTACATCAGCCAGGTGGTTGAATACGATAACAACATTATGGAGCAGCTTGATGCTTGCCGTGAAAAAATTCAGTTGACTAAGGAAGCAATCGAAGAGACGAAGGCTGAACTGGAAGCGGATCGCGCGGAAGAACAGAAAGAGCAGGATGAATTGCTGGTTGTTCTGAGTGAGAAGCAGGAAGTTATGGAAGGCTTAGAGGCCAATAAGTTGGCTCACGAACTGCTATTAGCTAATCACCAGAGTGCTCTTGATGGCATTTGGGGTGAGTGGTATAACGCAGAAGCTCGTATCGATGAGATTGAAGAAGAAGAGCGTTTAGAGCAGGAACGTTTGGAACAGGAACGCTTGGAGCAGGAAAAAAATGAGCAGCCCGGAGATGGATATACCGAGCCTGATGGTGATGAGGAATATTATGATCCTTCTGATGCGCCTGAATCCGGTGCAAGCGGAGATGAATCTGATAGAGCCTTGTCCTATGGCTGGTCTACCTGGCCGGGAATCGGCAGTGGCGTTTTGAGCTGGCCGGTGGATTGCTATGTTCTATCTTCTCTATATGGCCCTCGTATTCATCCTGTTACCGGTGAATATAAAAACCATGGCGGTGTCGATTTTTGTGCTTCTTTCGGCCAAAATATTTATGCAGCCGGTTCAGGTACTGTTATTGAAGCAAACAGTACCGATGACTGGGGCGGCGGTTATGGATATTATGTTATGGTTCAGCATGATAACGGTTTGGTTACCCTGTATGCCCATTGTACCAGCATTACGGTTACCGAGGGCGAATATGTATCCGCAGGTCAGACGGTTGGTTATGTAGGTTCAACCGGTTTGTCCACCGGTCCTCATCTGCACTTTGAAGTGTACGATGGCGGTGTGCGACAGAATCCGGAGTGGTATTTGTAAGACAAAAGTAAAAGAATCAAAGGCGAGGTCGTAAGGCCTCGCCTTTTTTAAACCAGTAGAAAACGATCACGTAGAAAAATGAAAAAAGAGTATATTGAAGCATATTTAAAAGAAGAGATACAGGGTCTGCAAATTCAGGTGGAAGAGGAGGTTACTTCTACAAATCTGATATTAAAACAGCAAGGTCAGGCTGGCGAGCCGGAGGGAAAGGTGTTGATCGCCTGTCGTCAAACAGCGGGAAAGGGTCGCCTGGGTCGCAGTTTTTATTCTCCAGAGGAGACCGGAATCTACATGAGTTTGCTGTTACGTCCGGAAATAAAGGCCAAGGATAGCTTGCTGATTACCACGGCGGCGGCAGTGGCGGTGGTTCAAGCCATTGAAGTGGTGACCGGAGTGAAAACCGAAATCAAATGGGTGAATGACATTTATTGTCGTGGCAGAAAAGTGGTAGGAATTTTGACTGAGGGAGGTCTGAAGGCCGGAACAGATCAGTTATCTTACGCTGTTCTGGGAATCGGAATCAACTTGTGGGAACCCACGGAGGGGTTTCCGGAGGAGATCACAAAGATTGCGGGTAGTGTGTTGACAGAAAGCTTTCAGCCGGATACAATAGGGAAAGAAAAGCTCAGATGCCGGTTAGCAGCGGAGGTGATCAATCAGTTTATGATGATCTATCCACAGCTGACGGAAAAGAAATTTATGAATGCGTATCGCAGCAGATCCATGTTGATCGGAAAACAGGTGCAGCTCATGCAGGCAGATCATGCGGCAGATTTAGAACTGCCGACTGTGACCGTGGTGGATATAGGCGATGACGCACAGCTGATCGTTCAATTGCCCGATGGTTCTTTAAAAGAAGTTTCATCCGGTGAAGTCAGCGTAAAAATGCAGTAAACCAAAGCCTACAGTTTACAGCAATATGATAAAGTCCGAACAAGGAAATAAACGAGTTCGGCGGAAATGGAGGAGAAAATGGCACTGATTCATGCAAATTTTTACTCAGAGACCTTAGGAATGGAACGTTCAATTGAAGTGATCCTGCCTCAGGCTCAAAATGGTATCGGCCAGGACGGCAGCAAAGCACTGTCGGACGTTCCGGTACTGTATCTGCTTCATGGAGCATCGGATGACCAAACAATTTGGCAGCGCCGCACATCCATCGAGCGTTATGCGGTGGCAAAGGGCCTAGCTGTGATCATGGCATCCACTGATCTTGGCTTTTATGCCGATATGAAATATGGTTACGACTTTTATCAGTTCTTCAGCAAGGAACTGCCCAAAGTGATTCATGAATTCTTCCCCATGATCACTTCTAAAAGAGAGAAAACCTTTGTGGCAGGTCTTTCCATGGGCGGTTTCGGTGCGTTCAAACTGGGCATTACCTGTCCTGAACAGTACGGCTATGCAGCCAGCTTATCCGGCCTGTTAGATCCTGTAATGTTTATGGCAACCGGCGGCGTAGGATTTTTGGCAAACAGCTTTGGTTCAGTAAAGGAAACAGCAGAAAGCATCAATGATCTTCCCTATCAGTTAGAGGAACAGCTGAAGGCCGGCGTAGAACTGCCTAAGTTCTATATGTGCTGCGGTACTGAAGACTTTTTGTATTCTGTCAATACAAAATTCCATAAGCAGTTTGAGGGCCGCATTGATTTAACATATTTCGAAGAACCCGGCACTCACGAGTGGGGATTCTGGGATCGCAACATTCAAAAGATTCTGGAATGGTTACCTTTAGAAAAGAAGGAGGCGCTCTAATATGGCACTGATGCAGGTGAATTTTTATGCGCAGACCCTTGGCCTGTGCACCCAGGTAAATGTAATTCTGCCCCAGCAGACCCATGGAATCGGTGTGGAAGGCAGTCAGATCAAAAAAGATAAATATCCGGTATTGTATCTGCTGCACGGAGCATCGGATGATCATTCCATTTGGCTGCGTCGTACCAACATTGAACGCTATGTAGCGAATATGGGCATTGCCGTGGTTATGCCCGCTGTGCATCTGTCTCGTTATGAGAACATGGTGCATGGTCCCAATTACTATGACTATATCACCAAGGAGCTGCCTCAGGTGATGCAGTCCTTCTTCCCCATTTCCGATAAGCCGGAAGATCAGTTCATTGCCGGTCTGTCTATGGGTGGCATGGGCTCGCTGAAGTTTGGTTTGACCCAGCCTGAACAGTACGCCGCCGTAGGTATTTTCTCCTCCGGAAATCTGTTTTATCGTAAATCAATTCCCACTAGCCAGAAACCTCGTCTCAGCGGCGGTGTACCGCTCATGACAGCAATTTACGGCACGAATGAGCCGAAGGAGTTACAGGGCAGCAAGTGGGATCCCTTCGTGGCAGGTGAAGCCGCGCTTAAGGAAGGTAAAAAGATGCCTAAATTTTACCATGTATGCGGAACCGAAGACTTCCTTCTGGATAGTTCTCGCATCACC
Organism: Bianqueaceae bacterium; assembly: GCA_045632125.1. Classification (GTDB taxonomy): domain Bacteria; phylum Bacillota; class Clostridia; order Lachnospirales; family Bianqueaceae; genus CALWPV01. The sequence goes on from JAZQWC010000059.1 coordinate 44,346, forward strand.
CGCGATTGGTTTGAAAAGCATCCTAAGATCGAATACAAATATCAGGAGGCCCCCGGTGCTCATACTTGGGAGTTTTGGGATACCTGGATTCAGGATTTCCTGAAATGGCTTCCTCTTGAAAAATAAAATAGCGCGGCGCAGCCGCGAAAAAATGACGATGCAAAAGCCTTCGGAAGTGTTCCGAGGGCTTTTGATATTGTTAAAGAACTGTCGGAAAAGAGAAAAGGTGAATCGTTGCAAGTGCAACGAATAATATTGACAAGTTTATGATTTAGAGGTATGATATTAAAGTAATTAAAAAATGTGGATGTAGGAGTGAGGACTCGACATGATAATTAAGAAGTTTTTGAAAAAGTACGGATGGCTGTACATACCCGGCGTGATTTTTCTGGCGCTCTGCTCCCGTATCACTACTTTGGCTCCCAAAGCCTTGGGTGATGCCATTGATCTGTTGGAACAAGCTGTTCCGGACAAATCTTTGGTGTGGAAGCAAGCCGGCCTGATCATTTTGATCGCCGTTGCTATTTTTGTGACTCGTTTTATTTGGCGTATGATGATCATTCGAAATGCTAGAAGCATGGAATGTTTTCTGCGTGAAGAGCTTTTTGTAAAGCTGCAGAGCATGCCCATTTCTTTTTTTGCTAAGCGCCGCAGTGGCGACCTTTTAGCCTATGCCATTAACGATGTGGGCGCAGTGCGTATGACCTTTGGCCCGGTTCTGGCTCAGGGTTTAAATGGTATCATCACCGGTACGATTTCTATTTGGCAGATGAGTCAGGAAGTCAATGGACAATTGACTATACTGGCGCTGATCCCTATTCCGATTGCTGTAATATCTAATATCGTGATCGGTAAGTTGGTACAGAAGCGTTTTCGTCGCGTGCAGGAATTGTTCTCTCATTTGTCCGGTTTTGTAAATGAGTCCATTATGGGTTCTCGTGTGGTGAAAACCTTTGCCCGTGAAAAGGAATGGCAGGATGAATTCGAACAGACTTCCAGCGAGATGATGCGGGCCAATGTGAAGCTGACCGATACGTCGGCTTTACTAAATCCTATTACGGTAATTACCTTTGGTCTGAGCTATGCCATCAGCTTGATCTATGGTGGCCGATTGGTTATGGAAGGATCCATTGCCCTGGGCGATCTGGTTGCCTTTCAAGGATACCTGTTGCTGATCCAGCAGCCTGTTGTGGCCCTGGGTCGTATTGTGAACATGATCCATCGTGGTTTGGCTTCTTACAAGCGCTTGGATGCGATCTTCTCGGAAGAGGGCGTACCGGAAGAAGAGATGCAGGATTACGAACGGACTATTCAGGGTTCTATTGAAGCAAAAGATTTGACATTCTATTATCCGGATGCAGAAAAACCTGCACTGGAAAATATCAGTTTTAAATTGAAAGCGGGCGGCACCTTGGGTATTGCCGGTAAGACAGGAAGTGGTAAATCGACTCTGATCGGTTTGCTTCTGAAATTCTTTGAGGCGCCCAGAGGTAGTTTGTTCATCGACGGTGTGGATATCAAGGATATTCCGGCTAAGGCAATTCGTGAAGCTTCCGGCTATGTACCTCAGGATGGTTTCCTGTTCTCTACTACCATTGAGAAGGACATTGCCTTCTATACACCGGGTGTGACTCTGGAGGATGTAAAAGAGGCCGCAGATCTTGCAAATATCGATACCGATATTGAAAACTTCCCCAGTGGTTACAACACCGAAGTAGGTGAGCGTGGTACTCGCCTTTCCGGTGGACAGAAACAGCGTATTTCCTTGGCTCGTGCTCTGGTGCGAGATCCTAATATGCTGATTTTGGATGATACCCTGTCTGCAGTTGATAACATTACCGAGAAAAAAATCGTGGAGAATATTCACGGTGTATTAAGAGATAAGACTTCCATCGTGATCAGCCATCGACTTTCTGCGCTGCGCGGCGCTGATCTGATCCTGTTTATGGAAGATGGTAAGGTGATCGAAGCCGGCACTCATGATGAATTGATCGCCATGGGCGGTGCCTATGCGGATACATACGAAAAACAGTCACAGGAGGGCGAAGACAATGAGAAATAAGCAAGAAACTCAATCTAGCTTGGTTCGTCTGGCTCTGCTGATGAAACCACACGTTGGAAAACTGTTGATCTGTGTCATCTGTGTTGTAATCGTTAACCTGGCAGAATTGCTGAAACCCTATGTGGCAGCGATCGTAATCGATAACTTCCTTGTAGGAGAAGCAGAGCAGAGCGGTTTGTTCTCCATTACCGGTATGGGTGTTTTGTATTTTATTGTGGCTCTGGCCGGTGCTCTGTTCTCAATGACTCAGGTACGGTTGATTGCCCGTATTTCTCAGGGTATTCTGAATGAAATGCGTCAAAAAGTATTTAATAAGATCATGCACATGCCCATGAAATTGTTGGATCGTAACGGTACCGGTCGATTGATCACCCGTGCTACCAACGATGTGGAAACCGTAAATGAGTTTTATTCAGATGTATTTTTGAACCTGTTTAAAGATGTGTTCCTGCTGATCGGTATTATGGTCATGATGTTTGTGCTGGATGCCAAATTGGCTCTGGTAGCGTTGACCGGTGTGCCGTTGATCGTTTTGATCACTGTATCGCTGAAGCGTATCATTAAACGAAACTGGAAAAAGATGAAGTCCATTATTGGTCAGATCAATGGTTTCATGGCAGAGAATATTTCCGGTATGCGTATTGTGCAGGCGTTCAACCGTCAGAAGCATAAACTGCAGGAGTTTCGTGAACTGAATAAGGCATACTTCAAGACGACCATGACACAGGTGTTCCTGAACTCTTTCTTAAGACCTACCATGGAAGTTGTGAACAATATGGTTATTGCGCTGCTGATCGTATACGGTTGTGGTCGTATTACCGGCGGATATCTGGAGGTTGGTGTGCTGTATGCATTTACCAACTATGTAAAGCAGTTCTTTGAGCCCATCAATGACTTGGCTGAAAAATATACTACCATTCAGTCTGCTTTGGTATCTACCGATCGTATCTATGAGATTCTGGATGAAAAAGAGACAGAAGATCCGGAGGTAGGTAGTCATGGCGGTAAGGTACACGGAACTGTGGAATTCAAAGATGTTTGGTTTGCTTACAACGATGAAGACTGGGTACTGAAGGGTATTAGCTTTAAAGTTGAAGCCGGTCAGAAGATCGCTTTTGTAGGTCATACCGGTGTTGGTAAATCGACCATCATCAATTTGATCAGCCGATATTATGACATTCAAAAGGGACAGATCCTGGTGGATGGTGTTCCGGTGGACGACTGGAAACTGCGTGACCTGCGTCAGGGTGTATCCACTGTACTGCAGGATGTATTCTTGTTTACCGGTGATATCGCTCAAAATCTGGACATGCATGCCGGCCTTTCTGAGGAGAAAATGCAGCAGGCTTTGGTGGTTTCCGAGGCCGCTGGCTTTGTAGAGGAACTGGGTGGTTTGAAGGCTCCGGTTACCGAACAGGGCTTGAACTTCTCCACCGGTCAGCGTCAGCTACTTTCCTTTGGACGTGCCATTGCCCATGATCCGGCTATTTTGGTGCTGGATGAAGCAACGGCTCATATTGATACCAACACGGAAGAATTGATCCAGAAATCCATTGAGAATATTTCTCAGGGACGTACTTCCATTTTCATTGCCCATCGTTTGTCTACCATTCAGAACTGCGATGTCATTTTTGTTTTGGATGATGGTCAGGTAGCTGAGCAGGGAACCCACGATGAATTGTATGCAATGAATGGTATTTATACGGAACTGGTAAAGGCACAGGTAGAAGAGTAAAATTTATTGTCTTATAATGTTTTGCATTACAAAGGCCACCTCACAGCACTACGTGGTATGTGCGTGTAAGGTGGCCTTTGCGTCGTAAAATATGAAAACAGGAAATTTTTCTCAGCCTGCCTGTTTTGGATCAGGATTCAATATTAACGGATTTCATCTAATCCGACTTCTTCGAACAGGCTGTTTTGACCAAGGACTACAGCACTGCGGTATCCGGCAGTTTTAGCCAGGTCGATGGCTACGTCGAAGGCACAATTTAAATCCTTAGCATTATGACAGTCGGAGTTGATCATGATCTTGGCGCCGTGCTGATGCAGAAATTGCAGCATCTCCAGATTCGGATAGATGACGTTGCCATATCCGCGGGCAATGGCCCCGGTGTTAATTTCGAAAACGGCGTCGGTTTCTGCGCAGGCGCGCAGGGCTTCAAAGGCAATGGCCTTATAGGCAGGATCGGTCTCGTCGATGAGCTTGTGATCGGCATTGCGTTTGGTGATCAGATTAAAGTGACCAACAATATCGGGGCGGCGACCTGCACGGGGCTGCGTAATGGTTTGTACCACTAAATCGTAGTAGATACGGGCAAGAGTGAGGATATCGCTGCCGCAGCCGGCTTCGTAGGCGCGGATGAAGGTTTCGGGAGAACCATCGAAGGTATAGAACTCATTGGTGATAGGGTCAAGGTAATGATGAACGCTGCCGATGTAGTACTCGTAGGGAGTCAGGTCTACATTGGAGTAGTAGTCCAGTTCCAAACCAAGATAAATTTTGAGCTGATCCTGATATTTGGCTTGCAGACGGCGGATCTCGGAAACATAAGCATCGGTGCCGGGATCGGACATGCAGTAGCTGCGGCAGCCTTCGTAGGTGGAATGACCGGAGAAACCGAGGGAGGTGAAGCCAAGGGCGATGGCAGCCTGGACCTGTTCTTCGGCGGTGGACACACCATCACAAAATGTCGTGTGAGTGTGGGCGTTGGAATATATCATATGAGGAAACCTCCAAATCGATAATTTTATGCGGATTTAGTATAACATGAGCGAGCGAAATGTCAAGAATTTACTTGTGTAATGGTCATAACTGTGGTAAAATAGAGTGACTTATAAAGCCTACTCGTGTTTATAAATAGATTGAATTTAAGTATAATCAGAAAGGTTGAGCAATCATGAGTTACGAGAAATTGATTCGTGCATTCGGAGTTGAGGGTGAGATCCTGGTAGTAGAACCCTTTGGTTCCGGCCATATTAACGACACATTGCGTGTGGTTGTCAAAACTGAAAACGAAGATAAAGAGTATGTACTGCAGAGAATGAACACCGACATCTTTAAAGATCCGGTAGGTCTGATGAACAATATCAAGCTGGTGACTGAGTACATGAAAGAGATCATCATCAAAAAAGGTGGAGATCCTGAGCGTGAGACTTTGCATTTTTATCCCACTACCGAGGGTAAGATGTTTTATATCGATGACGATGGCAAGTATTGGAGACTGGAAGACATGGTAATGCGTTCCCGTTCCTATGACTTGGCTGCGAATCGTGAAATGTTTGCCAGCACAGGTGAAGCCTTTGGTCAGTTTATGGCAGATTTGGCAGACTTTCCGGCTGAACAGTTGGTTGAGGTGATCCCGAACTTCCATAACACCCGCGTGCGTTATCAAACCTTCGTAAGTGAAGTGGAAGCCAACCGTGCAGGCCGCATCGAAGAGTGCCGCCCTGAAATCGAGTTTGCGCTGGCGCGCAAAGAATTGGCGGAGTCCATTGTAAAGCAGCTGGAAAACAATGAACTGCCCCTGCGTGTTACCCATAATGATACCAAGATCAACAACATCCTGATGGATGCCGATACCGATCAGCCCTTGTGCATCATCGATCTTGATACCATCATGCCTGGTGCCTGTGCGTACGACTTTGGTGACAGTATCCGTTTCGGTGCTTCCAGTGCTTTGGAAGACGAGCAGGATCTGGACAAGGTTTACATGAAGCTGGATCTGTTCGAAGCGTATACTGAGGGTTACATGAAGGCCGTTGGTAAGACCTTGACCCCTGCCGAGGCTAAGAGCTTGGCTGTGGGTGCGATGCTGCTGACTTACGAAACCGGTATCCGTTTCCTGGGTGACCACTTGAACGGCGACGTATACTTCAAGATCCATCGTCCCGGTCAGAATCTGGACCGTGCCCGCACTCAGCTGAAGCTGGTAGCTGACATGGAAGCCAAGTACGATCAGATGCAGGCTATTGTAGACAAGTACTACAAGCTGGCCAATCAGTAATCAATAAAGTAAAAATGAATCCCGTCAGAGACGTTTGAGTCTCTGACGGGATTTCTGCAGAATAGGAACGATGAAAAATCGGCACATTCGAGGAACATACCACTGTAGTTTCACGAATGTGCTGATTTTGATTTACTTATTTATACAAAGGACCATATGCCTGGCAAGCTCTGTAATCCTGACCTTCTTTATCCATACCGAAGGCGTTCCAGCAAGCAGGACGGAAGATGTCATCTTCGGGTACGTTGTGCATGCAAACGGGAATGCGCAGCATGGAGCACAGGGTGATCAGGTCAGCACCGATGTGGCCGTAGCTGATGGCACCGTGGTTAGCACCCCAATTGTTCATTACATCGTAAGCGGTCTTGAAGGGGCTGCCTTCCTTGCCGTCGCAGCGAGGAGCAAACCAGGTGCAAGGCCAGGTGGGATTGGTGCGTTCCATCAGAGTATCGGAAACTTCATCGGGCAGCTGCACGGTCCAGCCCTCTGCGATCTGCAGAACGGGACCCAGATTCTTAACCAGATTCAAGCGGATCATGGTAACGGGCATTTCAGCGCGGGTGGTGAAGTGGCTGGAGAAGCCGCCGCCACGGAAGTTATCGAAACCGGCTTCGCACCATACGGTGGCATTGGTCATCTTCTTGATATCCTCTTCGGTTACTTCCCACCATCTCTTCATGATGGCATTGCCGTCTTCATCCTTGCATTCGCCACAAGCATCCAGGCAGGCAGCACCGGAGTTCAGCAGATGGATGATACCGCCGTTCTCTTTAGCCTTACCTTCCAAATCGTAACCGGTTACACGCTTGGTGGCCTCGGGAGACCAGAAGGTACGTACGTCGGCAAAGATCTGTGCACGATGAGTCAGCAGACGCATGAACAACATACCCAGACCATTCAAAACGTCGTTCTCGGTAGCCAGAGTGTAGGGTTCACGAGCGCCTTCGTAGTCGAAGGAGGAGCTCAACAGAGCTTCGGGGTAGTCACAGTTGGGCCAATGGTCGGTCCACTGACGCTGTCCCTGGAAACCACCGGCGATGGCGTTATGGCCGGCCTTTTCTTCTTCGAAAGCATCGGGCAGGTTGGGGTTACCGGCCATCAGGTCTTTAATAATGCAGTACATCTTAACAGTGAATTCCCACTGTTTTTCTTTTTCTTCATCAGAGAAGCGTACGAAATCGGGGTTATCGTCGCGACCCATCTTGCAATGCTCTTTAGTCCAAGCCAGAGCCTTCTGATATTCTTCTTCGTTGTAGATGCCTTCTTCCATACGGCGCAGGATCTCAACCTCGTCTACAGACTCAACACGCATGCCTAAGTAGGACTCGATAAAGTCCTGATCGATGATGGAACCACCGATACCCATGCACTGAGAACCGATCTGCAGGTAAGATTTACCTCTCATGGAAGCTGCAGCAACAGCGGCGCGGCCGAAGCGCAGCAGTTTTTCTTTAACATCTTCGGGAATGGTGGAAACCATGTCACGGTCCTGTACTTCATGACCGTAGATACCGAAGGCGGGCAGACCTTTCTGAGCATGAGATGCCAGAACCGCAGCCAAATATACAGCGCCGGGACGCTCGGTGCCGTTAAAGCCCCATACACCCTTAATGGTGTTGGGATCCATATCCATGGTCTCGGAACCATAGCACCAGCAGGGAGTTACGGACAGAGTAATATCTACGCCTTCCTTCTTAAACTGCTCAGCGCAGGCGGCAGCCTCGGGTACACGACCGATGCTGCGGTTGGCGATAACAACCTTTACGGGCTCGCCATTGGAATAAAATAAATTCTCTTCAAACAGTTTCTTAGCGGCCAAAGCCAGCTCCATAGTCTGACCTTCCAAGCTTTCACGCAGCTTCATAGGACCGCGGCGACCGTCGATGATGGGACGGATACCAATTACCGGATAACCGCCGACATATCTGTTTTCTGCCATTTTATGTTCCTCCTTATAATTAGAAAATATTGCTTACAATAACGTAGTGTATAATATAATTATATACTTGAGGCAGATAACATACTTGTGCTATAATAGAAAAAAATATGACAATATTCAGAAATTGGAGGTCGCATGAGCTATAACGAACTCAAACAGCACGGAACCGAAGATTTTCCTATAGAACTCTACCATATCGAAAAGGAACACGCCCGCTACGAAATGTCTGCCCACTGGCACAGTGAGATCGAACTGATCCGAGTACTCAGCGGTGTTTTACATGTGCGCCTCAATCAGGAGGCCTATCGGGTGCAGGCTGGCGGCACCATTTTCGTGAACCCGGAAACCCTGCATCAGGCCTATCCGGAAGATTGCGTCTACGAGTGCCTGGTGTTTCATCCGGATTTCATTCCCGCTCTGGATGACGATTCCAAAAGCTTCATGGAAGGCATCAAAAATCTGGAATACATTATACAGGCCCATCAAGCCGATCCGTCCGAACCGCTGGCTATCGACATCCACAACCTGTTTGACATCATGGAAACTAGCACCCCCGGCAGCAAACTGCGGGTGATCGGTGCTTTATATCAGCTCTTTGGTGATGTGATGGATCAAAAGCTCTATCAAATTGCTGAAACTCTACCGCCGTCGGCGGATAAAAAGCTCCCGAAACTGAAAACGGTGTTATCGTTCATACGAGGGAATTATCAATCTGCCATCAGCCTAGAGGATATTGCAAGAGCTGCCGGTATGTCGCGTAAATATGTATGCTCTTTCTTTAAAGAGATGACTGCTAAAACGCCCATGGAGTACCTGAAACTCTATCGCATCGAACGAGCCGCCCGTAAACTCATTACCACCGATATGAGTGTAACCGAGGTCGCCCTCTCCTGTGGTTTCAACGACTTCAGCTACTTTATCAAAACTTTTAAACAGATCAAAGGAACCACACCGGCGAAATATCGAAAGTCGGTACAATAAAGCTCAAAGGCTCCTTTTCGTGCTACAGTGGTGAGTGGCTCAAGAGCTCCCTTTCGTGCTACGGTGGTATGCAGCTCAAGGGAGCCTTTGAGCCTTGATTGTATCAGCTTTTCGCAGAAATAAGTCAAGGCAATGTACGCCAAACAGGCTCCCGCGAATGCATACCACTGTAGCATGAGAGGGAGCCTGTTTGGGCATACGCTCTACTTATTTCTTCTCAAAACTAGCACATTCGGTCTTATCTGCAGTGTTGGCGCAACTTCCGCATTTACCTACCTGGATCTTCTGCAGGG
>JAZQWC010000060.1:0-27563 GCA_045632125.1 Bianqueaceae bacterium
GGCCGTGTATCCAAGGTATCCGGCTGGTTTGGTACAGCACTGAAAATTTGTCCTTTGTTGAATATCAGCAACGAGGGTAAGCTCATTCCCCGTTTTAAAGTACGTGGCAAAAACAATGTAACCCGCCGCGCTTTTGAAAAAATGAAAGAGCTGGCTGATAACGGCCTCGACTATGCCGATAAGTGCTACATTTCCAACTCTGCCTGCTATGAGGATGCTCGCGCTTTGGCCGATCTGATCGAAGATGCCTTCCCTAAAATGAAGGGCCGCGTAGAAATCTACAACGTAGGCACCACCATCGGCAGTCACACCGGCCCCGGCACTGTGGCTCTGTTCTTCTGGGGTCAGAAACGTGTAGATTAAGCCTTTTTGCTGCTACGCAGCAAGAAAAAGGCGAAATAACCGGTTACATTTGAGCGATAAGGCTCGATGTAACCGGTTTTTATTTCTTTTATATTACAAGTATTCTTCTTTCAACTTTTGCCCAATCCACCACGTTGTACCAGTCTGTTACATAGTCGCTCCGTTTGTTATAATGCTTTAAATAGTAGGCGTGCTCCCACACATCTAAGCAAAGCAGCGGCTGTACTCCCACTGCCAACGGTGTATTTTGATTCGCAGTGGTGATAATGCGCATGCGCCCTCTGACTCGTACCAGCCATACATAACCTGAGCCGAATACCGAAAGAGCTGCTTCTTTGAACTTTTTTTGAAAGGCTTCCAGACCACCGAAATCCCGCACCATGTTGGCGAGCATTTGGTCAGATGGAACGTTTTCCTTATGATAGGGTTTCATACCTTCGAAAAAAAATCGATGATTATACACACCGCCGGCCTGATTGCGCACCGGCCGCTGCAGCCATTGAGGAAGTACTCCCACCTGCAGAATAAGTTTCCTAAGTGATAGCTTTTGCAGCTGCGGACTTTCTTCCATAATTTGATTCAATCCATCGATGTATGTTTGCAAATGCCTGTCATGATGCAGCTGCATTGTTTTAGTATCGATCCACGGTTCCAGCGCATTGTAATCATAGGGCAAGGGTTCATTGACGAAGGGGTAATACTGGTTTTCCATTGTATCCATCTCCACGCACATTTGATTTATTATATGCATCGCGAAGATAAAAAGTTAAAGGCGAAGAACCTGTTTCCGTTCTCCGCCTTATTTTATGAATTTTTCCACTTCTTGATCTCTTCCAGCCGTTCCTTCACCCGAGCTTCTCGACCAGACTCCGTGGGTCGATAAAATTCCCGTCCCACTAAACTATCGGGCAGACATTCCATCTTAGTTAACTTCTCCTCCGTGTCGTGCGCATACTGGTAGCCCTCGCCATAGTGGAGTTCCTTCATCAATTCCGTGGGCGCATTGCAAATCTGCAGTGGCACCGGCTCGGTGGGTCTCGCCTTCGCTTCCTTTTTAGCCTCTTCGCAGGCTACATACAACGCATTCGACTTTGGCGCCATAGAAAGATAGACCACCAAATGGGTTAAATTCACATCGCACTCCGGCATTCCGTTAAAATGGCAGGCCTGATAAGCGGCCACCGCCAAAGGCAGAGCCTGAGAATCTGCCATGCCCACATCCTCACTGGCAAAGCGGATCAAGCGCCGCGCAATGTATAGAGGTTCCTCTCCCCCATTTAACATACGATGCAAATAATACACTGCAGCATCGGGATCACTGTTGCGCATCGATTTATGAAGGGCCGATATCAGATTATAATGTTCTTCTCCGTTCTTATCATATAACATCGAGCGTTGATTCAAGCACTGGCTCAGCACCTCATCGGTTACGGTAATTTCTTTCTCGCTGATCACACCGTTTAGTACAGCCATTTCCAACGTGTTAAGCGCTATGCGCGCATCACCACCAGCAAAACGAGCAATGGCGCGGATCTGCTTAGGCGTAATGCCCACCGGCTGATCACCGTAGCCCTGCGGATGCCGTAGTGCTCTCATAAGAAGATCATCCATTTCATCTTCACTTAAACTTTTCAGCACAAATACTCGACAGCGGGATAAGAGTGCGCTGTTTACCTCAAAAGATGGATTTTCAGTGGTAGCGCCCACTAAAATGATGCTGCCCTTTTCCACATAGGGCAAAAAGGCATCCTGCTGTGCCTTGTTAAACCTATGGATCTCATCCACAAACAAGAGCGTACGCTGTCCCATACGACGGCTTACCTCGGCCCGAGCCATCACTTCTTTAATCTCTTTAATACCGCTGGTTACTGCACTGAAATCCACAAATTCAGCCTTGGTATGACCGGCAATGATCCGTGCCAAAGTTGTTTTTCCCACGCCGGGCGGTCCCCAGAAGATCATCGACGAAACCTGATCCCGCTCAATGAGCTGACGCAGAATTTTTCCCGATCCCAGTAAATGACTTTGACCTACAAATTCATCCAATGACTGCGGACGAAGGCGACTCGCCAAAGGAGCAACCGTAACCCGCTCTTCAAACAGATTCATTTGATCCATGTTATCTTCCTCGATTTATTACAGGTTGAATCTATCTTTAATCATTTGTGCCGCTTCCGCCGCACTCAAGTTCGAATTATCGATACGAATATAATTTTCGTAAGGAATTTCACCGGGCAGACTTACCACACGATAGTTCTTGGTGGTTTCAATCAAATCGCGATCGGAAAATTCCAAATTTCGTTTAGAAGCCTTATGCTTCAAACGATTCTCGGTACGGTTACGCTCCAAACGCACAGCCTCAGGAGCCACCAACTCCGCAAAGTACACCTCTCCGCCCACACTCTCAAACAGATCCTTGATCTTATTCACATAATCCCAATCTGACTGATGCTCAAAGGCCCAGATAAAAGTAAAGATCAAGCCATAGTTATCGGTTTTTACAAACTCTTCGAAGATCATATCGCGCATTTTGCTAATCACGGGCGCATTGAAACCACCGAAGATCTCCAATACCGGTTCAATGGTCATATGATTGTGGAACAACCTCAGATCGGTGATCTTAGTTAGCTCCTGCCCCACCGTCATCTTTCCCACTGCATTACTACCAATAATTAATACTAATTTCATTCTTCAACCGTCTCCTTTTCTACACTTCTGGCCTCCACTTTCTTAAACAAGCTCGCCAATACACAAATCGCCGCAATGGCCAAAAAGACCTCAGCCACCAGCTGGCTGTACGCCAAACCGTATAGAGGGAACAACCAATTCAACACATATATTGCCGGAATCTCTAACACGATCTTACGCAATATCGCGAAAAGCAGCGCATTTCGCCCCATACCACAGGCCTGAAATACGCCCACTGCCAAAAAGTCCATACACAAAAACGGCAGTCCCAGACAAAAGCCCTTCAAAAATCTTACACCGTATTCTACAACTACTGTGTTATCCATAAATAGACCAATCAAGCCCTGAGCAAACACAAAATACGCAACCGAAATTGCTACTAGAAAACCTAAAGAAATGCGGGCGGTAAAGAAAAAGCCCTTCTTCATACGCTTTCCGTTGCCACTTGCAAAGTTATAACTTACCAGAGGCATGATACCTTGAGATAGTCCAAAAGCAATCTGGAAAGGTATCATGTTGATCTTCTGTGCAATGCCCATGGCGGCCACTGCATCAGCACCAAAACCGGCAGCAAAATTATTCAAAATAGTTGAACCGGTCACATTCAGCAGATTTTGAATCGAAGCCGGCACACCTACTCCACAGATGCCTAACACAATAAATTTATTTGGTTTAAACATCTTAGGACTCACACTCACATAAGTCGACTTTCGCTTCTTCCACAGCAAAACAAAGAAATACGCACAAGCAAAACAGTTAGCTAGGCAAGTGGCCATACCGGCGCCGGCCGCGCCCATGTTCAGTCCCCAAGGCAGAATAAAGAACGGATCCAATATAATATTCAATACACAGCCGCTCATAGTGCCAACGCTGGCATGCAGCGATGCTCCCTCTGCTCGTACCAAATAGGCTAGCACTACATTTAAAATACCCGGCACTGCCCCCAGCGATACGGTCCAAAAGATATACTCTCCGGTAGCCTTAGCCGTTTGCTGCGTTACACCTAACAGTTTCATCAATGGTCCGTTAAACACCGTACAAGCTAGCGCAAACAAAGCCGCACAGATCAGCGCCATGTAAAAACCAACGGCTGAGCTTTTTTTCACCGTTTCATAATCTTTTCGTCCCATGGCACGGCTCATCATACTAGATGCGCCCACACCAAACAAATTGTTAAAGGCATTAAACGCCAGCAACACCGGATACGCCAGCGTCACCGCCGCATTTTGAATCGGATCATTCAGCATTCCAACAAAAAACGTGTCTGCCAAATTATATAACACCATTACCAGTGAGCTTAACACCGTGGGAACACATAGCTTCATCACCGCACTGGGAATGGGCATCTCTTCAAACAGATAAACTTTCGAATCTTTTTTCATTTGCATAGCCTTCCTTTTTAGATCTTATCATACAATTATAACAGATGCTACAGTAATTTACCACACCTGACTTCAAAGAATCTTAAGAAATAAAAAAGCGCCAAAGGCGCTAAGTTTTTCGTTTTAAGCCTGCTAATTGGTTAGCAATTGAAGCCGATCATATAAGCCATTTTCCAAATTCATTCATCTCCGCCTGCAGTTCTTCTAAAAACTGATTCACATGGTATCCGTCGGTGGTAGCATGATGACAGGTTATGGACAGCGGCATTAGAAGTTTATCATTCTCTTTTGTAAATCGACCGGCTTCCACTGACGGGAAATAATAGGGTTTGTTTTCATAGTTGTGCACCGAAAAATGAGTAAAGGATATCCATGGAACACAGGATACAGTATAGGTGTTGGGAGGCGGCAGTTGCTCCGTCTGGGCTAACACTCCATGATTATTTCCATATAACTCTTGCTTATCCAAGTAGGCTTCATAAAATGTTGTAAAGTCTTCTTCATACTCTGTCCACATCAGTGAAAAGGTTTTGTCATCCTCATGGAATTGAGCATACAGAGGTGTTAGAAAATCGTAGTATCCTAGCTGACCGTCTTTTTCAGCGATTCGGAATTCCTCTTGCTTGTTGAGTGTTTTAGTCACAAGCCACAAATAAGCCGGGAAGAATTTCATCTTTGCTTTGTCCAGCACTTCTTTCATTCGTGTAACATCCATTTGAACTGTTAACGAATAACCAGTGGGTGCCATCTTCGAAAAATAGTAAAACATTGAGCCGCGCTTCCAACTTTGAAGATCGATGGGTGTGAAATTTGGTTCTCGTTTCATATTTAAATCTCCTGATAGAACAAACCATGCCGACTGCAATACCACAAAAGCCTTCCATGAGCAATTCTTGGAATCCGTACTGACAGATCCCACTCCGGGTATTGTTTTCTCATGATGATGGCATCTGCCGTGAGCAATGCTACAAAGCTGATATAGTGTTCCTTGGTCATTTCATGTTGTGAGGTAACAAAAAAATCATTCTCAACCAGCTCAACCATCAGCTTTTCATCCTGTGACGCTTTAGTTGGTGTAGCTTCCTTCAGTTTTCTGCCACAACATGAAACCGCTACTTCACTAGTAGCTGTAACTACATTCCCACAGATTGGACAAATGTACAGTTTTACTTTTCTCATATTAATGCTTCGTAATTGATTCCGATTCAGTTCACCTGCTAGTAAATTTTGCAAATCAATTTCAAATATCTTCGAAATTTCTGTCAGCAGCGACAACTCCGGACCACCCTTTCCGGTTTCCCATTTGGATACAGTTTTATCACTAACATGAAGCTGCTCAGCCAGTTGTGCCTGTGTCATATGTCGTTCTTTACGGAGTTCACGAATGAGCTGACCTATTTTTTTATTATCCATCTTGTTACACCTCCTTTCGACAAGTATACCCTTTCTTATTACGGTATTCAATCCACGCTCCGTAGAGTTTTGATGACAAAATCGCTGACAAAGCAGCACAGCAAAAAAGCAGCCCGAACCAAAGTTCGAGCTGCTTTCGCATGTACCCAAGGTACCTTATTACATTTTTAATTAGCCTTCGAAGGTAGCAGAGATCTTCTTCAGTTCTTCGATGATCTCGATGTGCTGAGGGCAATGGCCTTCACAAGCACCACACTGCAGACACTCGGAAGCTTTGCCGCGACCTTCTACTGCACCGTTGTAGCTTCTGGTATCAGCTTCTTTGTTACCGAAGGTCATGTAGTGGTTCATAACACCAAACAGTCTGGGGATGTTGATCTGCATGGGGCAGTCATCCACACAGTATTTACAGGTAGTACAAGGAATACGAGGAGCCTTGTTGAAGATTTCAACTACTTCATCGATTACCTTGCGCTCATCATCGGTCAGCCACTGGAAGTTTTCCATGTAGGAAATGTTATCATTCAGCTGAGCTTCATTGCTCATACCGGACAATACAGTGATCATGCCATCCAAAGATGCAGCATAACGAATAGCCCAAGAGGGAACGGAAGCTTCAGGATTGAAAGCTTTGAACTTAGCTTCGATCTCTTCAGACATAACAGCCAAGGTACCACCCTTTACAGGCTCCATAACGATAACAGGCACATTGTACTTTCTTGCTACTTCATAGCACTGACGAGACTGAACGCTTTCGCTCTCCCAGTCAGCGTAGTTGATCTGCAGCTGTACAAATTCAGCTTCAGGATGGCGAGACAGGATCTCATCCAGAGCATCTGCGCTATCATGGAAAGAGAAGCCGGCATGTTTAACCAAGCCTTTTTTCTTCATTTCCTGCACGAACTCCCAGCCACCGGTCTCTTCTGCCTTTTTGCTGGACTCGCGGTTCAGAGCATGCAGCAAATAGAAATCGAAGTAACCTGCCTGAGTACGCTCCAAAGAGGTATCAAAGATGGGCTGATAATCAGCATACTCTTTGATAGGATGCAGAGGCATCTTGGTAGCCAGCTGGAAAGACTCACGGGGATAACGTTTTACAACAGCATCACGAATTGCTTCCTCAGACTTACCATTCATGTAAACATATGCGGTATCAAAGTAAGTAAAACCCTTTTCCATGTACTTGTCTACCATTTTGCAGGTCTGCTCCAAATCAACCTCTTCACCGTTCATGGGAAGACGCATGAAGCCAAAACCCAGTTTTTTGATTTCTTCACCTAAGTAACCCATTGAAAAAAATCCTCCTAAAAATATAATATAATAACTCTATCGCAAAATGCGCTTAAGCATTAGTAGAAACTTGTTAGTTAACGCCATCCTTCGATAGCCCACAAGAAGCCTCTTGGCTTCTTGTTAAGTTGCTGCTTTGCAGCAACTTATATCATTCGACTATAAATATTGGGCTGTTCGTTCTCAATCACTTGAGCACCACAGCACTTCTCATAAAAATGTACCGGTCCGGCTCCACCAATGATACCGTAACCGTATCCCAGTTCCTTCAAGCCTTCCAGGCTCTGCAGAAGCAGTGCTAGTCCGATTCCTTGACCGCGCTCACTTTCTTTAACACCGGTAGGACCAAAATAATCCTTAGCCGTAGCATCAAAACATGCAAACCCCAATACTTCGTGATCACGAATGGCGATATAACAGGTCACAGGATTGTTACTGAAAGCAGCAGATACTTCACTTGCCCAACCTTCGCCAAAATTTGTACGAGCAAATTCCATTACCTTATGACGGTTAGGAGCCAGAGCCCGTTCAATGCGAATGCCCTTCTCTTTTAACTTCTGAATGTTTTCCTGATTAGAGGGCAGTCGATACAGATTTACTAACATGTCCGGCATATTAAGTCACCTCTTTTTATGTATTTAACCAGATACCGCCAACAGCAATATCCAGTTATTTTCATGAATCGAAGAAGTTCAAACTTCTTCACAAATCCCTTCGTACTAAACCTTTTAATCCTGGTACAGCGGATACTTTGCAGACAGTTCTGCCACCATGGCACGTGCTTTCTCTGCGTTACCCACATGATCTTCTACCACCAGATTAATGATTTCAGCTATGGTTTCCATATCTTCTTCCACCATACCGCGGGTTGTCACCGCCGGAGTACCCAAACGAATACCGCTGGTTACAAAAGGCTTCTCTGGATCAAAGGGGATCGCATTCTTATTACAAGTTACGCCCACTTCATCCAAATACTTTTCAGCCTTTTTACCGGTAATATTCTTACTGCGCAGATCCACCAGCATCAAATGATTATCGGTACCACCAGATACAATATTAAAGCCGCGTTTCAAAAGTCCATTTGCCAGCGCCTGAGCATTAGCCACCACCTGCTGCGCATATGCTTTGAACTCCGGACGAAGTGCCTCTCCAAAGCTCACCGCCTTTGCTGCCACCACGTGGCACAGGGGGCCGCCCTGAATACCGGGGAAAATAGCTTTGTCGATCTTCTTGGCCAGTTCCTCGTCGTTACACAGGATCATACCGCCACGAGGACCACGCAGGGTCTTGTGGGTTGTTGTGGTCACCACATGAGCATACTCCACCGGATTCGGATGCAAGCCTGCAGCCACCAGACCGGCAATGTGCGCCATATCCACCATCAGCATCGCTCCCACCTCATCGGCGATCTCGCGAAAACGTTTAAAATCGATGATACGTGAATACGCTGATGCACCGGCCACGATGATCTTCGGTTGCTCCTTTATGGCGATCTCACGCACCTTATCGTAATTGATGCAGCCGGTCTCCTCATCCACACCGTAGCTCACGATTTGATACTGCTTACCGGACACATTGACCGGGCTTCCATGGGTCAAATGACCACCGTGGGCCAGATCCATACCCAAAATTTTGTCGCCGGGCTGCAGGAACGCATGGTACACTGCAAAGTTCGCCTGAGAACCGGAGTGAGGCTGTACGTTGGCAAAATTGGCACCAAACAGCGCTTTCGCGCGGTCAATGGCGATGTTTTCCACCTGGTCCACAAATTCGCAGCCGCCATAGTAACGCTTTGCGGGATATCCTTCTGCATACTTATTGGTTAAGGGTGAGCCCATGGCTGCCATAACTGCCTTGGACACAAAGTTTTCGGAAGCGATCAGCTCGATTTTGGAATGCTGACGCAGAGTTTCAGCTTCAATCAGCTCCGCAATGGCGGGATCTGCTGCCTGAATCATATCGAAAGAATACATATCAAACTTCTCCTTACTCCTCAAAACTCTTTATATAAATGCTATAGTTGTAAATTTTACAAACACTTAAACTATTATACCATTATTTGAGCCAAATAGCAAATGTTGATTCTATATTTATTAATGGAAAAAACAAAACCTAAATGTGAATCACGAATTGAATTTTTACATTCACTATAGTATAATGAAAGAAATATACAACAGAATTTCTTCATATTATATTTAGAATGGAGAACAACAATGAATCAACAGGAATTTACTGCCTATTGTGCTTCTCACTATAAGCAGGTTTGTCAAATTGCTTTAAAAGCCGGTGAAATCATGGCCTCTCACGGCGCTGAAGCCTACCGAATCGAGGATACCGTTTGTCGTCTATTGCAAACCACAGGTTTTTCTTATACGGACGCCGTAGTGTCTGTGACCGGCTTATACATTACGTTGGCTGATCCTACATTGGACCGTGAAGTTACCATGATCAAGCGTATCAGCAACCGTGTAAACGATCTAAGCCAGATTTCTTTGACCAACGATATTTCCCGACAATTTGTTGCCGGTAAACTTACGATTGAAGAGGCAATGAAGAGTTTGAACGCCCTAGAAGGCAAGAAATTCTACTCCTCTCCCCTGATCCTCGCCTGCTATGTGATCATTTCCTACTTCTTCACTTACATGTTCGGCGGTCACCCTCAAGATGCGTTGGCTGCGTCCATTATAGGTTTGATCGTTGGCGGGGTCAGTTGGCTGCTCAGTAAACTAATTCCTTTAGGCTTTGTAAGAGACTTTCTATCCTCAGCCATTCTTGGTTTATCTTGTATTGTTTTTGTCTACTACATTCCCATCGGTGATCATCTGCAGCCCATCATTTCCGGCACGATCATGCCATTAGTACCCGGTATGCTATTAACTGTCGGTATTCGCGACCTATTAAAAGGAGATTACCTTTCCGGTCTGTCTCGCCTAATCGAAGCTGTGATCTGTGCGATTTCCATCGCTGCCGGTGTATCCATTGTAGTTCGCCTATTCGAAAAAACACTGGGAACCATCATCCTAGAAACTCCTGCCACCTGGTTCACCTGGGGTCAGAATTGGTTTGTTACTCCCGAGATGTTCTTCCAAGCTCTTTGTTCCTTCATCTCAACAATTACATTTGTAATTCTTTTTAATGTAGAACCTAAACATCTGCTTCCTTGCGGTATTGTGGGCGGAGCTGCCTGGTTTGCGTACTACTTAGTTATGAAATACTACCCCGGCATTTCCCTTCCCAATTTCTTCGGAGCACTGACTGCCAGTGTGATTTCCCTGCAGATGGCCCGTCGTTTGAAAGCCCCTGTTACGGTCTTCTTCACCGGTGGTATTTTCTGTATGGTACCCGGAGCCGGAATTTACCAGACCATGTACTACTTATTAGGTCGAGAACTTACAGTGGGTGCAAACAAATTATTGAATACGATTGAAATCTCCGCTTTGATCGCCATCGCGATTGCAGTACATACCGCTTTTAGTACGGTGTGGTCTAAGAGAAAGAAAAAAGTATAAGAAGGTTTCTTAAGCCGGCTATCAAATCCGATAGTCGGCTTTTTTGAAGCTGTTTGCGCCTGCGCTTTTAATTTGCCAAATTATAAACCTCTATAACACGCCTGATATCTTTGGCTGGTAAACTTCCATCCACGTCTCTGGTTATGATTAAATTGTTTTGTCTTGTAAATCCTGCCTGTTCATATATTTTTAGTTTTTTGCTGAAGCGCTGCGCATATTCGTCATTTTCCAGCAGACCTGCATGTTCCCATATGACTATTGATCCATCTTTTTTATGAATGATAAAGTCCGGCAATACGTGACTCCCATTTAAGACCATTTCTTTTTCATATTCATACTCGATATCCATCGCAAATAACATATTGGCAATCATTTCTTCAGATTTTGATGCTACCAAATCGCCTTTATCGGTTTGATGTTTGTAGTTTTCACTGTAACGTTTTTGTTTAGCTAATTGTTTCGCGTGCTGGAGTTTGTCTTCATAGAGTTGGCTGAATTTTTGATCATTTCTATATTCTTGCATGAGTGCCCGTGCTTGAATTCCACCAACTTTTAACACTCTCTCTAGTATCCTTTGAAACATCCGCAATTCATATAGTTTTTGTTCTCTATGTTTAAGAACGGTCATTTGTTTCCTTACTTTATCTTCCTTGCCTTTTTCAATTGGAACCTGTACTTGCTTCCCATCTGTTCTATATTGCCAATATACCAGTAACTTATCTTTACCCTTTTTAACCAGACTACCTGAAGTATGCGGTATACTAATTTCTAACTTTTCAAGTCTGAGTTGATTACTCAAATAAATCTGACTCACATCCTCAAAGAAGCTCTTTATCATTTTATTTTCCCCCAATAGCTTATTTTTGTTCAGTTGTGATTTTCTTTTTTGGCTTTTTAACTGAATCGTTCAGTTATTCTTTTGCAATTTTCAATTATCAACTGCATATTTTCAGTTGAGCAGCTTTTATTTTCACTACTTCAACTGAACCCTTCAGTTAGTCCCCAAAAAACTCTGTCAAATCAACTGAACCGTTTCAGTTATTTTCCCAATTTTCAATTTTGCAACTGAATGAATTCTGTCAAAAGTCCAAAACATTAAACTCATAACTGAACACACTCAGCAATATCCCAAAACACCTCCGTCCCTTCCACACAAAAACAAAAGACGGCTGGCTCAAAAGCCAACCGTCTTTAAATACATATCAAATATCAAAATCACTTCAACCCTCTTATCGAGCAACGATATTCACAATACGTCCGGGTACATAGATCTCTTTCACGATGGTCTTGCCCTCCAACAGAGCAGCGATCTTCTCGTCTGCCTTGGCAATTTCAATGGCAGTCGCCTGATCAGCATCCTTAGGAATCATAACAGTACACTTGGTCTTGCCCATCAGCTGAACTGCGATCTCAACCATGGCATCCACGGTCTTATCCTCATCATACTCAGGCCACTGAGCACTATAGATGTGACCTTCGAAGCCCAGCATCTCCCACATTTCCTCGGTAAAGTGAGGTGCAACAGGGTTCAGCAGAGTCAGGTAGGTCTTCATCTCAGCCTTGTTCACACTACCCTTATCGTAGAACTGATTCAGCAGAGCCATCAGAGCGGCAATACCGGTGTTGAACTTCAAAGCTTCGAAGTCCTGGCTTACCTTCTTAATGGTGCGGTGCATAGAAGTCAGCAGGTCTGCGGAATACTCATCACCTTCCACAACCATATCCTGCAGCTTCCAAACACGCTCAGCAAAACGACGGCAGCCCTTAACACCCTGAGTAGACCAGGGAGCAGCCTTCTCAAAGTCACCAATGAACATCTCGTACAGACGCATGGTGTCAGCACCAAACTCGTTGATAACATCGTCAGGGTTAACTACGTTACCACGAGACTTAGACATCTTCACACCGTTCTCACCCAGAATCATACCATGAGAGGTTCTCTTCTGGTAGGGTTCGGGAGTGGGAACAACGCCCTGATCATACAGGAACTTGTGCCAGAAACGAGAATACAGCAGATGCAGAGTGGTGTGCTCCATACCACCATTGTACCAGTCGATGGGAGACCAATATTCCAAAGCTTCCTTGCTTGCCAGAGCCTCTTTATTATGAGGATCCATGTAACGCAGGAAATACCAGGAAGAACCAGCCCACTGAGGCATGGTGTCAGTCTCACGCTTTGCGGGGCCACCGCAAACAGGACAGGTAGTATTCACCCAATCGGTGATGGCAGCCAGCGGAGATTCGCCGTCTTCACCGGGTTCGTAACTTTCAACCTCGGGCAGCAGCAAAGGCAGCTGATCCTCGGGCAGCGGAACCCAACCGCCGCAGTGTTCACAATATACCATGGGGATGGGCTCGCCCCAGTAACGCTGACGGGAGAATACCCAGTCACGCAGCTTGTAATTTACTTTCTTGTGGCCAATGCCCTGCTCGTCCAGCCATTCAACGATAGCCTTCTTAGCCTCTTCTACAGACAGGCCGTTCAGGAAACCGGAATTCACCATAGTACCGGACTGAATATCGGTAAAGGCTTCTTCCTGCACATTGCCGCCGGCCACAACTTCAATGATCGGCAGATCAAACTTTTTAGCGAACTCCCAGTCACGGGTATCATGAGCAGGCACTGCCATGATCGCACCGGTACCGTAGGTCATCAGCACATAGTCGGAGATCCAGATCGGAATCTCGGTACCATTAACAGGGTTCACACCCTTAACGCCCTTCAATTCTACACCGGTCTTTTCCTTAGCCAGCTCAGTACGCTCGAAGTCAGATTTGCTCTTAGCAAACTCACGATAAGCCAGAATCTCGTCGAAATTCTCGATCTGATCCTTCCACTCGTCGATGAAGGGATGCTCAGGAGACATAACCATGTAGGTAGCACCAAACAGGGTATCAGGACGGGTGGTGTAGATGGTCAAAGTCTTACCATTAGCGGTAAAATCAACCTCTGCACCCTCGGAACGGCCGATCCAGTTGATCTGCTGAGTCTTAACACGCTCGATGAAGTCCAGACCTTCCAAACCATCGATCAGTTTCTGAGCATATTCGGTGATCTTCAGCATCCACTGAGTCTTCATACGATGCTCAACGGGAGCACCGCAGCGTTCACATTCGCCGTTTACAACTTCTTCATTAGCCAGACCACACTTACAGGAAGGACACCAGTTAACGGACATCTCTTTCTTATAAGCCAGACCCTTCTTGAAGAGCTGCAGGAAGATCCACTGAGTCCACTTGTAATAATCGGGATCGGTGGTGTTCACCTCACGGCTCCAGTCGATGGAGAAGCCCAAAGACTGCAGCTGCTCTTTAAAGTGAGCCACGTTCATCTTGGTAACTTCACGAGGATGGATCTTGTTCTTAATTGCATAGTTCTCGGTGGGCAGACCGAAAGCATCCCAACCCATGGGGAATAATACATTGTAGCCCTGCAGACGACGCTTTCTGGATACGATATCCATAGCGGTATAAGGACGAGGATGTCCTACATGCAGACCCTGACCCGACGGATAGGGGAATTCTACCAAAGCAAAAAACTTCGGTTTATCGGTTGCTTCAGAAGCATGGAAAGCGCAGCTTTCCTCCCAGATATTCTGCCATTTCTTTTCAATGGCCTTATGATCATACGGTTTCAAAATAGTCACTCCTTAATATATAAGATAAAAAGTTATCTAAACAAAGTTAAATTCCATTCTAACAGAATCAAACCCATTTTTCAAGCATTTTACAAAAAAAGCAAACAAATCAGCATGCTTCGCCAATCATTGATCCGCAAACACCCGCTCTGCCACACGAACTGCGCCCATGGCATCCTTCGAATAAAAGTCTGCACCGATCTGATCCGCATAGGTCTGTGTCAGCACCGCGCCGCCCACGATCACCTTGCCCTGCCAGCCCGCAGCCCGCAGCTGTCGAATGGTCTCTTCCATATGCACCACCGTAGTGGTCATCAGCGCACTCAGACTCACCAGCTTCACATTTTCCCGCACCGCTGTCTCCACCACCAACTCCGGCGCCGCATCTTTGCCCAGATCCAGCACCTCATAGCCGTAGTTCTCCAGCAGTACCTTCACAATATTCTTACCAATATCATGAATATCGCCCTTCACTGTCGCCAGCACGATCTTGCCCTTGCTCTCCTGAGGCTGCTCCTTCAGACTTTCCCGGATCACGCCAAAAGCTGCCTGAGCCGCCTGCGCGCTCATCAAAAGCTGCGGCAGGAACATCGCGCCCTTCTCAAACTGCCGGCCCACATAGTCCAACGCCGGAATCAGCTCTTCATCGATCACCGCCATAGCTGCCTTTTCCTGTAAAGCCTCCGCCGTACGGCGGGAAGCCCCTTCCGGCACCCCCTTAATGATGGCCTGCATCAGCGGACTCTGGCCTACCTTTTCTGCCGCCTTTGCTTTCGGCGCAATGATAGAAGTTTCAATCGGATCACTATATTTTTCAATATACCGGTTGCAGTTCTCATCAAAACCCTTCAAGGTCAGATAAATATCGTAAGCTCTGCGCATGGCTGCACTACCGGGGTTAATAATACCCGCCGATAAACCGCGCTCCATAGCTAGGCTATAAAAAGCCGAATTGATTAGTTCACGATTCGGTAGTCCGAAGGAAATATTGGACACACCAAGTACCGTGTGCACACCCAGTTGTTTGCGCACCATTTCCAGCGCCTCCAGCGTGATCTTACCCTGCTGCTGACCGGTGCTGATGGTCATAGTCAACGTATCGATCACGATATCCTTCTTCGCAATACCATAAGAAGCTGCTGTATCAATAATACGTTTTGCAATAGCCACACGGCCTTCCGCAGTATCCGGAATACCCTCTTCATCCAGCGTCAAACCCACTACCACACCGCCATATTTTTTCACCAGCGGGAAGATAGCTTCCATCACTTCCTGTTTTCCATTTACCGAATTGATCATGGCCTTACCATTGTAAACCCGAAGTGCCCGCTCCATGGTAACCGGGTCGGAAGTGTCGATCTGCAGAGGCAGTTTTGTCACACTCTGCAGTTGTTTAACCACACTGACCATCACCTCAGGCTCATCGATTTCAGGCAGTCCCACATTCACATCCAGAACATGTGCGCCTTTTTCTTGTTGCTTAAACGCTTCTTCTAATATATAGTCATAGTCCCTTTCACGTAGGGCCTGTTTTAACTTCTTTTTACCGGTGGGATTGATCCGCTCCCCAATGATGAGGGGTTTATCTCCCAATATTTGATAGTCCCCATATGTTGACACCACCGTTAACTCTTTGGCGCGAACTCTTTGGCGCTCCGCGCCGCGGCAAGCAAGAACCATCTGACGAATGTGTTCGGGTGTAGTTCCGCAGCAACCGCCCAGCGCCTGAGCTCCGGCCTGCAGCATCTGCAGCTGATCGGCTGCAAATTCAGCAGGTCCAACTTTGAATACGGTGCGACCCTCTTCCAGTACCGGCATTCCGGCGTTGGGGTTGACCACGATGGGTTTACTGCAGCAGCCCTCTAAAACCGGCATTAACTCCAGCATCTGTTTCGGGCCCAGGGCACAGTTCATGCCAATGCAGTCTGTGCCTAAACCTTCCAGCATGGCTACCACTGCGGGAATATCGCCGCCGGTCAGGAGTTTTCCTTTTTGATCCAGCACCATGGTCACCACAACGGGCAGGTCAGAGTTTTCCTTGGCGGCCAGCACCGCTGCCTTCATTTCATAGGGATCGTTCATGGTTTCAATCAAAATTAGATCCGCCTGATCTCGACCGGCCCGCACAATTTGAGCGAACTTGGCAACCGCGTCCTCAAATTCCAGAACACCCAGAGGCTGCAAAAGCTTCCCTAGAGAACCAATATCCAAGGCAGCAAAATGAGGCTCATCGCTGAACTGTTCACCAGCAGCTTCATAGTCGCAGATAGCCTGGCGTGCGGCAGCAAGACCCGCTTGTACCAGCTGCTCCACCGAGTACTCGCTTCCTGCCGTTTTAAAGGCATTCACCCCGAAAGTGTTAGCTTTTAAAATATGAACACCTGCCTGCAAATATTCGTTATGTACCGCGCAGATCCTCTCCGGATGCAATACATTCCAGGTCTCCGGGATCTCCCCAGCCTGCAAGCCTCGTGCTTGCAGCATGGTTCCCATAGCTCCATCAAAAAACAAGAGCTGCTTTTCTAAAGTTTCTAAAAATTTCATACTTTCAAAATCTCCGAAAGATTTTTCATAATGGCCGCCGCAATATCGGGCTTGTTCATGGTGTATACGTGAATATGAGTCACGCCATTAGCCAACAGGTCGATGATCTGATCGGTAGCATACGCAATACCCGCCTGTTTCATGGCTCTGGGATTGCTTCCAAACTTATCTAAAATTGCTTTGAAACGCTGGGGCAGCTCCGTACCGGACAGACCACCGATGCGTTTCATCTGCTTTCCGTTGGTAACAGGCATAATGCCGGCACATACCGGCTGCAGTATGCCGATCTCACGGATGCGATATAAAAAGCGATACAAAATTGCATTATCAAAAAACATCTGAGTGGTCAAAAAATCCACTCCCTCATCGCATTTTTCTTTCAAATACTTCAGGTCATCTGCCTTGTCCTTGGACTCAATATGTCCCTCCGGATAGCAGGCCGCACCAATACAAAAATCGCCGTAATTCTTGATTTCACGAATCAACTCACTGGCATAATGATATTCGTTTTTGCCCCCATCCTCCGGAATATCACCGCGCAGCGCCAGCACATTTTCAATGCCCCTTGCCTGTAAAATATCCAACATTTGATGTACCTGATCATGGGTAGAAGACACACAGGTCAAATGCCCCAATATAGGCACACCATATTCCCTCTGCAGCTTATCGGCCAGATCCACGGTAAACTGGCTGGTACCACCACCGGCACCGTAGGTCACACTCATAAAATCCGGTTTCAGCGCCGCAATTTCTTTGGTGACCGATTCCACCGAAGCAAACTTATCTTCCGTTTTCGGTGGAAATACTTCAAAGGAAAGTGTGGGCTTTCCACTATGTAATAAATCGATGATCTTCATATGTTATCAAATCTCCTGCAGGGCCACCGGCGCATTCACAATGGTTTGCTCGTCTGTCAATTCCAAAGCACCGGTTTGAGGATCTCGCTTATAAATAGCCATATTCTCCGAAAGCTGATTCGCAGCAATCAGTAACTTTTCATCTTCTGTGAGGATGAAATCACGAGGATACCAACCTCTGGTGGAATAGCTCTTTACCAATTCAATATGCCCGGTACCGGTATCTACCTTAAAATGAGCGATCGAATCTTCGCCACGGTTCGACACATACAGATCTTTTCCGTCGTTAGTAATACGAATTGCCGAAGCAAAGCTTCGTTCTGAATGAAATTCCGGTGAAAGACTGCTAATACAATCTACAATTTCAAATCCTTCTTCCCCTTTATATCGTAGGGTAATTAACTCTGAGCTCAGTTCACAAACAACATAGGCGAAACGTCCATCCGGACTAAATACCATATGACGCGGCCCACAGCCCGCAGGCATAGTCACATTTTTATCAAAGGTTCGGTGCAGCTTACCTGTTTCGTAATTCATACGATATACCACCAACTCATCAATTCCTAAATCACACACCACCATATATTCACCATCCGGTGTGAAGTATGCACTATGAGCATGAGCACTTTCTTGGCGATCTGTTACAGGGCCACTGCCGCTATGACGTCTCAAGCAAAACATCTCCATTACTTTACCCTTATGATCAACAGGATACACCTGTACCGTTGCATCCGGATAACAGGACACAACTGCATAACGCTCCTGCTTGTCCATGATAATATGGCACAGACCGCTTCCTGCGGCTGTGCGTTTATCCATCAGATCCAGTGCCTTTGTCTGCGGATCGATCTCATACACGTATGTTGCGCCCCGTTCGCCTTCGCCCGGCTCCGAAACCGCATACAAACGACGCCGATCGTGGCTCAAATAGAAATAAGTCGGCGACGGCTGCTCAGCCAAAAGCTGCAGCTGCTCGGCCAGCTTTCCCTCTTCCGTGATCCGCATTCCATAAATACCCTTACTTCCCTTATTCGTATAAGTTCCTAAATATATGTAGTATTCTTTCATAACGATTCCTCTCCGGTTTTTTACAATCATTTATCTTTCATTGTAACGCAACAAAACCTAAAGTGCAAGCAATTTTACCGCCGATATAAGTCTGCTTCGAGAAACAATTAAAACATCCGACTGATCTGATCCAATCTTTCCCGCTCCTGTGGCGTCAGCCCTTCCTGTAGTACCTGCATCAACATTCGAGACTCCTCACCGCTTAATGCCAAGCCCTGATTTTGCATACGGAAACCATATGAAAGTACCACCTGTACCTTCTCATTCAAACTGCGTCCCTCCAACATTTGCAGCATCTCCTTCAACATCCTCTGCTTTGCTGGTGACAATGCCCGAAATTCCGGTCCATTCAAAAACTCCAACACCTTCTGATCCATACAAACCTCCCTATCGTAACATCCCGCTCAAGGACGTAATCATGCTCTGCTGCTCCGGTGTAAGCCCATCCTGCAGCGCAGCTGCCAAATCTACCTTTTGTCCCGCTTTGCTCATATCGTCCATTGTACGAAGCACCGCCGCAGACTCCCCGGCCCCACCCGGCGATTTTTCCTCTTGCGCTTTCATCTCTTCTTTTTGCGGCTGAGCCGCATATGCACTGCTTGATTGTTGCTGTGGTGTATCCCGATTTTCATCTTTGAGTGGTTCCATCAGGGATTTGAGTTCCTGCAATTTCATCATGATACTCATCATCCGTTTTGTAGACGGATCCATATAGGGCATCATCATCTGCAGCATTTTCGCCATATCCGGCCCTCCCATTCCGTTCATCCCCATCTGCTCGCCTCCTTTTATGTATATGATATGCGAAGGCAGAGGGAAAATTGAAAGAAAAAAACCTGAGCCATGATAGACTCAGGTTTCGTATAGGAGATACTAAATTAAATTACTTTAAGAAATTTACTTATTTTTGATTTTATCGAAGCTCTGCTTCAAACTTATACCATCTTCTCAGGATCCAGCATTGCGTCTACTTCTTCGTCGCTCATTACTTTAGCGGCTTTCAGCAGTTCGCGTACGGGCTTACCGGTCTTGATGGCTTCTTTAGCGATATCAGCAGCTACCTGATAACCTACCTGAGGGCAGATTACAGTGATGATACCAACAGAGTTTTCAACCAGATCACGGCAGCGGTCTTCACAAGCTTCGATGCCAACGATACAGTTGTCAACCAAAGTCTCAACACCACCGGTGATAGCGTTGATGGATTCAAACAGTTTGTAGAACAGTACGGGCTCGTAAGCATTCAGTTCCAACTGACCAGCTTCGGCAGCCATCATAATAGTGGTATCGTTACCAATGATCAGGTAGGAGATCTGAGCCATAACCTCGGGCACTACAGGGTTAACCTTACCGGGCATGATGGAGGAACCATTCTGCTTGGAAGGCAGTTTGATTTCACCAAAACCGGTTCTGGGGCCGGAGGACATCAGCATCAGGTCGTGAGAGATCTTAGCCAAGCTTACTACACAGGTCTTCAGAATGGAGGAAACGAATGCGAAACCGTCCAGATTCTGGGTACCATCGATCAGGTTCTCACACTGAGACAGTTCCAGACCGGAAATCAGGCTCAGGCGAGGAACAATGCTCTTAATATAATCAGGATGAGCATTCAAACCGGTACCGATAGCAGTACCACCCATATTTACATGGGACAGCTCTTCGATAGCCAGATCAAAACGTTTGATATCTCTCTTAATAGCGCAACGGTAAGCACCGAACTCCTGACCCAAACGGATCGGAACAGCATCCTGCATCTCGGTACGACCCATTTTGATTACATTCCAGAACTCTTTCTCTTTTACGCCCAGAGCCTGCTCCAAACGAACCAACTGAGCCTGTGCCTTCTTCATCAATTTGATGGCGGTCATCTTACCTGCGGTAGGAATTACGTCGTTGGTGGACTGAGCACGGTTTACATGGTCATTGGGATGTACGATGGAATAATCACCCTTGGTACCGCCCAGGATCTCGATGGCACGGTTAGCGATTACTTCGTTTGCATTCATATTGATAGTGGTACCAGCGCTACCCTGTACAGCGTCACAGATGAACTGATCACGGAACTTACCTTCCAGGATCTCACGGCAGGCCTGCCAAATGGCATCACGAACATTCTTAGAAATTTCGCCTACTTCATGATTGGTGATAGCACATGCGATTTTGATTTCAGCCAAGCTCTCGATGTACTCGGGGCTCAGTCTGCGACCGGTAATATGGAAATTTTCGTTACCTCTCATAGCCTGTACGCCATAATATGCGTCAGCGGGAACTTGCTTCTCACCAATAGAATCGCGCTCGATACGATAATTCATTTTTGATCTCCTTTGATTTTCCTTTTGTTTTAATTTTACATACCACAAACTGTTGTGGCAGTCATTTCATCGTCAAACAAATGCATTATATCACTTTTTTTTAAAAATGCAAGTCTTTTTTGCAGGATTTCTTGCATTTTTTGAAATCGTTTATTTCAGCCATTTTCATCGATTTTTTCACTTCAAATCCTGCAAATTTCATTCGAAACATGCTCATTATTTTACATTTCCGCCTCATTTTTGCAAGTTTTGCTTCATCTTTGTTCATAAAGAAAAAGATGCCCTATTAAGACATCTTTTTCCACATTTTAATCAAATTTTATCCAGAGCCTGCTGAATATCAGCGATGATATCATCAGCATCTTCAATACCAACAGACAAACGGATCAAATCGGGTGCAACACCGGCTTCTTCGAGCTGTTCATCTGTCAGCTGACGATGGGTATGGGATGCAGGATGCAGCAAACAAGACTTGGCATCCGCAACATGGGTAGCA
The DNA here is from genome assembly GCA_045632125.1 of Bianqueaceae bacterium. Classification (GTDB taxonomy): domain Bacteria; phylum Bacillota; class Clostridia; order Lachnospirales; family Bianqueaceae; genus CALWPV01. The sequence continues at coordinate 21,561 of JAZQWC010000060.1, forward strand.
ATACTTACAAAGTTAAGCGAGTCCATAAACTTAATCGCTTTTTCTCTTCCACCCTTTACTGCAAAGGAAAGCACACCACAGGTACCCTTCGGCATATATTTTTTCGCAAGAGCATGATAAGCATCGTTTTCCAAATCTGCATAATGAACCCAATCGATCTTTTCGTTCGCCTGCAGATACTGTGCGATCTTCAGCGCATTTTTGCAATGACGCTCCATACGAACAGCCAAAGTCTCCAGACCCAGATTCAAATAAAAGGCATTTTGAGGTGACTGAATTGCACCCAGGTCACGCATCAGCTGTGCGGTAGCTTTTGTAATATATGCTCCCTTTCCGAAACGTTCTGCATAAGTAATTCCATGATAGGATTCATCGGGAGTGCACAAACCGGGGAACTTCTCCTTGTGTGCCATCCAATCAAAGTTACCGCTGTCTACAATACAACCACCCACGGTTACACCCTGACCATCCATATATTTTGTGGTGGAATGGGTCACAATATCGGCCCCCCATTCGAAGGGACGGCAATTAACAGGAGTGGCAAAGGTATTGTCCACGATCAACGGCACACCATGTTTGTGAGCTAAACGAGCAAATTTTTCAAAATCAAAAATAGATACAGTGGGATTGGTAATGGTCTCACCAAATACAGCTTTGGTATTGGGTTTGAAATATTTCTCCAGTTCTTCCTCCGGAAGAGTTTGATCAACAAATGTACATTCAATACCCATTTTTCTCAACGTAACGTTAAACAAATTATAGGTTCCGCCGTAAATTGAAGAAGAAGTAATAAAATGATCGCCGGCTTCACAAATATTAAAGATTGCATAGAAGTTAGCAGACTGGCCGGAAGAGGTCAGCATTGCAGCAGCGCCGCCTTCCATAGCACGAATTTTTTCAGCTACAAAATCGTTGGTCGGATTCTGAAGTCTGGAATAAAAATAACCATCCGCTTCCAAATCAAAAAGCTTACCCATATATTCACTGGTATCATATTTAAAAGTAGTGCTCTGATAAACCGGAAGCTGTCTGGGATCTCCTTGAGCCGGTTTCCATCCTTCGTGAAGACATTTTGTATCAATGCTTGATTTCATTATTAAGACCATACGCTGAAACAGCGCCTTTCCTTTGGATTTCATTTGAAATTTTCTCTATTTTACTCCACTTCCCGTCATTTGTCAATTTGCTGTCGAAACCATCATTTTGCCAAGTATACACAAAACTTCCCATGAATATTTGTGAAATTTCAACAGTATCTATTTTCTACCAATCTATGCTATAATATACGACTGTAATACACTTAGGTCTTGATTTTGGATCGTGTTTCTAGTGTTTGTGCAGAGGCCTGCTTTGGGCCGGAAAGTCTGATAAAGAGGCTCTCCCGCTCGTATGTTTCTGCAACCTTTTCCAAAATCGACCGGATGGAGGTACTATTATGAGTATTGAAGTTGGTGCAGTTTTAAAAGGTAAAGTATCCGGTATCCAGTCTTTCGGCGCTTTCGTAGCTCTGGAAGGTGAGAACACTCAGGGTCTGGTTCACATCTCTGAAGTATCCAATACTTATGTTAAGGATATCAACGAGTTCCTGCAGGTTGGCCAGGAAGTAGAAGTTAAGGTTATCAAAGTTGACGAAGCTAGCAACAAGATTTCTCTTTCCATGCGCGCTCTGATGCCCAATCCCGAAGGAACCAAAGCTCCTAAGAAGGAAGCTAAAGAAGGCGCTCCCAAGAGACGTCCTAACAACAAGAAACGTGGCGCTGCTGCTCCCATTTCTTACAAGTCTGACGAAGGCGAAGGCTACACTCTGCTGGCTGATGCTTTCAAGGATCTGGGTCTGTAATTCAAACCAAAAAGATGAAGCTGTTGCAAATTTCATTTGCAGCGGCTTTTTCTATTATTGAGCTTTATTTACACAGCAAGGCCGCTGCATCGTTCATGACGCAGCGGCCTTTTCTTTTATGCAATTCTATTTTTTTCTCCAAACATCTCTTTCACAAGATTGTCATATTGCTTCCAGGCGGCCGTGGATTTAAGTCCGGTATACTGCTCTTTCATGGTTCGGTAATACCAGGCTTGCTTATCCTTCCCCTGATGAAACCAGGTCCACACCACATCGCCGTTTTCCTGAATATCTTTTTTAATGGACTTCAAATTCGATAGCTTATCGGCCAACGATAGGATCTTTACATCTTTACTGGATCCGGCTATCCTTAGCACCATTTCCTTTTTACGAAGCATCCAGGTTTCCTCCGGAGGCAGGTCACTTCGTTTATTCTCCGTCACATCCGCCACCAAGTCTGCCACAAACACACCAAAAATACGAATCAAATCATGCATTTTCACAGGAGTATCTTCCACTACATCATGCAAAAGAGCCGCAACAATCACGCGGGGGTCACTGGTCATTGTTGCCACGATCTCAGCCACCTCCGTGGGATGATTGATATAGGGTACTTTTCCATCCTTTCGCTTTTGACCTTTATGGGCACGCACCGCATACCAAAAGGCCTTGTCCACTTCCGGATATTTCTTTCTCAGATCTTCAATTTTCACTCCTTGCATCTAATTCGTACCTCCTGCCTGAACCTTATACCACAAAACCTAGTTTTATAACGTTATATCAAGCACAGCATGTAGCCTAGTATGCACACCTCGAACATTTGTCTAATTCAATTATAACGAGGAAATCCTCCGCTTGCAAGTAAAAATTTACAAAAATCCTGCAAAATTCGCTGTTTATAGACTTTCTGCCATTTCATCCAGCATACCCAGATCCCATGCTAACCGCGAAAGCACATATTTATCACGAATATCCTTTGTCGCCTTAAAGCACAGTGGCAAAAGCTCCTCTTCCATTCCCATTTCTCCTGCTGTCACCGGAGCACCAATCTTGCGAAGCAGTGCTTCAATATTGGCCGCAGTGGGAAGTTCTTCGTTCATGATTCCGGTCAGTACGTCCCACTTGGCAATGATCTGCTCCAACCGTTCTTCATGTTTTTTTACATCATATTTCTTTTCCTTAGCCTCTTGCCGAATCATGGCCTCGGCACCATTTCCCAGTAAGTCTCGCAATTGCTGCGACCAAGCTTCAAAGTCGAAGCTTCGGGCGTAAGCCCGTGCCTTTTCACGGTTCGGTACAGTTTGACGGATCTGCTCATAGAGGCGAAGAGCCAATACAGTACCCACAGCGCACTGAATGCCGTGGTAGTCGATATGCGTGCCAAACTCCAGCCCCCGCATATCCCACAAGTGTGAGAAATAGTGTTCAACGCCGGAAGCCGGACGGGAAAGTCCTGCAAATTCCATGGCAGCACCACAAACCACCAGCCCTTCAAATACAGCCTGCACCGCTTCCTCTTCGCGCTTCAGCAGGCCATCTGCATGCTCCATGCAGCCCTCCAGAGAAGCGCGTACCAGTTCGGCGATTTTTTCGCAGTAAGGCTCACCCACCAGCTCATGGGCAATACGCCATTCGCAGATGCTGACATATTTAGCCAGCATATCACCTAGACCCGCCTGCAGCAGACGTTGCGGTGCGTTTTTTAGAATATCCAAATCACCCACGATCACATTGGCGCATTTACTTGGCAGGGAGATTTTCAGGCCATCCCTTGCCACCGACGAAGTGGCCGATGCAAAGCCATCCATAGAAGGAGCCGTACCCACGATCATGTAGGGAACCCCAGCAGTACCGCTGAGGATCTTGCTGATGTCGTTCACTACACCGGAGCCAACACCGATCACCATATCACAGCGATGGTCAAAATGCATCACCGCAGAACCCACACCTTCTTCGTCGGGCTCGATACGTTCCATGGGAAATACAAAGGGAACCGCCTCTATTTCCGCTTCCTGCAGCAGCTGCATCAAACGCTCTCCCGCCGCTTTCCAGGTGTTGCCATCACATACCACAAAGGGCCGCACTACGCCGTACTCTTTTACGATCTGCGGCACCTGTTTCAGCGCCCCTGCACCAATCACGATGCGGTCCACCGATGTATGATGCACCTTGCCACAGCTGCAGGGCTGTTCCTTGATGGCGTTATATAAATCCATTACCTTACTCATTCTTTATTCCTCTGACAGTTTTTCGATCAGTTTCTTTAAAAATTCATACACACGGCCATAGGAATCCATATCCATCCACTCAGTCACGGTATGAGCACCGCCGCCATTCCAGCCAGTGGAAATAATATCAATACCAGGCATTTTATCACAGAACACACCCAGTTCCAAACCGCCATGACCACCGTGCTCTACCACTTCATTTCCAGTCATTTCTTTATACACATTTTTGGCAGTCTCACGCATTTTCGAATTAGGATCAAAGCTCCACTCCGGCATCCAATCGCTTACCGCGATCTGCTGTACACCGCAAAGCTTAGCCACTTCGATAATCCGCGCCTTCTGCTCTTCCTTGACGCTGCGGTTGGAAGAACGCATCATGAAGTTAATGTTCACACCGTCCTCTTTCATGGATACCACGCCCATGTTGGAAGAAGTAACCGGCAGGCCGGGAATCGCCATATTCATCATATAGACGCCATTATGCACAAGATACAAAGTATTCACGATAGTTTTGGTAGCGTTCAAAGACATCATTTGATCCAGCTCACCTTTTTCCGCTGATCCGGCGATCGCCGCAATTTCCGTCTTAATGCAAACATCCGCATCGCTGAAAGCCAATTCATTTCGAATGATTTCGTTTAGCTTTGCGACTTCATCCTGTGCCAGCTGTAAACAGCCAGAGTTGATGGCAACAATAGCATCCGCCTCACGGGGAATCGCATTAAACATCAGACCGCCTTTGATTTCGATCAATGCCAAGTCCATTTTTTCCTGCAGTTTGTGCAGTACACGGCCCAGGATCTTATTGGCGTTTCCCAGTTCATGGGTAATACAGCCACCGGAATGACCGCCCTTCAGGCCACGCACTTTGATTTTCAAGCAAGCATTCAGCCAGCTGCCTACACGACTTTCATATTCATAGGGGATACGCAGATCAATTTCCTGAGTACCGGCAGAAGAGATACAGAAAGTACCTTCGCTACCACAATCCAGACCTACCATACGGCGAGCTGTAATGTCAGAACAATCCAGAGCAATTGCACCGGTAAAACCAACTTCTTCTCCGGCAGTAAATAAAAATTCCAACGGAGGATGAGCGAATTGATCGGAGTCAGCATCCATAAGAGCCAACATGAAAGCGACACCACCACCATTATCCGCACCCAGTGTGGTACCATTCGCTCTAAGCACATTGCCCTCTACAACGAATTCAATACCATCTTTCATAAAGTCATGTGCCGTGTCCTGATTTTTTTCACATACCATATCCAAATGGGACTGCAGCATCAAGGCCGGTAGGCTCTCACAGCCTTTCGATCCCGGCTTCTTTACTACCACATTATTCGCTTCATCGTGACGTACATATAAGCCAAGTTCTTTTGCGCGCTGCGCAACATAAGCAGCTACCGCTGCTTCATTATGGGAGCCACGGGGAATGGCTGAAATCTCTTCAAAGTATTGCAAGGGTAATTTTGGTTCACGGTTTTGAATAACGTATTCCATGATGTACCTCCAGAATTTATATTTTAATTTTCTTTTATTGCCAGCGTTGCCCAAAAAGTAGGCACGCCATGTTGGTGTAATAGACCAAAGCCATCGGTATCTTCATACAGGTCACGCAGCGTAAAGCCTGCCTGAATCTGCCCACGGATCTGTTCATCTAGAGTGTGTGAGAACTGGATCCCCCAGTTATTTTTTATACTCTCTTCGTAGAGTTCTGGATTCTTTAACGGATTATAGGGTAAAGTATGAATGATTTCTTTTTCATCATCCTCGTTAAACAGGAAGTTAAAACCGTTGTCCAATCCGGCCAATAGACGCCCGCCTTTTTTAAGGATACGGTAGCATTCACGCCATATAGGTAATACTTCTTCCACATAGCAGTTGGATACCGGATGTAGGATCATATCGAAGGTTTCATCTTCAAAAGGAAGC
>JAZQWC010000061.1:0-34897 GCA_045632125.1 Bianqueaceae bacterium
TCCTGATCGTGCGCCATCGTCCTAACTTGCAGCGCATGCTCAACGGCACCGAAAACAAGATCAAGTGGATGGGGTAACACGCTTTTGAGACTATTTATTAGACTATTTTGGACCGGCCGTTTGGCCGGTCTTTTTTGTTACTAGTTGTCGCCCCTCGTTGTGGACACTGGCAACTAGTAATTTTGCTGTCGTTACTAGTTGTCACCCCTCGCCCCAGCCTCCGGCAACCAGTAATTTTGCTGTCGTTACTAGCTCTCACCCCTCGCCGCAGCCGCCGGCAACTAGTAATTTCACTCCCCATTACTAGTTCCCCCCCTCGCCTCAGCCGCCGGCAACTAGTAATTTCACTCCCCATTACTAGTTCCCCCACTCGCCGCAGCCGCCGGCAACTAGTAACTTCACTCCTCATTACTAGTTCCCACCCCTCGCCGCAGCCGCCGGCAACTAGTAACCCTGCGACAATTACCAGTTATCCACCAATCAAAAAAGCCATCGCAACCGGTACAAGCATCCCGCCCATATCCATTGCGATGGCTTTTCACAATTTACAGCTGAATTTCACGTTCGCGCCGAAAATTATTCCTCTTTTTTCAGTCTTGACTCCTCGCCCTTGATCTCCCAGTGGATCAAAAACGTCAAAGCACCGCGCAGCAAAATAATCAAACCCAACATGATCAGCTCACTCCGCTCCCGCACAATAACTGTACGCAGCACCTCGCTGCCCAGCTTAAATTCCAGTGCCAACGCAATACCCTGTGCTAACTTCAAATGAGCCCGTTGATGCTTAACGCCCCAGGTATACAGCGACTGCAGTGCCGTTACCAAAAGCACAACAACACCCACAAGTTCCATAAACAAAATACCATACTGAACGATGGTCTCAAAAATACTTTCTACAACATGTAACATAAAAAGGCCTCCTGAATTTAAAATTGATATTGAATCATTGAGTATTTATTTCTCTTCTCCCATTCTAAGCAGCATCACGTTCCGCAGCCAGTTGTCATATTTACGCACGGTTTTGTAAATAGAAAAGCCAGACCTCAAAAAGATATTCATACTATACTGGTTGTCCGGGTGAGCAGTGCCCATGAAGTAACGTGTGCGGCCTTTGGTGCGCTCGATCTCCAGGGCACGGGCGGTCAGCTGCTGAAAGATGCGGCGACCGCGGTACTGGGGCAGCACGCAGGTGGATTCCATATGAGCCACATAAGCCAGCTGATCATCAGGAAGATCCAGATAACATCCCAAATTGTCCTCATCACTGCCGGGGTATCGAATAATGAGAAAACCGGCGATCTCACCATCCACCATGTATTTCAAGGTGTAGCCAGAGTCACTGTTTATGTGGCGACGAATGAAATCGATGTCGTCGTCGAAGAACCAATCGCGGTTAGGCAGATTCTGAGTGGTGAACTGCATAATATGATCAAGAGTTTCCACGTCTGCCAAAGTAGCAAGTTGAATGGGGTCATACAAATATTCCATTTTTCTTTTCTCCCTTTTCCAGTGTCTCCATATGTGCTTTCGGTGATACATTCATATGATCTTTGAATACCCTTGAAAAATAATAAGGATCATTAAACCCGCACATGGCCGCAATATCCTGCACACTGGTAAAGCCCTGCTCCATGAGTATGCAGGCCTGATGCACACGTACTGAGTTTACATAGTTAGTAAAACCCATGTCAAACTCTTCCCGAAACGCTAACGACACATACTTACGATGGTATCCTAAATAATCTCCCACTTTTTCCAGAGTCAAGCCCGGATCCGCGTAGTTTTCGTCAATATACTTTTTGATCAATTCACCGGCATTCGTCTCCTGACGCACATGCTCCTTCTTTTTATACAACTGGGCTCCTATGTCGGCAAAGATCTGCAGCAGCAGACTTTCGCAGTACAAATTGAAAACCTCCTGCGGCATCGTCTGAGTCCGCTTCCACGCAGGCAGAAGATCCTCGAATTCATGAAATACACAGTTGTTCTGCGTCAACTTCATTTTTTCTTTTAACACCCTAGCCCTATGTCCCAAGTAACCAATGAAACCAAATTTCAGGTTTTTGCCGGCCTCTATATTATAAGGCGCATTCGGAAAAACCACAAACACATCTCCCGCTCGAATCGTCTGCACCACGCCAGGCATATATAACAGCCCCTCCCCTTCCATCACATAATGCAAACGAAATGTGGGAATTGTATGCATCTCTTCCGATTGCTGAATATATGTTTCATAAACAAAGTTTACAATTTGAATCGGATCATGATCCTCTTGTTTAGGAATCACATGACAAATGTTTTCCATGTTCATGTTGAAATACCTCGTCATCTTTTGTCAATTTTATGCTACGGTTTCTTAACCTCGAGTATAGTAGACTTTTCTCAGTCAGTCAAGCACAACATGACTATATTCCATGTTTTCATAGAGATTATCCATGTTTTAAATTTCTTTCATCTTCTTATACCATTTTATTTTATTTTTAGATATATACATTATAGTATTCTTCGCACTTTTGTGCTATCTTTTTCTTAGCAAAAATAAAATTCTTCTATTTTGGGAGGAACTCTTCATGAACAAACTTCGCATCGGAATTTTAGGCGCTAGCCGTGGCTTCGACTTTGCCGCCCGCATTCCAACTTCCTATCCTTATGCTGAAATCTCGGCCATCTGTGAATTTTATGAACCCCTTTGTCAAAAGGCTGATCAATATTTTAAAGAGAGAAATCGCGATGTCGCCTGCTTTACCGACTACGATGACTTTCTAAATTCCGGCATCGACGGTGTGATCATTGCCAACTACGCCAACGAGCATATTCCCTATGTGTTAGCTGCGTTGGAAAAGAAGATCCACGTACTCTGCGAAGACATGCCGGTGCAAACACTGGCGGAAGCAGTCGCCCTCTGTGATGCCGTGGAAAAGAGTGGCTGCGTGTACGCCTACGCCGAGAACTGCTGCTACTTCGACTTCACCTTTCCCTTCCGCCTTCATTATGACGCCGGTGATATCGGCGAGGCCGTCTGCTTGGAGGGCACCTTCATCAACGATTGCTCACCCCGCTGGCATCTACTGACCCGTGGCATCCGCGACCATTGGCGCAACTATGTTCCTTCCACTTTTTACTGCAGTCATGGCATTGGGCCTCTTTTCTTCAGCACCGGCCTGCGCTCTACCCGTGTGAACGGTGTGGAAATGCCCCGCATGAACTATCTGGTGGAAAATGGCGCCCGCAGCGGCAGCGCCGCCATGGAACTCATGGAACTTTCCAATGGGGGCATGGCTAAAAATTTGAACGGCAACCTGCGGCATCCCTACGAGATCAGCTACCGTATCATCGGTTCCGAGGGTACCATGGAAGCCTTCGACCACACCTTCCGCATCTATCGTTACAAAGGCGGTCATGAATTTGAACGCACCCTTCCACCCGCCTCCTACTACTCCTTCCCGCACAGACCCGAAGGCGACTTAGGAGCTTTCCCCAACGGCGACCTGGCCTCCTTTGGTCATTTCATTGGAAAGATTCTTGGCGATCCCATCAGCACCAAATACTCCATCGACGTGTATCAGGCTCTGGACATGTCCCTGCCCGGTCTGTTGGCCTATCGCTCCATTTTGGATGGCGGTCAGCCCTATGCCGTACCGGACATGAGAGACAAAGCAGTACGTCAAGCCTACGCCAACGACCATTACTGCACCGATCCCCGCACGCCTGATCCCTATCGCCTGCCCACCAGCAAAAGCGGAACACCGGAAGTGGACGAAAACATTTACAAAGCCGTACAGCAGCGCTTCGCTTCTGCGCATTTGAAACCCGGCGGAAATTAAGCTTCTCGTATTGACCTTCTGCATCCTCACCTAACAACAAAAAGGTTGGAATCTTCGATTGCTATAGCAGCAATGCCGGATTCCAACCTCTTTTTTATTTCAGTTCTTCTCTCAAATACGCGCCATCACAAGCCAGCGCCTTCTGCAGTTCTTTCACATTCACTCTGCGCACATCTCCGTCCGCCTTCGAAACCGCCATGGCCGCAGCCGATCACCATGACATCGGCGTGGTAGCGAACCTCAAGATTTTTTGTATATTGCATATGCAGATCTCCTCATTTTTAAAAGCCTTCAAACTCATCCATGCCGCACTTGGCAATGGCATCCATATACGCCTCATAAGAAATATTCAGCAAATTCGTATGGAAATGATTCTGATACACCTTGCCATCCTTCTCCCAACGGATCAGATAGAAGGTCTGCTCGTCCTCTGTCACAGCCAGGCTATCGATGGGCGCAGACGACTCCGCCGCCAGCACCGCACTACCACTGAGCACAGAGCGGCCAGTGGTCAAATTGATCACCGAATATTTCACAGCTGCCTCCTCGGTCAAATCATTCACAGCGTACAACGCGATCTGCCCGTCTGCCGGTTCATCAAACATCAAACACACCGGCTGCTGTGACCGCTGAATATAATGAAACGCCAACTTCTTACAATAATAATAGTCCACGATGGCATCGGACACCTGGGGCCAACCATCGATCAGGTTCCACCAGATAATGCCGCTGCGTTTGCCCTTGCCAATACGGAATTTTTCAATAAAGTATTTCTTCGCCTCCGCTTGCGAAATCTGGCTCTGCTTTGCGAAAGCCGCCAGCTCCTTTTCGGCTTTGCCGAACAGGGTCTGCACCTGGCGATAGGCCAGGCCAATGCGGTAGGCGTAGGGGTCGCTCATCTCGGGCACCATGCAGCTGGCGTGCACCAGATACTCTGCAGTGGGGTTGCCATCCTCACCAAAGATCCGTTCCGGCTCTGCCAGAAAGCGCTGCAGCGACGCCGGCGAGTTGAATCCGTGGTAGCCGGTCTCGCTGGCAAAGTGGCAGAAGGTGTCCTTGTAATATGGACCTTTAAAGTAGTCGCGGGGCCCCCACAAATGGTTTTCGGGAAGGGTCTCCAGACCGCTCTCATAGGCCGCAGGGCTGAAATAGGGCGAACTGGGCAGGTAGTCGCGGTTAAAATCGTGCTCCAACACCGCCCGGCGCAGCACCTCGCGGGTGATCAGGTTCACGTTGGGGTCCCGATGCATGCTCCAGTTGTAGGCGCTGTCCACCTCGTTGTCCCCGGCCCACAGCGCCAAGCAGGCGTGGTTGCGCAGCCGCTTCACCTGGCCGGCCGCCTCCGCGCCGATGCGCCGCAGCAGGTCCTCCGCCTGGGGATACACCGCGCAGCCCAGGGCAAAATCCTGCCACACCAAAATGCCGTGCGCATCGCAAAAATCATAAAACAGCTCGTCTTCATACACGTTGCCGCCCCAGCAGCGCACCATATTGCAGCCGATCTCGTCCAGCAGGGCCAGCGCCTTCGGCAGGCGGTTCACATCGTTGGCGTGCAGGGCATCCACCGGCACCCAGTTGGTGCCCAGGGCGAAAATGGGGCGTCCGTTCACCACGAACCGGAAGCGACCATTACCCTCTGTATCCGTGGTATCGGTGCGATCCAGCTTCACCGTCCGCAAACCGATGCGGCAGGTATGCGCGTCTACTTCCGTTCCTTTATAATACAGCGTCACCTTCACATCGTACAAATGGGGTTCGCCCACCGGCTTCGGCCACCAGAGCTTCGCGCCCTCCACCGTCACGTCCTTGTGAGCTGCCGTGTGGAACAAACGGTCACCGCACTCAAACCGGCTCTCGCCGCAGCTACCCTCGATCTTATAAGTATAATCCCGGGCAAAATCCCCCGCCAGCTCTGCACGGATGAAAAACTTCACATAAGCGCTCTGTTTCTCCGCATCCACCTCCAACGTGGTGGCGTAAAACTCCTCAATATGATCCGGTTTGTTCTCCCGCAGCGTCACCGGCTTCCACAGGCCCGCCGTCAAAATCCGCGGCATAATATCCCAGCCAAAGGAATGGGGCGCCTTGCGAATAAAGGCCGATGCATAATTATACTTCATCATGGTGGCCGCCGCAGGATTCGGGAATTTGCGCGCCTCCAGCATCACCGGCTTAATGTGAACCACCACTTCATTCCGGCCGGGCCGGAAAGCGGGACGCACCTTGTAGCGGGTGAACATGTTATCCACAGTCTGCACAAACTCGCCGTTGACGTAGATGTCCGCAAGGGTATCGATGCCCTCAAAATCCAAATAGCTATCCACATTTTCCACTTCAAACTCGGCGAAATACCAATAATGGGCATCCTCCCAGTTTTGTGCTTCCAAGGTATTGGTGGAAAAATACAGATCCGGCAGGATGCCTTCCCGCATTAGATCCATTTCCACATTACCAGGTACGGTAGCCTGAACCACCGGCAGACCGACGTTTTGAATGTTGGCTATACTTTGGATCTGCATAAATTTGCAGTCACAGTTATGGGCATAGGCTAATTTCCAGTTCATTTTCCTTCCTCCTGATTGGAAGATTTTCTGCAATGATATTTTTACAGTTTTTCCGTCCGCAGCACTGCTCCGGTGCTATCGGTAAAGGTAACGGTAATGCCATCCTCGGTAAACTCATAGCCACAGCCACCAAAGCAGCTATCGGCATCCCGTTTATTGATGGTGCCGCCCACCACGATCTTACAGGGCTGACCATACTGATCGCGCTCACAGCCGGGCTCCCACACATCCAGCAAATGCATATGACCGCAGATCATGGCGTCCGGTTTGATATGGTCGCGCAGCAGACCGGCCCACTCGCGGTAAATGTCTTCTTCAATGTCAAAGGGAGGCTCCAGCTTATGGGTAAAGGGATGGTGCGAGATCACCAACCGCTGCTTCACGCCTTCTGCCTCGTATTCCTCCGCCGCACGGGCGATCACATCTTTAATATATTCGGTCTGACGCAGACGGAACACATGGCAGCAGATGGTGCCGCCGTATTCGATGCCGCCATCGGGTTTATCCTCGCCGCAGTCCATCAGAATGCCCCAGATCCGACCTAAACGGAAGGTGTAATAGGTCCGTCCCAGCTGATTGGGTGTATACTCCGCAAATCGCTCCGCATAGTTACCGCGCATGTCGTGGTTACCACGGGAGAAGATCGTGGGTATATGACCGCCGGTAAGTTCACTGCAAATTTCGTAAATGTTAGAGAATTTACTGGGATCTCCGCTGTGGTCGATTACATCACCGTTCAAAATCAAAAAGTCAATGTCGCCGAATACCCTTGCAGCTCGCAAGGGCTCTTCAATACGGTTATGGGCATCGGAAATATGGTAGGCTCGTACCGGTCCCTCCACTGGCACCGGATGAAACTCAAACTCGAACTCCTGCACCGGCTCCGTCTCGGTGTAATAGGGCTTGCGTTCGATCAGGGGATGTACGCACACGGTGTACTTTCCGGCCTTATCCAGTTCCGCCATGGGTACGATAGCCCGGTGATGCTCCGAAAGCGACCGCAAAATTCCATTGGACTCATCGTAATAGCATTTGTCGCCCACCTTCACCCAAAACATGGATTCTCTGGTGACCTGTACCATGATCTGATAATCGGTTCCCACTGCAAATACCGCAGGTGCTGTTTTTAACATGTCAAATCCTCCAATTTCTTTATCTCGCCGCGGCGCCCTCGGCCCCGGAAGAAGCCCGCATTCAGGCCCTCCTCCGCCGCTTCCGACACCATCAGCTGTATTTTAAAATCATAATTTTCATATTCCATCGTGGTAAACGGATGCTCCTCGCACACATGGATCCGCCGCTTTTCCTTTACAAAATCAGGATACGCACCCGCATACCCCAATCGCTCCAGCGTCTTCGCCGCCTGGCGGCGCTGCGTTTCGATCTGCTCGTTCATCGCCCCGCCATAGTCCCTCGATCCGTATTGGCTCGAGGCCGCGGCTACCTTGTTCCAGATGTGCTCGTACAGCTTTTGCCGACCGGGCGACTGCATGGCCCGCCGCAGAATGGGCTGCGTCAATACGTTCGGCAGTGAGCGGCAGAGCCGCAAAAGCCTGGCGAAGCTGCGATCGCCCGCCTCGAAGGCAAGACTTAGCATTGTATTCCAGCCGCTGACATCCTCCGCATAATGATCCAGTGGATGATTGATGGGAGAAAAATGCCGAAAGGGCTGAAAATGCATGAGAGGCAGGAGCTGTTGCTCCTCGTCGCTGCAGAAGCGGTCGTCGAAAAATTCGTATTTATCGTATAAAGTTCCAATGATGTACACCAGTTGGCGCCAGTGTTCCTGGCCTTTGACCCAGAAGTGACCGATCTCGTGGTAGCGATAGCAGGCGGCCTGTTCGATGAGTTCGTCGAAGTATAATGTAAACAGATTGCCGTTTTCCTGTTGGATGCTGAGGATGTACCGCTGCTTTTCAACGTCCTTTTCAGCATCCTTTTCTCTGTACGTTTCTCGGGAGATCTGTCCCCGCTGCACGGGGATCTCCGGTTCAAATTCGCCGGTGAGGACGCTATTTCGAAGGATCAGATAGTATTCCAGGGCGTCGTTCATCATGTAGGGAATGCGGTAATCCTCTTCCTGGCCGTCCAGTTCGAACACCTGCAGCTGGATGATCTCGGCCAGGCGGCAGAAGGTTTCGGGCAGCTCCGGCGTTAGGCCGTTTAAGTATGTTTGTAGTTTAGTCCAGTTCTGATTCATTGACGACTCCTAGCTGGATAGCTGATAAATGTTCGATAATGGCTTTCATGGGCAATGACAACCATTTGTTGCGGTGGTACAGGATCTGCATGCTGACCTGCACATCGATGCCGGGCACGTTCAACCGTTTGACCTTGCCCTTTTTCACTGATTTTTCGGTGACATAATCCGGCAGGAAGGAAACGCCCATATCGCGACCCACCAGTTCGCAGAGTAGGTCGGCGTTACTCATTTCCACCACGGGCTTGATCTCCAGATCCCGCTTTGCCAGATATTCGTCCAACAGGCGGCGATAACTCATTCCTTTTTCGGTAACCAGAAAGGCTTCTTTGATCAATTCTTCAATGGTGACTTCTTCTTTTTCAGCTAGCGGGCTGCTGCTGCCGCACACAAAATGCACCGGAACCTTTTCTTCATGGGCCACCACGTAGGCGGTGCTGTAGATGGGTTCGTCCATGGTGCAGGCCAGGTCCACCTCGTTGTGTTCCAACATGCGGCGCAGGTCGTCGGTGCCAGCGGGGGTAATGCGCATGGATACTAACGGATATTTTTCTTTTAGTGATCCGAATTCTTTGGCGATCAGGGGCATGCAGAGCGAATCTGCCATGCCCAGATGTACGTTGCCCTCCGGAGTAAATTGGTGGCTGGCACTTTGGGTCATTTCCTGCATCATGTTGCAGATCTGCTGGGCATATACCAGTACTTCGCGCCCTTCCTCAGTCAGGTTGATGGTGTGACCAATACGGTCGAAGAGCTGCACACCCAGTTCGTTTTCCAGCTGCTTGATCTGGAAGGAAATGGTGGGCTGAGAGTAGCCCAAAATTTCCCCGGCCTTAGTGAAACTACTGGTTTCTGCCACTTGTATGAAGGTGTTCAAACTTCGTGAATCCATGTTTTATTTTCGCCGGACAGGTCATATGTCGGCGCTCCTTCGATTTATATTTTTAATACTTCTTGTCAAGTTCATCAATTTAACAAATATTTTTCTTCATTATATCACAGTTGGGCTTTGTGTCAATTTATACGAAAGAAATTCAAACTTTTTTCTTGACATTTTATTCTGCTTTTGATATACTAACATTCGCTTGGGGCATTGGCGCAGTTGGGAGCGCGCTTGAATGGCATTCAAGAGGCCATGGGTTCAAGTCCCATATGCTCCACTCAAACCGCTGAAATCATTGGTTTCAGCGGTTTTTTTGTTTATAACAAGCAACAAAGGGCTGTCTCACTAAGAGTGAACATATCAGAGCCCTCTGGTGCATGCAATCGTTCCTTTATAAGAAATGACATGCATTTTTCTGCACGGTGTGAGGATGCGTCAGAGCGTCTGATGAAAAAAACATGCACTACATGATGAGAAATTACCAAAAAAAGGTAAATGCGCACAAACGGAGAGGATGCATTTGCCCTGAAAATGGCAACTAGCATCCTCTCCGCATGTATGGAGTGCATGTAGATTATCGAAATAAGGGAATACGCATCCTCCAGTTCTCATCATTGGGTGCATGAATTTTTGTTACGAGAAGGAGGCACGTGCAGTCAAAACGGTGAAAACTGCACGCTCTAGTCTTAATATAAGAAACAGCGTGCACTCACCAATCAATTCGGCCATAATAACAAGAATTCCCAATCCAAAATATTATGCATTGATCGTTTCGTAACCGAATTTTAATGAGACAGTCCCTTTGAAATTTACCTTTACGAATTGATTTGTGATATCTTTCGTAGTTGTTTATTTGATTAATTGTTCTCTTTTATAAACACGTAATAATTTGTATCATATCCGCCGTAACGATAATCACCGCTCTTCCATTCGATGATCATGTAGTCTTTTCCATCTATTGTTTTGATCTCATACTCACAAGCTGACCAATTCCACTTACGCAGAAGATAATTCTTCGTCCAAACTACCACATCCGCGCCTTCATAAATAGCATCTTCGTAAGTACATCTGCATTTACCTTCTGGGAAGAATTCCAGTTCCTTAAAGTATAAATCCGCAATATCCTCTTCTTCCAGTGTAAATTCAGCCTTATTCCCTAAAAATGAGTACGCTCTCCACTTACCTAGTACTCTTTCATCATTGATAAAAGGTTTGTTCGTATCATCTTTTCTTGCAATGCTTTCGGCAGAATAAGGATGACTATCTATTTTCTTCAGTAACAAATATACCGGCTTACCTCCGCGACTCACTTCCGTTTCTCTTAAGGTGATAAGCATGTAGGTTCCATCTGGTTTTACCTCAATTTCATATTCACTATATGTAGAGCCAGACAGATATGCATGACTGATAAAATAACCCTTTGTCCAACTATAACCCCAATATTCCTCTCCTCCTGGAAGAAAATACAGATATTTTACCTCGCCGCCATAAAATCCCGTATTGTCGCAAAAGATATTTTGAACATAATCTTCTTTGACAGCATATACCCCTTGGACTTCCCATTTTCCAACCACATTTACATCATCGACAAAGGGAACTTCTTTTTTCGGTTGCAAAATATCATTCCCTAATTTCAAGACTTTACATGTTATTTGATCTTCTTGGATTTCATATTGAGATATTCTTTGATAGCCATCGGCTTTAATTTCAGTTTCAGCAATTGTACACAAATCCACTTCATTTTTATCATCCGAACGAATAATGACGGCCATATCATTTTCATAAACAATATTCAGTTTTGACATCATAAGCTTTGCCTCCTTTATACGCTTCAGTGCATCATAGAGTTCTTCTTCTTTTTTTGCAAAAATCAATTCTACTTCAGCCAAAGATTTTTTACATGAAATCATTTCCTTAATTTCCTGCAAGGAGAAACCTGCTTTTTTCAAAGCATTGATTCTACAAAAAACAAGAATTTGTGCCGAAGAATAGTATCGATAACCTGAAAATGGATCTGTATATTGAGGTTCCAAAAGTCCTTCCCTGTCATAATGGCGAAGCACGGAAATCTTGGTTCCACACATTCTTGCAAATTCTCCGATCTTCATAAAATATTTCTCCTTATCATAGTCATAGGTACCTTATGTTTTTAGTATAAACCTGAAGTAAAGGTAAGAGTCAAGGGCGACTTAAACAAATTTTTGAAATTCTATTTTCACTGTTCCGGACTACGATTCAATATCGATGCAAACAAATAGGGTGTTCTTCAACTACGACTACACATCATAGTTCTAAGACACCCTATTTCATACATGAAATTAAGAGGTTTATTATTTCATCTTCAATTGTAAACGCTTTGCTTCCTCCTTTGCCATTTCGGCCTCTTCCTCGTACCCTTCTGCTAAAAGCACATCTGAAATTTCCAAATAGAGCTTTTCCGCTTTCTCGTACTCACCCATGGTTTCATAACAAGAAGCCTTACAATAGCACTCATCATGAAAATCCGTACCTATCTCTCCTGCTTTATCCCAACATTGGAAGGCTTTCTCATACTGCTGCCTATGCTCGTAAATTTCACCGCCATAAATATACAATATCCAACTCTCACTGAATCGCTGTATGGCTTCCTGAAAGGCAACCAATGCATTGTCATGATCCCCAGCAGTTAAGTATGCGCACACAAGAAATTCCCATTCCATCTGATTTGATGCATTTAGTTCACACTGTTTCTTTTGCTCAGCGATCACCTCATCGATGTTTCCAATCTCCCTCATCAGTTTCATACGCAGCGACCGAGCCCGTCGATAAATATGAGGATCCTTCTCCGGACCTTCGGCAATAGCCTTATCATACCATTCCAAGGCTTTATCCTTGCAATATCGACCCATAAAATGATGAATGGTGGCATAATTCCATTTATCGGCAATCGAAAGTTCTTCGCCCTTCATAAGTTTCTCATATTCCAACGCGCATCTTAAAAAATCTTCCGGATCCCGCGTCTTTTCATACACAGCTGAAAGTCTTTGCGCATAATTATCATAAGCAACCGAAAGCTTTTTATAAAAATCATCTACCGTAATACCATACAACTTTGCAATTTGAGGGAGCAGCAGAACATCCGGTAGTGTTGTTGCACATTCCCAACGAGATACAGTCTGAACGTTAACACCCAAAATGTTTGCCACTTCTTCCTGCGTCATCTTTTTCGCCATGCGAAATTTTTTAAGATTTTCAGAAAAAATTGATGTATCCATAGCGTCTCCTTCTTCTCATTTTTCTGTAAGCTTACGATTTCATTATAGTTTGAAGACGCTACCATTTCAATGTCTCAATTTATGATTATACTCTCAGTTTATGTAGAGCAAATTTACGATTTTCGGCAAACCAAATTTACACAAAAAGGAATCCTCCAGAATCATCAACTTTCTGGAGGATTTCGCTTATCGTTCTGCTACTAGAATGACCTCGTCAGTCTTCGGTGGCTTTCGTATAGGTTCAAGTCCTTTGAGAAGCAATTCGCGACTTGGCAAAGGAGGAAGTTCTGAAAATGGTTTGTCCAAATAGAACCATGCTACAGAAGAAAAGTCATCTTGACGATAGAAATTAATCCAACCTTCTTTAGGCGTGGGAAGGTTTTGACGATATAAATGTTTTAACTCCGTTTTGGGTGTATCGTCGGTGGTAATCGGAATTAAGGGAACACCTTTTGCTTCTAATTCCTGTACCACTTGCCAACTATCACCACCAATATCTTGAATTGTAACGCAAATATCATTCGCAAAATAAACCGGATCGGGTATATGCAGACGGTAGAAGCTCCAGAGTTTCTTTTCTTCTTCGGCAATCAAACAGCCTTGGTAACGACCGATATATTTCCCCTGCCCCCAAGCGGTGCCTATATAATCTTCAGTACCGGTGCCAACTAATGTGGGAAATTCGTTATCACCATCTAAATACACCTTGACTTCCCCTTCGCCCCACCAAGCCTTTTCATAAAGGCTATTGGCCTGAACTACCATGGAAGTACCCAGAAATCGCCCTTTACCGGTTACACGGGCAAGAATTTCATAGTCTGTTTCCAAAGGAACAGGAACATTACGATTGAACCAACCATGAAAATAGAGAAGATCTTCTTGCGGGGTATCAAATATGCTATAGTCTACATCGTAGAAAAGGTGAGGCATATCGATACCTGTTTCGTTGGATAACGTGATTTTTGCAGCAGTACGGAAGGGCATAGGAATATAACAGTTGAAAGAACGACCTTGAGGATTGGAAAAGAGCTCATTTTCAAACGGAACCGCACCTCCGCCGGCACACATGAAATCACCCAAAGGTACTTCTACGGCTGGTTTGGATGCACCATCCCAATAGCAACGCAGAATCAAGGTACGAAGTGCGGCTGGTGAACGATCTTGAATCGTTATCCAGATACGATTGATCTGTCCGGGTCCGGTACATTCCATGAGTACCACGGTTTCATCTTTCGCTAGATTACGAAAAGGGCGTCCTTTGGCACCAAAGTTCTCAATGCCGCCACCGCTCTTTTGCCCCTTAGGGTTTTCAAAGCTGGCCCAACGAGTTTGGATGCCGGAAGGAGAAATTGCTAGATGAGTGTTCATAGGTAGGCTGCCTCCTGTTCAAAGAAATAAAAAGATCTTGATATACCGTCTCTATCTACACCAATTATAGTATGGCATCCTTGCTTTTTCAACCATATTTCTAAGCACCTTAGGCGTTTCGAGGAACAGATTAATTATACATAAACCTGAAGTAAAGGTAAGAGTCAAAGGTGAATAAAAAAATTTCTTATGAAATTCTGTTTCCATCATGCCAGCCGACGATTCAAAATAACAAAGCGTTGAAATCAACTGACTTCAACGCTTTTTCGCCTTTCTCATCCATTCTTCTCCTGCAGCATTTCCCACAAGAGCTCTTTCTGTTCCATACCAAACAGCAAAATCTGCCAAAGGGCTTCCACCGCATCAGGCCCGTAAGACTGCATGTAGGAGATATGCATCTGCATGGCACCGTAAAAGATTAAATCATACTCTTCTCTTGAAATTTCATCCTCGCCGAAATAACCTCTCATAAAGCTTTTGGCCAAATCAAATCGGTAATTCATCTCGTCTGTCTCGTGATTTAAATCAACAAACTGCATGATAAATGGCCACCCCAAATCTAAATACCGACTTCCAATACCGGTATCGTCTAGGTCAATAAACATCACCTTGCCATCCGATTTCAACATCGTATTATGCGGACCGATATCTGTATGTACAAAGCATTGATCCAGCATTTCAAAATCCGGAATGGAATCCAGAATCGCATCAAATTCTTTTACAAAACTGCGATCTCGAAACCAAGTGTAAAAAAGGGGCTTCGTATATGGATCCGGCGATTTCGTATCATAGCCCTGCAAAGCATGCAGTTTCCTTGCTGCCTGTCCAATCTTGTATTCATCCTCAGGTGTCTCTTCCATCTGTCTTCCGTCAATAAACTCCATTAGATAGAACCAATACCCCTGGTCACTGATATAAAATTCTCCGATTTTCGTTGGATACAGCTTGGGAGCCATTCCATTTTTATTTCCTAAAAAAAGATGTGCACTTACATTACTTTTTACTGTATCTTCCGAGATGCTGCATGGTTGTCCCTTCAAAACATAATCTTGAGAACAGGTATGAATTCTAAAAATCAGTCTTGGAGAATTGTCGTTAAACCGTTCCCCTATTTCAGGATTATCTAATTCCCAATTTTTCAAAACGGTTTCGATCATAGAAGTATACTCCATCATCCGTTAGGTCCTCCCTGTTTCTTTCATCGTAACCTTACTCCAGTATTCTAATTCACGAGACTTCTCCACCATGATCTCGCTCATCTCTTCCATATTCTTAACTGTCCATACGATTAGATCGGGGTTCCCTTCTTCATCCACGTAATTCCTCTTAATCAGATAATCCGCAAGATCTTCGTATCCAAGGGCTTCAAGAACAACATTAACTGTCTCTGTATCACAGATGACAAACAATGCGTATACATATGTTTCATCCAATTCTTCAATACTCCGGAAGTCTTCCACCGTATAATTATAATGGCGCTTTGTTCCATCCATGGAATAGTCCGTAAAGCCATACTCTTCCAGCAGGTCCTTGGCCCGCAGACGTTCATAGATGCCAATTTCCCTATCCTTATACCCATTATAGGTATTTTCATAAGTAACGTATTCTTTTTCTTCCTCCACCGACTCTTCCTCCACCGGCTCCGTTCTATTCTCTTTGCTCACTGAACAACCGGATAGATTGAATACCATTACAGCTACAACAATCATCGCAGCAATTCGCTTCCAAAAAGCCATCCTAATCCTCCCAAAACAGAACTTCAAATTTGGGTTAATTATAGCATGATATTCTCAGAGGTGTCAATTTTCATGGATCAATATACTATTACATTACTGCACTGTTCCAGAATCATCAAACGGATGCCCCCCCCAGCTGCGCCCGTAATCCCACAAGATTCTCGTGTAACAAAAAACTGCTTCTCACCTGTTTCGTCTTCCAAGGCGCACTCCATAAATCCGACAAACTAAAAACACGACGGTCAGTGAAATCATCAACTGACCGTCGTGTTTTTATCACAAATCTTTATTCACTCAAAATTTCCAGCATCTCTGCCTTGAGCGCATTATAATCCTCAAACTCGAGGCTAAACATCTCCTCGCTGGACTTGCAGCGGTTGCCCACGTAAAAATCCTTCACCTCGGCAATGCGGATCACCTTAGCCAGCAGCGCATCGGCCGCCTCATCGCCCTTGGCCGCGCGAATGGCCTCCAGCATTTCATAATCTGCAATACCACGTTGCAGATTCTTATAACGCAGCGACAGCAGCACCCTGCCATTGTAACCGGGATACACAAAGTTCGTATCGCCCGCTTCAAAGTAAGAATAGCGAATATCGTTACGGGGATCATCGGGCCAAATACAATAATTCCAGCGCAGAAAACCTTCCAAACGCAGCTTACTGGTCATCAGACCCGTCACACGATTTTCAATGGGAGCCGTCCGCAGATAGTTGTTGGGGCTGGCACCGCCGCAGCACACATACCAAAGGAACTTCTTATCGGGATACTCCTTGCGATACTGCATCAAACGGTCATATTCCACCACTGTGCAGCGCAAATAGGGCACAAAATCATCGATGCGATCGTGGAACTCTTCAATAAATTCAGCATGGTTAATGGCACACTTGCAGCGGAAGCGAGGCGCCAGCTCTGCCAGCAGAGCCAAGCTCTTGCGATACTTCTCCACATCACCGGGCTCATCGGCTGCAATGCGCACGCGCTCGATCTGCTCAGTCTCCACAAAATACCGCTCCAAAGAGCGTACAAAATCTTTCATCACCTCGGCATCGCGCACATACTTCAGGCAGCCGTCCGCCTCATCCAAATAACGGATCTTAAGCAGTTCCGGATACTCAGGGCACAGATCCTTCGGCATCTGGGGATTCTGTGTCCACACATTCACCAAGCCAAAGATCTCGATATCGCCGCCAATGCCCGCCTCGGTACACATATCAATATACCGCTGCATAATCGAATAGTCATACAACCAAGAGCCATCCGCGCGGCGAGTCACCGGAATCATGGAGTACTCAAACACATTTCCCTTATACTCCAGCTCCGTATAGCAGCTCTGACCGTCCCACGGAATCTCGGTGGCGCACACAGTAATGGACTTTTGACCAATGGCTGCCAGCGACTCCACATAGGATTTCAGCACCTCAAAATGCTCATCGCTCCACAGCATCACATCGTGCTTACGGGCAATGTTGGAAGCATGCTGCCACAGATCCAAATGGAACTTCCAATCCTGCGGCACCGGCATCACATACTCCGCCACCGTAAGCGGAATCTCAGCCTCGGCCACCACAGTCTCATCCTGTCCATACATAGCGCTGAACAATCTGGCCTTCACAGTATACTCACCCGGCTCCGCATCCTCCGGCACACGCACCTCGGCCCACACTGCACTGGGCACATTGGCACGCTCCTCCCGAATATTCTGATTCAACAGCACATCAGCCTTGAGTACCTCATCGTCATCGGTCAGCAGGCCCTCGAGCTGCAATTTCACCTCAAAGGGAGCCTCCACCGCCACTCTTAGCCGCTCGTGCGGCCCTTTTTGCCGGCCGTTGGCCGAAAACCACTCGCCGCGTCCCACATTGACGCTGTACTGGTGGTTCGACTGAACAATAACCTGAAAGGCGGCTGTGTCACGGCGAGCGGCCACCAGGCCGCTAAGTGCTGCCGGCTCCTCCGGTGCCCAGTTTAATTTCAGGCGATAGGCCTCATCGGTCAGTTTCATAAAAGCTGCCATGTTATATCCTCCTTATTGGACTTTTATTTTTTCTTTTTGCACGACTTTTCGGTTAAACAAAATACATACGGCGATCAACAGCGCAGTCACCAGCGACAGAACCTGCTGGCCGTAGACGCGCAGGCCAAAGAGCTGATTGCCGCCCTCCTGCATGGCGGTCAGCAGAGCGCTGCCCAACAGGGAGGCGCCGAAACCGCACAGACCGCCCAGGGCGCTCTTGATGGCCGAGGCCTGGACGAAATATTTCATATCCACAAAGTTATAGGTGATGTTGAGCATATTCTGACCCACGCCGGCAGAGGCCATGTGATACAGCAAAATCTGCACCACCGCCAAATACCGGGTTTCCGGCATGGTGAACACACTTAGCACAAAGCTGGCTGCCGCCAGACTCATGCCCAGTTCGATGCCCTTGGAGAAGGACTTGCGGTCGGAATAGCGTCCAAAGGGCTTGGAGATCAGGAAGCGCACGCCGCTGCCCAACACGTTGAACAGTTCCACCGTGGCCACGGAAAAGGCCAGCTCATGGGCGTTGAGTCGATAGGTGCTCAAAAAACCTACGCTAAAATACACGGCGATATTATATAAGGTAGAAAGAATGATGATGTTGCGAAAGCCTTTACGGCCGATGGTGTTTTGCAGCACCACTTTCATAGGAACCGTTTCCTGCTTGGCCTTGGGCTTAATGTCATTTTTGATCAGCAGCAGGCAGGTCAGGTCGCAGGTGGCGAAGATCAAAATGGCCACCGCGCAGAAGATGAAGCCGCCCTCCAAATTGTCGGCGGCCTCGAAGGCATCCATCACATAGCCCACCACCATGGTCACGATCATGCCTAGGATTAGCGATACCATCTCCTTGACCGCTGAAAATTCGGCCCGCTTTTTCGGGTCCACATAGGAATTACCCCACTTGAAGGTAACCGCTGTGGCCAAATAGTAACACAGGTAGGCCAGTACAATGCCCGCCACAATGAGCGCGCCCCGGTACTCCTTGGCAAAGGGCAAAAAGGGAATCAGGTACAGGCTCATGAACATCAGCCGTCCAATGGCCTGCAGCGTCATGGAATATTTTTTAGTGTTGCAGATCCTCTGCACCACCAGCATAGATAAAAGCTGAAATACACAGGTTAGCGAAATCAACGACGAAATAATACCAATGGCCGCATCACTAAAACCCACATAGCCCAGTAATTTCGTTAAAAAAGAACCACCCACCACAATGGCTACAAAATATTCAAAGGCGCATTGCATCAGATAGGCATTACGAGACCGTTTATACTCCGATCCCTCGTACACGTTTGTTTCCAGCTTCATCTTTCGTCTCCTTTTGCCGCCCGGCGGCACACCGCTTACGCGGAAAACTTTTCTTGTGCTTATCTTAGTGGATTCACCGCGAGAAGTCAATACAGCTTCCCGCTTTCGGGCAAAAAAAGAAGCCTCCTTGCGGAGGCGGGATGACCACAGTCACCCAAGAAACAAGTATGGCAAAATTAAATATATGCTAAGACGCAGCCCTTCGCCTTGCAGCGATTGCCGCGTCATAAGCAACTTAATTATATTTTTAGAAGGTAGGATGTTTTGAAGTTAGTACTATCTAACTTCTTATACTAATGATATCATATCCTATTAGTAAAGTCAAGCCTTCTTTTTTTAAAAAAACTCATTTTCATGTTTTTTAAAGAAATCATAATACGCCCGCACATTGGGAAGCTCCGTCCAAGGCCGAGCCTGCACCGGATCCGCATCCAAATCGTAGATCTTGGCTCCCTTCATTGACAATAAAAACGGTGAATGGGTGGCTATGATAAATTGACAGCCAAAGAAGCGCACCGAATCTTCCAAAAACTGCACCAGCTCCTGCTGTCTGGCCGGTGACAAACTGTTTTCGGGCTCATCCAGCAAATACAGGCCGTCCTCGGTAATCTTCTCTGAAAAATACTGATAGGCGCTCTCTCCGTTGGAATGTTCCCGAATGTTATCGGCCAGATTTTCGCGCACATATTTGGACTGGGTGCGACGGCGGGCCAGATTCATCTTTTTGATGTTTTCGTAGTCTGCCAACGAATTCATTTTATAGTTGGCATATTTCGCATCCAAGTAATCCTGGAATACCTCTTCCCGCTTCGCGTCGATGCCTTCGTTGATGCTGCGCAGATTCAACATATAATCAAACACATCATCACTGGTGATGATCCGGCTATGCCGCGGAATGTCCTCTTCCACATCGTAGGTACACAGATCGGTATAGTCTTCGAAAAAGTTGCTGCGATTGTACAGCGTGTCCCGCTCCAGCCGAAGTTTCTCCGCCATCACGTTCAGCGCTGTCGATTTACCGGAACCATTGCCTCCATATAAAATGGTGATGGGTTCGAAGGAAATCCCCGTCAGCGCATGCTTCGACAACACCTGAAAGGGATAGAAAGAATCATAGCATTTTCGCTGGATGCTCATGAAAAACTTCCACTCCCTATCGATGTCCGGAAATTCAAAATAAGAAAGATACAGCATGATCGCGAATCAAATGACGCCTTTTTGCAGCATAATATTAGCGTACAGGGCCTTTTCGCCGGTGGCGATGATGGCATAGCATTCCTTAGTCTGGCGATAGAACTCAAAACGCTCGATTTCACCTACAGTCTCGGCACCGCGCTCATCATGCTTGGCAATAATGGCTTTATACTCGTCCCAAATGGGAGTTTCAACGGTATCGCCGGGCATTACCTGCATCAGGTTAACGGGCTTTTCCACATAGGTATCCAGAGGGAATACCGTCAAAATGGCATCCAGCAGATCGGTGGCACTATGGCCGTCGGCACGCAGCACGATGCAGTTTTTACCCATGCTCTGCGCCGGGAAGTTGGCATCACCGATTACCAGACGATCGCTATGACCCATTTCACACAAAACCTTCAGCATCTCGGGGGATAAAATAGGGGGAATATTTTTAAGCATTGAATTGTTCTCCTTTTTCTGATTTACAAGATCAAGGCAGTGGCCGGCGTCATTTTTGCGGCTATGCCGCTTACGCTGGTTGGCTGCGCTCCGTTTTAATTACTTTTTATTATAAAGATTTTCTGCATCGTTTGCAACACTTCTATTGACAAATTCACGGCTCATGCTATGATAAAAGTTACCTTACTTACCTTGGAGGCTTTCATGAAATATCAAATTATTGCCAGCGATCTTGATGGCACTTTATTAAATACACAGGGCGTGATCAGCCCGGAAAATCTTGCCGCGATCCATGCTTTGACCGAGATGGGTGCGCACTTCGTGCCCGCTTCCGGTCGTGGCTATTCTGAAATGCCGGAGCAGATCCGCAATTGTTCCGATGTGCGCTATGTGATCCACTCCAACGGAGCTTCTATTTTGGACCGTCAGACCGGCGAACGCATCATGTGCTGTCTGCCCCGGGAGCTTTCGGTGGAGATCCTGGATGTATTGGACGACTACGACGTACATATCACTCTGCGTCAGGGTGGAGAATGCTACATAGATGCCAATGAGCAAGGCCCGGAAAAGTATGCCTATTACCACATCGGTAAGGCCCATGCCCGCATCACCTTTGACTATGGTATCCACGTTGCCAATTTTCACGAGTTCAGCCGCACCTTGGATAATGTAGAGGTGTATGCGATCCATTTTCATGATCATGACCAGCGTATCGAATGCCGCGACCGACTGCGCGCCACCGGCAAGTTCCTGGTAGCTGAAGCGAACCCCCATAATTTGGAGATTTCCGCCTTGGGAGCCAGCAAAGGCAGTGCCCTGCTGCGTTTGGCCGATCATTTGGGTCTTTCCCACGCGGCCACCATCGGCATGGGTGACAGCGACAACGACACCGCCATGATCAAGGCCGCAGCGCTGGGTCTGGTTATGGATAATGCGCCGGCTACTCTTAAGGAAATCGCCGACCGCGTCATCTGCAACAACGATGAACATGCGGTGGAGTATGTGATGAAGGAGTATTTTTGATACTATAGAAACTCAGAGTAACAATTGCTAAATTCATCTATCAATGTTGACTTTGCTATTGGCTGATGGTGTACTTATAGCACATTAAAAGAATAAGTACATCGAATTCCATTTTGATGCAAAAACCGGAGGGCTACCACTCTCCGGTTTTTGTTTTTAATGCCGCTTGTTCTGCTTTTCCAGCCATTTGCATATAAAATTTTGTCGACATTACCAATGATTTTATGCGGTAAAATTAATATAACCGATTTCCCCCTTGCTCAAACTGCCCCTATTGTGATACACTAAGGACAGTTTTCTATGTTCTGGAGGTTCTTATGATTTACTATTCTGATGAAAATATTGTAATCCGCGATCTGCAGGAATCCGATGCGCAGATCATCACCGATGAAGAGATCGCCCAGGGTTGGCATCAAACCATCGATAAATACTTGACCCGTTTGAAAGACCAGGCCGACGGCGTTTCCATCAACTTGGTAGCTGAATACAAAGGCCAAGTTGCCGGTTATAACAACGTATACCCCGGCCGCAAAGCCGGCCCCTTCCAGCATGGCCTGTGGCCCGAGATCGTGGACTTCGGTGTACTGGAGAAATACCGCTGCAACGGCATCGGTACTAAACTAATGGATGTGGCCGAGGAAATCGCCGGCCGCTACGCCGATACCGTTTACCTGGGCGTTGGCTTGTACTGCAGCTACGGCGCTGCCCAGCGCATGTACAACAAGCGTGGTTACATTCTGGACGGCACCGGCGTTTGGTACGGCCGCGAGCAGTGCGATCCCTACGAGAACTACTGCGTAGACGATGATTTGATTTTGTATTTGACCAAGAAACTGCGCTAAAGCTGACTTCTCTAAAACTAAAGGCATCTTGAAAAACTGAATTGTTTTGCAAGATGCCTTTATTTTTATCTCTTATATTCCTGTCCGTTAATATTCTTTACCACCGCACCCGGTGCAATAGCCAAACGGCCGGTGCAATCCACATTTTCCACAATGCAGCGCGGGCCGATCACAATGTTGTGGCCGTTTACATTATCCACCCGGATGCCGTCCACGTCGATCTCGGTGGCCTCAATGGTGCCAACCTTGGGCAGATCTTTTCTTACATGGCGTCCGAACCGGAACAAACCGCTAATGTTCTTTTTTTCATCGCAGTGAATGATCACTTTATCGCCCACCACCTCTTCAGCGCTGAACACACCATGACTTTCCACCAGATCCGCCGATACCTGCCCCTTGGCGTTCACCACGCCGTCGATCTTGACCTCATCGGCTTCCACATTACCGTGAATGGTTACCACACCATCCACATCCACAGTCTTGGCGCGCAGCTTATCGTTCAAAGTCACAACGCCATCGACCTTAACAAAACTCTTGCTATCCACCTTACCATTAATGGTCACCACGCCGTCCACATCAAGAGACTCGACTTCTAAATCACCATTCGCCGTGACTACACCATCGATCACAAGCTCCTCATATTTGCCGCCGCCCAGGCTGCTTACACCTTTAATCTTTGTAACTGCCATCTCAATTTCCTCCTCTATATTTTCTCATAAGCGGATCTGCGATCGCGCTCCAGGGCTTTGGCTCCACTTCGATGCCCTCGCTCAGTGCCAGTCCCGCTGTGCCTTTGATAATCAACAAATGATAACGTCCGTCCACCTTCATCAGGGCAATGCTGCCGCTATCTCCCTTTGGAATCGGCTTAGGCATTCTGCCCAGCAGGTCCAGCTTTTCCTCCGCCGTCGGGCCGGCGCAGCCGGCAACAAAGACGGCGGCTACCACATCGTCCCAGCCGATCGCATCCCGATGCATCAGCTGCGGCAGACAATCTCGCCACTCGGACGGCAGTTCCTCAATGGCCGCCAGCTCTTCGGGCGAAAGCCCGGGGCCTTTCTCACTGCCCTTGGTGAACATGTCGGCCAGCTGCTCCATGGAGTAGGTATCCTTCAGCTGTAGGATGGTTTCCACGCGGCTGAGGATGGCCTCTCGAGGGAAGAAGGTTTCCTGGCCAGTGTAGGAGGCTTTTTTGATGAACCATTCTTCGGGAATGAGGCCCTGACGTTTCCAACGGTAGAGCTGGCCGTAGGAGATGCCGGTTGTGGTCAACAGGTCTTTTTTTGATATTAAGCTCATAGTGTCCTCTTTTCTGAAACAACTTTTAGGTTGTTTTTGTTCCTTGCGTCCAAAGAACAGATCTATGTTACGCGTAACATTGTTTCATAGCATTAATGTAACATAACATTGTTACATTGTCAATGGTTTGTTTGCTTTTTCGTTCAGTTATAAAACTCATTTTTGAAAAAATAACTGAATTTCTTCAGTTAACCCATTTCAGTCGTTACGTTGCAACTGAAATATTCAGTTATTTAAAGTAAAAAGCGCGCGTATAACTGAAAATTTTCAGTTATACGAGCGCTTTTCAATCATACAAGACTGAACGGTTCAGTTAAAAATAGAAATACGAAAAACGTAACTGAACACATCAATCTTCTTATTCAATCTTCAAAATCATCGGTTCCAGCGTATACGCCGGGGTATCCACGCAGATTTCACGGCGACCACTCGCCGACGAAGCCTGCCACTCGCAGTCCTCCCACTGCCCCTCCGCCGTCAACCGCTGTACGCCATGCACGTCGCGGTCCACCACCAACGGAATCTCCTCCAACGGATCCAGACCGATGTTAAACACCGCTGTCACCAGACTGCCATCCTCCAGCGTGCCCGCCTTCAGATACACCTCCGCATCTTCAGGGTAATACACCGGAAGCTGGCCGCCAGCGGCCAAAAGCTGTAGCATCTGCTCTTTTCGCGACTCCGACAAGAATGAATAAGCCTCCGTGTAATGGAACTTAGTGTTGGGCGTTCCACAAAATACGACGCAGTGGCCGCCCAGTTCATTTTTAAATACCGTTACACCGGGAAACAGCGGAACTTCCTGTACGCCATCTTTCAAATGCATTACAGTAGACGCCGCTTCCACAGTTTCGCTTTGTGGGATCAGATGCTGAATGCCGATCTGGGCGTTAGTCTTTTTCCCGTTGACATGCAGCCGTTCAAAGGAAGGATGCTCTCCGTTCCAGGGCTGTACGTCAACACCGGTGTACGCCATGAAACCACGGGCATTGATTTGGCGTGCAGCTTCCGCCGATAGGAAACAAGAACCCTGCAACATTTTCAAGATCTCTTCATCAGAAAAGGCATGCACCGCTGCATCATCTAAAAATACAGTTCCACCGGGCGCAGATGAAAAGTAGATCGGAATTCCCATGCGTTCCAGTACACAAGCCGACCAAGCATCGGAGGGGCTGTACCAGCCCTCGTGTTTGAAACCGTAATCCGGCTTGACGGGCAGCGGGATCCGGCAGCCTTGCCACTTAATTTCCGGTACCAATTTGGATAGATTCTCGTAAAAGCCTTTATTCTTTGCCAGCTTATTTCGATATGCTTTGCCGCTGCGCGGCTCAAAAGTGGATAGGCGTGTGATCCAGTGTTTGGCTCCGGCGGCGCCTTCCAGGATGGAGGCAGTGAAATGGGCGTGTAGAGATTGGGCGCCGGTGCTGTAGCGATTTTGTGGGCAGGTGTCGGTTTCGGCGAGGATGACGTCTACGTCTTTTTTGAGGACCTCGCTTTGTTGGGCGGTGCGGTAGGCCACGCGGCTGAGCCAACGGGCACCCTCGGGGGTATAGTTGCCATTATTGATGCGCACCACGGTGGGGTTCCCTTCTCCTGCCAAGATGCGGGCGATTTCGCCGCCGAATTCGGTGGTGTGTCCCACGCTGCAGAAGATGCCGGGCAGGGACGGATCTACGCTGTCGATGCCGGTGCGCATGGCACGGGCTGCCGCCAGCAGGGACTGGCGCTGGGTTTCGATGTAGATCTCGGTGTAGCGGTCACAGAGGGAAAGATCGACCTCACAGCCTTCGGAATCTTTGCCGCCCCGCAGGATCTCAAACAGCTGCTCCCGGCTAAGGTCCGTCCCGGCTGCTTTATTGAAGGCCTCCATGTGCGCCGGACAGGCACAGCCCTTACCCAAGCGGTACATTAAGCGGAAATCATCGTCGATCATGATGACCTGCGGCTTTTGGGCTGCAATGGTAGCCAATTGATTTTGAATATAAGCCTGAAAACCCTGATCGGCGGGGCAGGCCACATAGGTGAGCTTGCCATCGGTGAGCTGTACCAGCCGTTGGAAGGGACTGAGCTGATTCAGGGCATAGCCATGGCCAATGGTGCACTGTACCAACACGCCGCAGCTAAGGCCCATCGCGGCCAGCTTCGTACTAAAACGGGCATACTTTTCACATTCGATGTTGGCCTTGTCGATCACCGGCTCACCCTCCGGCACCAATTTGATCATAAACAAAGCACAGTCCGCTACTCCATTTTCATACTGCCAGCGGATATCTTCGCAAATTTCATCCACATGCTCAGTGTCCAGAGGCATGATGGTATATAAATGACTCATAGTTATTGACTCCTTTTATGACTTCACCACCACTCTTTACTGTTCTGTGACTTACTAATGTCGCCGGTGGTGAACTGCTTAAAAGTTCACCACCACTTTTAGCGCTTATGCGTCTTTTCCAAGGGATTGGTGGTGAAATATAGAAAAGTTCACCACCATTTCATGTTGTCATGCAGCTTCACAAAGGTATTGGTGGTGAACTTCACCACCGACGGCTCTGCAATCCCGCATAAACGCACTTTTCAGTGGTGAAAAAGTGAAAATTTCACCACTAGCAGCCTCTTAATCCCGCATAAACGCACTTTTCAGTGGTGAACACAGCAAACATACTTATAACAAACTCCCCCAGCTATCATCAAGTCGCCGGAGGAGCCAAAAATATTACCTATTGCACACAATATAAACACAGCCAGCCTCGGGCATGGACTCATGAACCTTAGCGATCGCCTGATCCGGCTCCTCCACCCCTAATTCCGACATCTTAACATAGCTAAACTCGCCGGTGCGGAACAAGGCAATACCCAAAAGATTTTCATCTGCCAAAAGTCCACGTACAGCCTGAATATCAGCCGTCAGCTGTTCCGTGGTAGATATACCATAAGCCTGCAGACCCATCAAAACCTTTTTGCCCTTTTCCAAAGCTCCCTCAGCCACCTTGGTGACCCAGGCCGAATCCTGATGATAGTCCAAGCTGTAGGTCATGGGCATAATAAAGTCCACCAAAGCAGACAAGTCCCCATAATTCTGACCGTAATGCAGATCCGCAAAGGCCAGGTCATAGGCACCCTCCGGCATTAATGCCGCAGAAAGGATCACATTCGGTTTCACCGCACGGGCTGCCGCCGCGATCTTTTTTGCATAGGCCATCACGTTGCCGCGGCGATACTCTGCGATCAAATGGGCATCGGCATCCCCCTGACGATACTGCTCGAAAATATAATCCGGCTCCGCTTCACGGCCGCAAAGACCAAAAGTTCTTTCGATCATTTCCTTAACATGGGGCACCTTGGCTCCCATGGCTTCCAGGTTAGCAAAATCAGTCTCGCTCCAGCCATTTTCCAAATGATTATAGCGGATATAGTCAAAATGAAAGCCATCCACATCGTAATTGCGAAGCAGTTCCGTCACCAACTTTTCAATGTAGGTTCTGTACCCTTCATCATAAAAATTAATACGGTTATTATCGCGGCCCTTTTCATAGTGATACATACCGGCCTCAGGAAATGTTTCCTTATAAGTGGCATCACCGCTGTTGCAGACCCAAGCGTGCACACGAATGCCCCGGGCATGGGCCGCCTCAAGAACCTCCTGCAAAATATCCCGGCCGCCGTAATCGGAGCGGGCCAAGGGAGCCTCACCCTTCAGATACGCCACCCGGCCCAAATTGCCTTTCACCAGCAACACAATATCGGTGGTTCCTCTGTCGGCATACTGACTGCAGATGACCTCGGCGCCATCGCTGCCGGCTTCATACACAGTGTTAGCCCAAAGCCATTCGCCAACCATTTTGAACGTTTTCACACCTTCATCCTCCATCCTCTAAAACAAAAGAGCGGGTCAAGCCCGCCCTTATGCATTTATGATTCGTATATAATTAGTGATACTTAGGCAGGAAGTCGCCGTGAGCCACGATCAGATCGTCTACCATCTTCTTGATGGTGTCGATATCCAGCTCGCTGCCGGTATGAGGATCCAGCATAGCAGCCTGATAGATGTGCTCCTTCTTCAAAGTACGAGCAGCCTCGATGGTCAGCAGCTGAACGTTGATGTTGGTCATGTTCATGGCTGCACACTGTACGGGCAGAGCACCCACATGGGTAGGATGAACGCCGTAACCGTTAACCAAACAGGGAACCTCAACGCAGGCCTCTGCGGGCAGGTTGCTGATCAGGTGATCGGAGTTCAGCACATTACCGCCGATCTCATAGGGAGTATTGGTGATGATGGACTCCATGATATGGGTCGCATACTCGCGGGAACGCTCGTGATCTTTCACGCCGGTCTCCAGCAGCTCAGCGTATTCCTTTTTCCATCTTTCGATCTGGTTTACGCAGCGACGAGGATACTCATCCAGCGGAATGTTGTAACGATCGATGAGCTCCGGATATTTGCTCTTAATATAGAACATGTTGTACTCTGCATTGTGCTCGGAAGACTCGGTGCAGTAGTAACCGAAGTTGTTGATATAGTCCAGACGTACTTTGTCCTTGAATTCAGGATCGATCATCTTGTCCGCTACGCGGGCCTTAATTTCAGGATACAGATCCACGCCGTTCTTGTCCTTGATCTCCAGCAGCCAGCCCATGTGGTTGATACCGGCGATCAGCTCTTTACGGCCTTCCAACTTATCTTCCATACCCAGTTCCTTCAGCAGGTGCTCGGAGCAAACCTGTACGCTGTGGCACAGACCAACGGTCTTCACGCCGGTGTAGCGCTGCATATAACCGGACAGCATAGCCATGGGGTTGGTGTAGTTCAGGAACAGTGCATCGGGGCAAACCTCTTCCATGTCGCGGGCAAAATCAGCCATAACCGGAATGGTACGCAGAGCGCGCATGATACCGCCGATACCCAGGGTGTCGCCGATGGTCTGACGCAGGCCGTATTTCTTGGGCACTTCAAAGTCGATAATGGTGCAGGGGTCATACAGACCAACCTGAATGGAGTTTACAACAAAGTTGGCACCGCGCAGGGCTTCTTTACGATTCTCAACGCCCAGGTAGCACTCGATCTTACCGTAGCCGCCTTTAGCCTTTCTCATAGCTTCCAGAATAACACGGCTCTCCTCCAGACGCTGTGCATCGATATCATACAGGGCAAAAACGCTGTCGCGCAGCACTTCGCTGCACATAGCATCGCCGATTACATTACGGGTAAATACGGTACTGCCGGCACCCATCATGGTAATTTTCATAGGGAAATCCTCCTTAATATATGGCACAAAAGCATAGGTTCGTCCCGCCTTTGACCTAATCACAATATTGTATTAAGTATATCATAGATTCCCATTTTGTCGATTGTTTTTTGTCGAAAAATCCAAAATGTTCTATTTGACAATCAGGGGGCAAAAATGGTATCATTATCCTGAATTTATGGGCGCTGTAACTGACGGAAATAAGGTGGATGACCACCGGGAAGCAGCATGCCGTTATAACTAGGGCCGACCGCCTCTGCTCGCCTCGCGACCGGATCGCAGCCGCACCCAAGCCGACCGTCTGGGCAGCACCGCTATGGATCGGTATACCTTCGTATACACCAATCGAATCCTTGCGATGCTGTTTTTTCATTTACGCGCTGTGCGCGCAACCGCTCCGGCTCCCTGCCCTTCGGCAGTCGTCCGGGCCCGCGGCGCAGCCAATCTATTTTATGGAGGCAAACTTACATGAACGTACTTTCTCTTGAGAAGCAGCTGAGCAGCAACGCTTACCCCGGCCGCGGCATCGTAATCGGCCGCAGCGCTGATGGTACCAAAGCCGTAACCGCCTATTTCATCATGGGCCGCAGCGAAAACAGCCGCAACCGTGTATTTGTAGAAGACGGCGAAGGCATCCGTACCCAGGCTTTCGATCCTTCCAAGTTGGTGGATCCCAGCCTGATCATTTACGCACCCGTACGCGTACTGGGCAACAAGACCATCGTAACCAACGGTGACCAGACCGATACCATTTACGAGCTGATGGACAAGCAGATGACCTTTGAACAGTCTCTGCGTACCCGCGAGTTCGAGCCCGATGCTCCCAACTACACCCCTCGTATTTCCGGTATCATGCATATCGAAAATGGCAGCTACAACTATGCCATGTCCATCCTGAAGAGCAACAACGGAGATCCTTCTTCCTGCCTGCGTTACACCTTCAGCTACTCCAATGCTAAGGCCGGCGAAGGCCGCTTCATCCACACCTACATGGGTGATGGCAATCCTCTGCCCAGCTTTGAAGGCGAGCCTGAACTGGTAGCCATCGAAGGCGATATCGACACCTTCACCAACATGGTTTGGGAAAACCTGAACGAAGAAAACAAGGTATCCTTGTTCGTACGTTTCATCGACATCGAGACCGGTGCCTACGAAACTCGTATCATCAATAAGAACAAATAATTTCGTCTGATTTTGCCGCCCCGCGGCATGGCTGCGCGGCCTGCGCCCGCAGCGTACGACTTTTAATAATTCATATAAGGAGCTACATACCATGAATGAAATGCAGTTAAAGTATGGTTGCAACCCCAACCAGAAACCCTCTCGTATTTTTATGGAAGATGGCAGCGATCTGCCGATCAAGGTTCTGAGCGGCCGTCCCGGTTACATTAACTTACTGGACGCTTTGAACGGCTGGCAGCTGGTTTCCGAGCTGAAGGCTGTAAGCGGTCTGCCTGCTGCTACCTCTTTTAAGCATGTTTCCCCCGCTGGTGCAGCTGTGGGTTTGCCCCTGTCTGACACCCTGAAGAAGATCTACTGGGTAGATGATGTTAAGAAGTTCTCTCCCCTTTCCTGCGCTTATGCCCGTGCCCGCGGCGCTGACCGCATGAGCTCCTTCGGCGATTTCATCGCTCTGTCTGACGTATGTGATGTTCCCACTGCTCGTCTGATCAAGCGTGAAGTTTCCGACGGTGTGATCGCTCCCGGCTACGAGCCCCGTGCACTGGAAATTCTGCAGCAGAAGAAGGGCGGTAACTACTGCGTTCTGGAGATCGATCCCGAGTACAAGCCCGCTCCCCTGGAGCAGAAGCAGGTTTACGGTATTACCTTCGAACAGGGCCGTAACGAGCTGAAGATCGACGAAAACTTCTTCAGCAACATCGTAACCGACAACAAAGAAATGCCCGAAAGCGCTAAGATCGATCTGGCTATCGCCATGATCACCCTGAAATACACCCAGTCCAACTCTGTTTGCTACGTAAAAGACGGTCAGGCCATCGGTATCGGTGCCGGTCAGCAGTCTCGTATCCACTGCACCCGTCTGGCAGGCAGCAAGGCTGACAACTGGTGGCTGCGTCAGGCTCCCCAGGTACTGAATCTGGAATTCGTTGACGGTATCGGCCGTGCCGACCGCGACAATGCCATTGACCTGTACATCGGTGAGGAGTACATGGACGTTCTGGCTGACGGCGTTTGGGAGAACACCTTCAAGGTTAAACCTCCGGTATTCACCCGCGAAGAAAAGCGTGCATGGCTTGACCAGATGACCGACGTGGCTCTGGGCTCCGACGCCTTCTTCCCCTTCGGCGACAACATCGAGCGCGCCTTCAAGAGCGGTGTTAAGTACATCGCTGAGCCCGGTGGCTCCGTTCGCGATGACAATGTTATTGCCACCTGCAACAAGCACGACATGGTAATGGCCTTTACCGGTCTGCGTCTGTTCCATCATTAATTGATTGGTATTCAAAAGAGCTATCCACTGCGGTGGATGGCTCTTTTTTGTTGGGTATCTTTGCTGGATATTTTTGTTGGGTATCTTTGCTGGGTATCTTTGTCGATACCCGTTGGCGTGGCCGCTTTACGGCCTGACAGCTAGTAAAAAGAATAGCGTTACTGGTTGCACCCCCAGTTTCAGCAGCCCGACAGCTAGTAAAAAAATGACTTTACTGGTTACACCCCCAGTTTTAGCGGCCCGACAACTAGTAAAAAAGGACAGCGTTACTGGTTGCACCCCCAGTTTCAGCGGTCCACAGCCAGTAAAAAAGGACAGCGTTACTAGTTGCTACCTCAGTTTTGGTGGCCTGACAGCTAGTAAAAAAGCGAACTTTACTAGTTGCGACACCAGTTTCAGCGATCCACAGCTAGTAAAAAGAATAATCTTTACCGGTTACGACACCAGGTTCAGCGGTCCACAGCTAGTAAAAAGAGCAATCTTTACTGGTTGTTCCCTAAATTTCAACCTAGCAACAACCAGTAAACTTCTGCTTAGAACCCCTCCGCCGCATTTTCCCACCACTCTTATTGTTTTTCCCCTTCATATTTGATATACTAACCCTATCAACCGGCGCCCCTAGCTGCCGAAATTCACCGAAACGAGAGAACTCCTATGGAAACAAAACTTTGGTACACTCAACCCGCCACCTGTTTTGAAGAAGCCCTGCCCATCGGCAACGGAGCCTTTGGCGCCATGGTCTACGGCGGCACTCATACAGAAAAACTCAGCCTCAACCTGGACACCCTCTGGTCCGGCAAGCCCCAGACCTACATCAGCGACAACGCCCCCGCCGTATACAAGCAGGCCCAGCAGCTCATGCTGGAGGGCAAGGTCACTGAGGCCGAAGAGCTTATGATCAACCGCTTCCACAACATGTGGAGCGCTTATTACCTGCCCATGGCAAACCTGTATATCGAGGCTGACCGCGATGCTATAGCAGCCCCCACCGGCTATCGCCGGGAACTGGACCTAGCCACTGCCATTGCCCAGGCGACTTTCGCCGGCGCAGTGCGGGAAGCCTTTGTTTCCTTCCCCCACAAGTGTCTGGCCATCCGCGAAACCGCAGCAGAGCCCACCAGTTACACCATCCGTCTGGATTCTCAGCTGCAGCACGAAGTAACCGCTTTTGAAAACTCTCTAATCCTCTCCGGTCGCTGCCCCTCCGAAGGCGGTAGCCAATGGAAAGATTCCAGCTATACACCCTTTATTTATAAAGAAGATGAAGGCATCACCTTCACTCTAGCACTGAGGATCATCACCGACGGCACAGTTACCACGACCGCCGATGCGCTCACCATCACCAATGCCACCGACCTGACGATTCTGGCTGCTGCCGAAAGCAGCTACGTCGGCCACGGTCAACCCTGCGATGAAACCCACGAAGCAAAATGCCGTCAGCTGCTAGAGGCCACTGCCTCTACTGGCTACGACGCCCTGCGCGCCGCTCACATCGCCGACCACGCCGGCTTGTACAACAGGGTTTGTCTAAATCTAAACGCACCCGTACTCGACCTGCCCACCGATGAACGACTGGCTAAGGAACAAAAAGACAAAGGACTGGTTGAACTGTTATTCAACTACGGTCGCTATCTGACCATCGCCTCTTCCCGTCCCGGCTCCCAGGCCACTAACTTGCAGGGCATCTGGAACGAGCATCTGGTAGCCCCCTGGCGCGCCAACTACACCGTAAACATCAACACCGAAATGAACTACTGGCCCACCCTGATGTGCGGCCTCACCGAATGTACTCAGCCTCTGGTGGCGCTGATCCAAAAGATCGCCGACATCGGCCGTGCCTCTGCACAAAATTTCTACGGAGCCGAAGGCTTCACCTCCCACCACAACGTGGATCTGTGGGGCCACGCCACTCCCGTGGGCGGTCGCGATAACCCCTCCAGCAATCTGTATGCCAACTGGTGTCTCTCCTCCGGCTGGCTCTGCGCCCACCTGTTCTGGCAGTACGAATACACGCTGGACGAGGACTTCCTGCGCAGCACCGCCTACCCCATCATGAAAGAGGCCGCCAAGTTCTACCTTTCCGTCATGATCGAAGATCACGGCGAGCTCATCCTCTGCCCCTCCTCTTCTCCTGAAAATGCCTATATCGGCGATGACGGCGAAAAGCACGCCTTAACCAAAAAGGCCACCATGAGTCAGGCCATCATCTATGAGCTATTCTCCAACTGCATCACGAGCAGCGAGATCCTTGGCATCGACGCCGACTTTTCTTCCCGCCTGCGGGAAGCTCTTGACAAGATCCATCCCCATACCATTGGCCGCGACGGCCGCCTGCTGGAGTGGGATAAAGACTACGAAGATGCCGAGGTGCATCATCGCCATGTGTCCCACTTGTACGGTCTCTTCCCCGGCGAGCAGATCACCTGCGAGACCACGCCCGAGCTTGCGGAGGCCTGCAAGAAGACTCTGGAGGTGCGCGGCGACGCAGGCACCGGCTGGAGTCTAGGTTGAAAGGTCAACCTGTGGGCCAAACTGAAGGATGGCGACCGCACCCTGAAGCTGGTGCACGACCAACTGACTCTGGTACGCTCCAACATCACCCACTACGCCGGCAAGGGCGGCACCTACCCCAACATGCTGGATGCTCACCCGCCCTTCCAGATCGACGGCAACTTCGGCTCCACCTCCGGCATTGCCCAGATGTTCCTGCAGCACGAAAACGGCAAGATCCTGATCCTGCCGGCCCTGCCCACCAGCTTCGCCGATGGCGAGATCCGCGGTCTGCACACCAAGGGCAACATCACCGTTTCTATTGTTTGGAAAGGCGGCAAAGCCGAAAAAGTGACCCTGCTCTCTCCCTTTACCCAGTCGGTTCAGGTACAGGTGAATGGTCAAATGATCGAAGCCTCTTTGACCGCCGACGAAGTATATACTCTATAATCTAAAGGACTTTTATGAAACTATTTCATCTATCGGATCTTCATTTGGGCAAGCGTGTGAATGAATTTTCCATGCTGCCCGATCAGGATCATATTTTACAGCAGATTCTTTCTCTGGCCGATGAGGAGCAGCCCGATGCTGTTCTCATTGCCGGAGATGTATATGACAAGACCGTGCCTCCCGCAGAGGCTGTTCAGCTTTTCGATACCTTCCTGTGTCAACTGGCAGAGCGCCGCATTCAGGTCTTCATCATCAGCGGCAACCATGACTCCGCTGAGCGCATCGCCTTCGGCGGCC
>JAZQWC010000062.1:0-11799 GCA_045632125.1 Bianqueaceae bacterium
GGACCTACTGTGTACCATTTTGCCCATATTGGCAATCTGCGCAGCTATATTATGGAAGACGTACTGGAAAAATTTTTGAACTATGCCGGCTATGAAGTAAAACGTGTTATGAACATTACCGACGTTGGTCATCTGTCCAGCGATGCCGATACCGGTGAGGATAAGATGCTGAAGGGTGCCAAGCGTGAGAAAAAGACGGTTATGGAGATCGCTCAGATGTATACCGAGGCTTTCTTTAACGATTGCAGCAAGCTGAACATTAAAAAGCCTGAAATCGTTGAGCCTGCTACCGGCTGCGTTCCTGAGTTTATT
Organism: Bianqueaceae bacterium; assembly: GCA_045632125.1. Lineage (GTDB taxonomy): Bacteria > Bacillota > Clostridia > Lachnospirales > Bianqueaceae > CALWPV01. The sequence goes on from JAZQWC010000062.1 coordinate 313, forward strand.
CATATGATTGAAAGTTTGCTGGAAAAAGGTTATGCATACCAGGCAGGCGAGAATATTTATTTTGATACTTCCAAGCTTTCTAATTACCATGCCCTGACCGGACATGAAGAGGAAGAGCTGATGGTTGGCGTTCGTGACGATGTTGAACAGGACGAGAACAAACGCAATAAGAGTGACTTTGTTTTGTGGTTTACAAAATCAAAATTCGATAATCAGGAATTGAAGTGGGAGAGTCCTTGGGGCGTAGGTTATCCCGGTTGGCATATCGAGTGTTCTAGTATTGCCATTAAGCATTTGGGTGAGGACATGGATATTCACTGCGGCGGCGTAGATAACATCTTCCCCCATCATACCAATGAGATCGCTCAAAGTGAGGCATTTTTGGGCCACAAGTGGTGCCAACATTGGTTTCATGTGCAGCATTTGAATGATCGTTCCGGCAAGATGAGTAAGTCCAAGGGTGACTTCTTGACAGTTTCTCTGTTGGAAAGCAAGGGCTATGACCCTCTGGTATACCGTCTGTTCTGCCTGCAGTCTCATTATCGCTAACCTTTGGAATTTAGCTATGAGGTGTTGGATAATGTTGCAACTGCATATCAGAAATTACTGAATCGTATCAAGAATTTGAAGCCTGAAGGCGAAGTTGATGCTGCTAAGGTTGCTGAATATCATGACAAGTTTGTGGAAGCGGTAGGCAACGATTTGAATACCTCTTCCGGCTTGACAGTACTGTATGATATGCTGAAGGACGACATCAGTGATGCTACCAAGTTGGCATTGGTTGATGACTTTGATCGCGTACTGTCTCTGGATCTAACCAAGAAGCGCGAAGAAGAAGCGGCCGGTGTGGATGCTGAACTGGAAGCCTATGTTTTGGCTCGGATTGCAGACCGCAAAGCGGCTAAAAAAGCTAAAGACTTTGCTACAGCTGATGCGATCCGCGAGGAGTTGGCAGCAAAGGGAATTATGATTAAAGATACAAGAGAAGGAACGATTTGGGAAAAAATTTAACCTGTCAAGGGCTTCGTACGCACCTTCCGACAGCTACAGTGGTATGCTGTCGGAAGGTGGTTCGGAGCCTTTTTTAGCTTGATTTTTTCAGATTGTTCCTTTAAAATATGGATAGATATAGTTGATGAATTTGAATGAATGGCAGTGTGAGTAGCTGTTTTTGAAAGTGTGTGTGAAAGGAGTGTGGGTGTTTGAATCAATTTTTTGTTTTTTCTGATTTAGAAAAACAGTATTTGGAGACGATTACCGAGGAGAATGACGCGAAGCTGTCTCCTTATGCAGCGAGAAATGCAGCTGCGGTACGAAATAAAAAACCAAAGTTTGATATTATTAGACCACCATATTCCTATGATGTGGATTTGGTGTTGTATAATCCTTTATATAATCGATATGCCGATAAGACACAGGTGTTTTCTTTTTATAAGAATGATGATTTAACCCGGCGGGCTCTTCATGTGCAGTTTGTGTCTAAAATTGCCCGTACCATTGGACGGGCCTTAAACCTAAATCTGGATCTGATCGAAGCGATTGCTCTTGGACATGATATGGGGCACACCCCCTTTGGCCATAAAGGAGAGGATTTCCTTTGTGAATGCTATCAGGAGGCCTGCCGAAAAGAGGGTAGGCCGGTTCGATATTTTAATCATAACGTGCATAGTGCAAGATTGTTTCGCTATATTCTGGGAAACGAGGTTTCTTTGCAGACTTTAAGTGGTATTTTATCTCATAACGGTGAAAAGGGGTATAAGGAATATACGCCTTCTGAACTCAATACCTTTGAGGAATTCGATGAACTGCTGGAAAGCTGTTATTTGTCGAAAAACTTTCATCGAACGCTGCGTCCCAATACCTTAGAGGGCTGTGTGGTACGTATCAGCGACCGGATTGCCTACGCGGGAAAAGATCGAGAAGACTTATTCCATGCCGGTATGATCAATGAAAAGAAGTTTAAGGAAAAACGTCTCATCGGTACCAAGAATAGTGATATCATTTCCAATTTGGTGGCGAATTTGATTAAAAACAGCATTAATTCCCCTACCTTAAATATGGATAAAGAAGTATTTGAAGATTTTGAAGACCTGGTAAATGAAAACTCGATCATCTATTCAGATCTGCAGCTGAATGAGCCGTATTATGAGATTATTAAACCTTTGATGAAGATGTTGTTTGAAAAACTTTTTGAAGATCTTCAAAAGGAAAACGAAGACTCACCGGTATATTTTCATTTTCTGCGTGATCCGGCTATGGGAAAATATTATTGGGATCCAAAGGGTAAGGTAATCACTGAGTATGCCAGTGATATTGTAACAGACTTTATTGCCAGCATGTCTGATGATTATTTTATTGATGTGTGTAAATACCTGCATCTGGATGATGAGCGTGTTTCCAAGGTTCGGTATTATGAGTATTTTGAAGGAAGGTAAATTCAATAAAGAAAAATGGCACTCACAATCGTGAGTGCCATTTTTCTTTAAGAAGTTTATTATCAAACCTTGGTTAATCCCTTCATTCCACGGATCTTCATGGGCAGACCAAACAGATTAATGAAACCATTGGCATCTTTATGATCATACAGCTCGCCGGTGGTGAAGCTTGCGATGCTCTCGCTATACAAAGAGTAAGGAGAGGTGCAGCCGGCGGGAATGATGTTGCCCTTGTACAGAACCAGATTTACAGTACCGGTGATCACTTCCTGAGTAGAATCTACGAAAGCTGCCAAAGCATCGCGCAGAGGAGTGAACCATTCACCGGAATATACTAACTCAGCATATTTAACAGCAACCTGCTGTTTGTAAGCGTAGGTCTGTTTGTCCAGACACATGTGTTCCAACTGTTCATGAGCCTTGAACATGATGGTTCCGCCGGGGGTCTCGTATACACCACGAGATTTCATACCAACTACACGGTTTTCCAAAATATCGGTGATGCCGATACCGTTTTCGCCGCCCAGTTTATTCAAAGCCTTCAGCAGGCTGACGGGATCCATTTTTTCGCCATTCAAAGCAACGGGAATACCTTTTTCAAAATCAAGAGTAATAGCAGTAGCTTCGTCGGGAGCAGCTTGAGGAGTTACACCCAATTTCAACAGACGGTCGTAGTTGGGAGCCTGGCTGGGATCTTCCAGTTCCAGACCTTCATGGCTGATGTGCCAGATGTTGCGGTCGCGGCTATAGCTGTCACCGGATTTAATGGGGCATTCGATGCCGCGTTCCTGACAGTAGGCGATTTCTTCTTCACGAGACTGAATATCCCAAATTCTCCAGGGAGCAATAATCTGAAGTTCGGGAGCCAGAGCCTTAATGGTTAATTCAAAACGAACCTGATCGTTGCCTTTACCGGTACAGCCATGGCAGATAGCAACAGCGCCTTCCTGCTTAGCAATATCAACCAGAACTTTTGCAATCAAAGGACGAGCCATAGAAGTGCCCAGCATGTAGGTGGTCTCGTAAATAGCGCCGGCCTTCAAGGTAGGGTAGATATAATCGGTGATGAATTCTTCGGTTACATCCAAGCAATAGTATTTGCAAGCACCGCTAGCTAAAGCGCGGGCTTCCAAACCATCGGTCTCTTTGCCCTGACCTACATCGATACAAACAGCAACTACATCGTAATCGTAGTTTTCTTTCAGCCACGGAATGATAACAGTAGTATCCAAACCGCCGGAATATGCCAATACAACTTTTTCTTTAGCCATGATAATAAACTCCTTTAAAAATAAAATAAACTTCTTAATATAAATGCAAAGCATTTAGTTTTTGCCTAAAACATCATTAGGCCTTCGTTTTTAGTGATGGGTATAATTATACATCCGCGTTTATAAAAATGCAAGTCCTATTTTGTATTATTTTCAAATTTTTTTCTTGATAAATAAATCATAAGAGAGTATCATAGAAATCAGCATATAACAGGAGGAAGTATGAAATGAATCTGTATCAAAGAGATTTTCTGACCCTGAAAGATTATACAGCAGAAGAGATTGAATATTTATTAGATCTTTCTGCATATTTAAAAGAAAAAAAGCATAAAAGAGAACCTCATCGATATTTAGAAGGCTATCAGGTGGCGCTTTTGTTTGAAAAAACCAGTACCCGAACTCGTTGTGCATTTGAAGTAGCTGCCAACGATCTGGGTATGTCCAGTACTTATTTGGATTCTGTTAGCAGTCAAATGGGTAAAAAGGAGAGCATTGCTGATACTGCCCGTGTATTGGGCCGCATGTATGATGGTATCGAATATCGTGGTTATGAGCAGGAAAAGGTAATGGAACTGGCTAAATATGCAGGAGTTCCGGTTTGGAATGGTTTGACCAATGAGTTTCATCCGACTCAAATGCTGGCCGATATGCTCACCATTCGGGAGCATTTTGGAAATTTAAAAGGGCGCAAATTTGTATACATGGGAGATGCCCGCTATAACATGGGTAACTCTTTGATGATCACCTGTGCTAAGCTGGGTCTTCATTTTGTAGCCTGTACGAATCAAAAATATTTTCCGGAAGAAGAGCTGATTGCATATGCACAGCAGGAAGCTGAAAAATCCGGCGGTAGTGTAACTATGACGGAAAAGATTGAGGATGTAACAGGAGCCGATGTAATCTACACGGATGTATGGGTATCTATGGGTGAGCCGGCTTATGTATGGCAGGAGCGAATTAAAGATCTGACGCCTTATAAAGTAACAAAAGAAGTGATGCAGCTTGCCGGCGAACATGCGATTTTTATGCATTGTCTTCCTGCTTTTCATGATTTGAAAACACAGACAGCCCAGGGTGTATACGAGAAATTTGGTATCACTGATATGGAAGTTACCGATGAAGTATTTGAAAGCAGTCAGTCGGTGGTGTTTGATGAGGCTGAAAACCGTATGCATACCATTAAAGCTGTGATGCTGGCTACGATGAAGAAAGATTTAGAGGTATTAAAATGACGCAGTTGTGGATGCACGGCCTGGGTCCTGATCCTGAAAAAGGAGCCAAGCATTTAAAGGAATATGGATTTAAAGCAGTAGTGGGAGGAGCAGGTTCTGCAGAAGTTGTTTTATCTCAAGGAATGGATTATTATATTTGCAGCGGTGCCTACCGCGGCCCGGAATTTAAAGGAGACGAGTGGCTGGCACAGGATCCTTGGGGAAATAAACATGAATGGTTTGGTTCCACCTGTCCCACTCGAAAAGAGGTCCGCAGCTATAATCTGGAGCAGATTCGCCGCATGGCGGCTACGCCCGGAATTAAAGGAATTTTGATCGACGGTGCGCGTTTTGCATCTCCTACATCCGGTAAAACGACGGATGCCTTGTTTACCTGCTTTTGCCCGGAGTGTATGGCGAAGGCAAGGTCAATGGGCTTTGATGTGGATGAAATGAAGATGGCCGTGGCGACTCTGCATGATTTTGTGCATGGGAAAAAGCTGGATCTAATGCCCTTTTATTATGGAATTCAGGAGTGGCTGCAGTTTAGACGGGCAGCGACCACGGAACATTTGTTGGACTTTGTAACGGCTGTTAAGGAAGTGAATCCTGACTTAAAGGCTGGTATTTATATTTTCGCACCGGCACTGAGCGATCTAGTGGGTCAAAATTACCGGGATCTGCAGGGAAAGATGGATATTATTGCGCCTATGCTGTACCGCTGTTATGAGGATCCCAATGGACCGGCGTGCTTGAATGTGGAATTGGCCGATATGCTGCGAATGCTGGAAGGAGCAGCTGATTTGACGGAGGAGCAGCGTATTCGCATGGTGGGAGGTTTTGTTGGCCATGAACTTACCGGCTATGAAAAGCCGGAAGATATGATGGCGGGCTTGTCTACTCGAATTTTGAAACGTGAGACTCAGCGTGCACGCATCATGTGTCCGAAAGAGCAGCTTGTGCCCATCATTCAATTAGATGATCCATTACTTGGCGAGGCCATTGACCAGACCATGGCTGGAGGGGCAGAAGCAGTCAACTTCTTTGTATACGATGAACAGATCGTGGAAAATAACCGAAATGTATGGGAGAAACTGCGAGAATGAAAACCTTACTTGTGGCGATCAATGCGAAATATATTCACACTAACGCCGCTGTATATTCTTTACAAAAAAGTGCAGCCGCTTATGAAAAGCGGCTGTCTCTTTCTGTGGGGGAGGTAGCGGTACGGGAATTTGGCATCAATCAAAGCATCGAATCCATTTATTATGAGATCTTGGCTGAGAAGCCGGATGTGGTAGCTTTTTCAGTATACATTTGGAATATGGACATGGTGAAAAAGCTATGCAGCGATCTGAAAAAGGCACAACCCAAAATGACGATCTGGTTGGGTGGACCGGAGGTTTCCTTCGGCTTAGCCGGAAAAGGAGTAGATGAAGAGTCCTATGATGCTGTAATGGAAGGTGAAGGCGAGCGGGTCTTTTATTATTTATTGGCCCAGATGGTTGGACAGGAAGAAAAACTGCCGGCTGATTGGAAAGTGTATCAGAACGGTAAAGCTTTTCATGCTGAACTCATTCCGGATTTGGAAGAACTTCCTTATATATATGATGATTTGAAACCATTTGAAAATCGTATCTTGTATTATGAGGCTTCCCGGGGGTGTCCTTTTCACTGCGCCTATTGCCTGTCTGCTGCGGAGCAGGGCGTGCGGGAGCTGCCGCTTGAACGTGTACTGCGCGAACTGTCAGACTTGGAAAGCCGTAAAGTACCTCAAATCAAGTTTGTGGATCGTACGTTTAATTGTCATCCTAGCCGCGCGGCGAAGATCCTTCAGTGGATCCGGCAGCTGCCGGGCAGCAGTATTACGAATTTCCATTTTGAGGTGGAAGCAGATCTGCTATCAAACGAATTGGTAGATATTATGGTTCAAATGCCCCAAGGCCGTATTCAATTGGAAATTGGTATTCAATCTACGAATCCTGAGACGCTGCGGGCCTGTGGTCGTACGGAACGTTTGGACCGGGTATTTCGCAATGTAAAACGGTTGGTGGAAGCGGGAAACAGCAACATCCATGTGGATCTGATTGCTGGCCTGCCATACGAGGATTATGAGAGGTTTGGTCAATCCTTCGATGATGTATATCGAATGAAAGCACATCAGTTTCAACTGGGCTTTTTGAAACTTCTCACCGGTGCGCCCATGAATCAGCTGGTAGATGCATATGACTACGCTTTTTCATTGCATCCGCCCTATGAGATATTGTCGAATCGATTCCTATCATCGGAAGATCTGTATCGGCTGAAATGCATTGAAGATGTATTGGAGCGTTTGTACAATTCAGGACGTTTCGGACGTTTTCTGATTTTGCTTGAAAAACATTTTTCAGGTCCCTTTGCTATGATGGAGGAAATTGCAGACGTATTTCGTAAAAAAGGACTGACCTTCACGGCCATGGGGCTCACCGAATTGTTTGATGAAATGGCATTGTTCAGTGAACAATTTGACGACTGGGAAGAACTGAAGCAGGCACTTTTGTTGGATCATTATGCATCCACTCCCTCGGATCGACTGCCCATTTCATTAAAGGATTTGGCTCAGCTACCGGAGAGATTGCAACAAGAAAGCTCCCGCAGGGAGCAAAAGCTGGAGGCAGCAGGGCTGCTTCGGGCTATTGGCCGACGAGAGCGTAAAATGATGATCCGATATTGCGCAGGCAAGGCGGTGGCCATTGACTACACAGAACGTGATCCGGTAACGGGACGGTTTGAGGTACTGGAAGATTTACATTTAATGGATGCAAATCAATAGTGTGAGACGCTCAAAAGCAACCATCCAGTGTGATGACTTGGCCGGTTAGATAGGAACTTTTGTCGCCGGCCAGGTAGAGGGCCAAATCGGCTACTTCCTGAGGCGTACCAAAACGACCCAGTCCAATGCCATCTTCTAATTCGGCACGTTCTTCTTCCGATAGAAAACGATTCATATCGGTGTCGATGGCACCGCAGGCGATGGCATTGACACGGATGCCGCTGGGGGCGACTTCCTGGGCTAAGGCTTTGGTGAAAGCATTCAAACCACCCTTGGAAGCGGAATAGGCCACTTCACAGGAGGCGCCGCGTTCCCCCCACATGGAGGAAATATTAATGATACAGCCGCTTTGACGGGAAATCATGGAAGGCAGAACCTGCTTTGTGCACAAAAATGCACTGCGTAGATTGGTGTTGAGGATAGCATCCCATTCCTCCACCGACATATCCTGTAAAAGTCCAATATGGGAAATGCCGGCATTATTTACAAGGACATCGATGTGGTCGCATTGCTGAAAAATTGTATTAAATAAGGAAGCAACTTGAGCAGGATCACTGACATCGGCTATAATCGGAGTGCAGCCAATTTCGGCTTGTAAAGAAAGAAGAGCGTCATGGGATTTTTTTGCTACGGCAAAAACATGGTAATCGGCTGAGGCAAAGGCAAGTGCGATACTGCGGCCAATGCCGCGGGAAGCTCCGGTAATAAGGACGGTTTTCATACAGATCTCCAATTCGATTCTTTAGATATATTGCCAGTATTATATCACAAATGACGTTAAAATGAAGTTGAAAATGCGTATTTTTTTCAAAATACACAAATCCAATGCAGGAATTCTTGCAAAAAGCAGATAAAAACATGGAAAAAAGATTAAAAACGAATCACTATATGCAAATTAACCAAAATAGAAGGCAAGATTTTGTTAAGGTACACAGTTGCCGAAATGACAAAAAGGGTGTATTATAATATTAGTTATTTTGAAAGTAACACCTATTATCCTAAGGAGGCTATTATGGCAAGTTTACAGTTAAAAAACATTAAGAAAACATATGGCAACGGTTTGACCGCTGTTAATGACTTCAACCTGGATATCGAAGATCAGGAGTTCGTTATCTTCGTAGGTCCCTCTGGTTGTGGTAAATCTACTACCCTGCGTATGATCGCTGGTCTGGAAGAGATTTCCGGCGGTGAGTTGTACATCGATGGCCGTCTGGTTAACGACGTAGCTCCCAAAGATCGTGATATCGCAATGGTATTCCAGAACTACGCTCTGTATCCCCATATGACCGTATTTGATAACATGGCATTTGGTTTGAAACTGAGAAAGACCCCCAAAGCAGAAATCGAGCAGAGAGTAAAAGAAGCTGCAAGAATTCTGGAAATCGAACATCTGTTGGATCGTAAGCCGAAAGCTCTTTCCGGTGGTCAGAGACAGCGTGTAGCTATGGGTCGTGCTATGGTACGTGAGCCCAAAGTATTCCTGATGGACGAACCTCTGTCCAACTTGGATGCTAAGCTGCGTGTACAGATGCGTATTGAGATCTCTCGTCTGCATGAGAGACTGAAAGCAACCATCATCTACGTTACCCATGACCAGGTAGAGGCTATGACTCTGGGTACCCGTATCGTAGTTATGAAAGACGGTTTGATGCAGCAGGTTGACTCCCCCATCAAATTGTACAATGAGCCCCAGAACCTGTTCGTAGCAGGCTTCATCGGTTCTCCTCAGATGAACTTCATCGACGCTGTAGCTCAGAAAGAAGGCAATAACGTATACCTGACCTTCCATGATCAGAAAGTACTGCTGCCCGCTGACAAGGCTAAGAAGGTTGTTGATGGCGGTTACATCGGCAAAGAAGTTATCATGGGTATTCGTCCTGAAGACATCCATGAGACCGAAGCTGCTCTGGCTCAGTTCGCTGATTCTTGCATCGTTGCAGAACTGAATGCTACCGAGTTGTTGGGTGCTGAAATGCATCTGTACGTTAACATCGACGATCTGGATATCGTTGCTAAAGTTAACCCCAGACTGCAGGTTAAGAATGGTGACAAAGTTAAATTGGCTCTGGATGCAAATCGTCTGCACGTATTTGACAAAGAGACCGAGCTGGTAATCACCAACTAATTTCTCCTTTAGAGTACTATAATAGGTAATAAACCCCCTGCGACTTTGTTCGCAGGGGGTTTTCGGTTACAGGGAATATAATTATGATCTTTGCATACAATCAAGAAAAATGCTTTTAAGTAGGAGAGGATCCAATGAGAGAAGAGAAAGAAAAACTTGTGAAGGCTGCCGAAAGAAGGGTGTGGTGGCGAGGGTTTGCCGCGGGAGCGGCTTTGTGCCTCTTTTTATTATGTTCACTTGGAACATTGGGTCAACCTTCTGCGTTCAATGTATGGAAAGAAGGGGGACTTACGCCTAAGCAGGCTGAAGCACTTGTGAATAAGACGGATGCATTGATGCGTAAGCTAGATGAAAATTATTTGGAAGAACTGGATGACAATGAGCTTCTGGACGGTGCTTATCATGGGTTGGTTTCAGCCGTGGGTGATAAATACACTCGGTATTATGACGAAGAAGAGTACCGGGAGTATAAGGAATCAAGTAGTGGACAATATGTTGGAATTGGTGTAACCGTACGGTTGGCTGAAACAGGCGGCGCGGAGATCACCATTGTGGAAGAAAACGGCCCGGCTTACGAGGCAGGGTTGGCTGCGGGTGACATCATTGTGGGTGCTGATGATAATGATCTGATTCCGTTGGAATTGGATCATATGATACGTTTAATTAAAGGCGAAGAAGGAACTCCGGTGAAAATTACTTACCTTTGTGCAGCCACTGGTCGTACTGAGGTGGTGGATGTGGTTCGTAGAACCATTGAATCGAAAACTGTGGAAGGTGAGATGCTGGGGGCTGGAATCGGATATCTGCATATTGTGAGTTTTGACGGTGTGACGATTGATCAGTTTAAAGCTGAGTTAGAGGAACTGGAAAAAGAGGGGCTGCAGGGCTTGATCATTGATCTGAGAGATAATCCCGGAGGTCGCCTGGATGTGGTGAATGAGATCGTCGATCAAATTCTTCCGGCAGGTATTATAACTTATACCGAAAATAAGAAGGCTGAACAGGAAATTTATTATTCGACGGATGAGACAGTATTGGATCTTCCCTTAGTTTTGATCGTGAATGAGAATTCGGCCAGCGCTTCCGAAATTATGGCCGGTGCAATTCAGGATAGAAAAGCAGGAGTTCTGGTAGGCACGACTACCTACGGAAAGGGAATTGTGCAAGTAACATCGTCTTTTGAGGACAAAACGGCCATTAAGGTGACAACTTCAAAATATTATACACCCAATGGCAATTATATTCATCAAATTGGCATTGTGCCGGATATCAAGATCGATCTTCCGAATGGAGTGAGCTTTGCGGCTCTAACATCTCACGAGGAGGATATACAGCTGCAAACAGCTCTGGAAGCATTAAAGACCCAGATGGGCCGTTGAGCTGATGGTGGAGGATGCCGATGGGAGAGCAGTTATGGATGGTAGCACACATTAGTGCGAAAACCGTAAGTTTACTGATGATCAGTCCTGTGTTTTGGCTGACACTGTGGGTTACGTACTGCTACTATAAAAAATACGAATGGAAAGAGGCCGGTGCAAGGCGATTAGCACTGGCCTCTTCTATTGAGGGGCTGTTTGCTGGATTTTTCGTCATTTGGTTGACGACATTTTTGGGCCTTACAGTCAAACCGGGG
>JAZQWC010000063.1:0-8020 GCA_045632125.1 Bianqueaceae bacterium
CCAGAGCCAGCAGAGGCTGAACGCCTTCTACAGCTGCGAAGGGAACCATGGGCTGATACAGAACAGGGTTCTCGGTGTTGTCGGGATCGAATACGGACTCGATGGTGGGCTCATAGGTAGAACCTACAGCGTATACGGGCATACCACCAACGTAGTTGTTAGCATACTTCTGAGACAGAGTGTCGGTAGAACCGATCATTTCGGTGTCATACAGACCAGCAGCATTCAACTTGTTCATGTAGGTCATGTAGTCTTTAACGGTAGCCTGATGCCAGGGAGAGATAGCCTCACCGGTATCCCAGTTGTTACCGATCAAAGAACGTACCAGACCGAACCACTGACCCATGGGATCGCCAAATGCGCAGGGGTTAGCGGAGTAAACGTGCATACCAGCAACGTTAGCATTGCCAGCGCCGGAAGGATCCTTCTCATTGAAGGTCTTCATAGCGGTTTCGAACTCATCCAGAGTATCGGGCATTTCCAGCTCATAGGTGTTCAGCCAGTCCTGACGAATACCTACGGTGTAGTTGGTACCAGTCTCACCAACGGTATCTTCATACTTGGTGATGTACAAGTTGGGTACCCAGTACATAGCGCCTTCGGGGGTGCAAACCTTACGGTAAGCAGCGGAACCAAATTCACCTTCGGTAAAGAAAGCCTGAGCAGTGCCATCGCCTTCGCCCAACAGGTCATTTACATCCCACAGAACGCCCTGAGCAGCCAGCTGCATTACTTCATTTTCAGACATGCCGTACATTGCAACATAGTAGGGGATGTCATTCATAGCAGCGAAACGGGTCTGCAGAGTGGTCAGATACTGATCGTTTGCAACCAGTTCGAAATCCAGCTCCAGGCCATATTCGTTAGCCAGTGCTTTGAAGGACTTAACGCTCTCGAACTCATCGAACTCATCGATGGTGTAGTAGGTAGCGCCAGTAGCATGAGAACCCAGGATAGTAAAGTCCTGAATCTCTACGTCGCCAGCAGCCTCGGATTCTTCGCCGTCATCAGCAGAATCTTCGGTGGTGGTAGCTTCAGATGTGGTGGTCTCATCGGTGGTGGTGGTTTCTTCATCAGAACCGCAACCAGCCAGCATGGACAGGCACATAGAAGCAGCTAAAAGGGTTACTAATAGCTTTTTCATGTTTTTTCTTCCTCCTTATTAGGATAGTATATTTTGATAAACAGCCAGAGGCTGGATATCACATTGGGGGAATAATGCTATTCTTTTAGTATTATCCTGCAAAAATGGAAGAAAAAATATATATAAACTGCCAAGCTATAAAAATATCCCGCCATTAGCCAAAAGTTGCTAAGGATAGTCGGAATATGCAAACACGGTGTAGTCAATCAAGACTACACCGTGTTTCTGTTTTAAGCCGTCCCGAAAGAACTTTCGTCGGCTTCCTTTTTAAACAATTCCCATTGCCATCTCCACAAGAAGAGCAACGATCACTACCAGCGCCGAAATAATAAAACCATGGATCATCGGCCTAATACCGGCTTTCTTCATGTCAGCAAAAGAGGTATTGAGGCCAATAGCAGCCAAAGCACAAACCATTAAAAACTTACTTGCCTTCTTTGTTCCGGCTACGACCGCTGCAGGAACCGAAAATACACTGGCAACGATCGACATTGCAAGGAACCCCAGAATAAACCAAGGAAATATTTTAGCAATGCTGAAATTGGCTTTCAAATCACTACCATTCTCACTCTTCGCCATCGCTTCTTTACGTTTTAAGCGCAACTGAATAAATGCAAAAGTAATTACAGTCGGAATAATCGCCAGTGTTCTGGTGAGCTTCACCATTGTTGCAAAGTCTCCGGCACCTTCGGAGAAAGCATATCCGGTAGCAACAACCGATGAAGTATCATTTACCGCAGTACCTGCCCAAATGCCGAAGGCTTGATCCGTCATACCTAACGCCCGTCCCATAATAGGAAATAGCACGATCATCGCCATATCAAACAAAAATGTCGCCGACATAGCATAGGCTACATCATTATCATCTGCATCGATCGTCGATGAAATTGCAGCAATTGCAGAACCGCCGCAGATACCGGTTCCTGCCGAGATGAGATTGGATAATTTCCAATTAAGTCCCAACGCTTTACCGATAAAATATCCACCACCAAAGCAAGTCAGTAATGTAAATATCATAACTGTGAGCGACATTTTACCCACATTTAAAATTGTAGTAATATTCAAAGATAGACCCAAAAGAATGATAGCAAACTTCAAGATCTTCTTGGATGTAAACTTAACACCGCTTTTAAACACTGTAATATCTTTCAAAAAATAGTTCAGTACCATTCCAATAAACATAGCAATGACTGCTGCGCCGATCAAATGAATGGGCATCAAACTTTCCACCCATGCAGCTAATGCTGCAATAGCAACCGACATTAAAATTCCGGGTAATAACTTAATAACTTTCATAATTATCTCCTCTTTTGGTAATATTACATTTGATTGTATCACCACTTCATAAGAAAATCAAACTATTATTCGACAATTTATCCATATATATTCTAATTATGTTAGGCCATAGAATTTTTATATTTCCCACATAATATAACCAAATAAAAATCCTGCTTAATAGTCTTCAAGCAGAAGATTTTCTATTAAGCAGGCTTTTATTTAATCTAAAACAGAGCCCCTAAGACCATCAAAACCGACACCGATTCTATAGGCCCTCCGGCTTACGAGGGAATATTTCTTTTCCCATTATTTCTGTACTCTAAGGGTGTCATATGCATAGTTTCTTTAAAGACCTTACCAAAAAAACTACTGCTGCCAAACCCACAGGATTGGCTGATCACTGTTATGGTTTCCTCCGTCTCCAAAAGCATATGACAAGCCACCTGAAGACGATATTTTCTAATATATTCCGTAGGTGTCATATGCATTACAGACTGAAAGGAACGATAACACTCTCGCTCACTAATATAGGTAGCATTTGCAATATCGCTAACCGTCAATTTATCGCCATAATGTTCGTGAATATAGACCATCATCAGTTTAATTTTTTCATTCAAGCTATTACCGACAGTTTTTTCATTCCACTCCGGTAAATTTAAAAGATCAAACCAAATATCGGACAATGCCGCTCTCAGTTTAAATTCGTATCCATCTTCCTCCTTAAGAAGATCAAAAGATTCACGAATCTTTTTTAGTATGTTCGCATGTTCCTTCACCTCCGCATACAAGGGTATGATTTCCAACCCTGCTACATTGATGATCGGCGCGATGTATTTTTGTTCGATCCGGCTTCCTGTATGACCGGTAATAAATATAGTATCAAAAATATGAATCAGCTGCACACATCTTTTTACGCCCTCAGTCACCTTAGCCATGTGTAAAACTCCGCTATTCACAAAGCCTCCGCAGCCTTCATTCAATACCACTTTTCCATTCGGTGTATTATACTCCAGAGATCCACTTTCTATATAAAACAGTTCCACTGCTGTATGCCAGTGCCATATAGCCGACTTGTCACTGATGATATAAGCTTTGGTTGCTGTATACGGAAAGTCATAGGAAAAATCCGGTAGCATTTCTTCTCTTGTGTTGTAGTTTACATTTATGGCTTCGTCATATCGTTCATTTAACATATTACCACCTCGCCCATTTGCTTCGCTAACGGGCTACTCACACAATGAATTCATACTTTCAATTATTATAATAGTTTTTAAATTTATTTTAATAATTATCGTCATTATATCATAAAATAGGCAAGATGATATCCTTATTGTGCCAAAATACATGATTTTTCTGCAGAAACACCGATTTTTTTATCAATTTTCGGTATTGTATTAAAAAAAGGATCTTTAAGTTCTGCTTCTGCAGACACTTAAAAATCCTTTCGCGTTTGTTTCAAAGAATTACGATTACCCTAAAGGCTTAGCGGGCAGCGTCCGCTGCAAGCAGCTCACGTCCCATGTTAATGGCCATGTCCGTCACCAGATCGCCGGTTTCCGGCATCCAACGGCTTCCATGGCAAAGCTGGATCGGATAGACGTTCGTCTTAAACATTTCCTCTGTGGGAATGTAACCATAGTCACCATTGCAAATGGTCGCAATTAGGCACTTGCGATCCGGGCAGGCTTCTTTAATACGATCTGCAAAGGCATGGTATACTTCACCGGGCAGCGCAAAAAACAGCACATCACCAAACTTCATAACCTGTACAGGAAGCTGCCCCTGCTCGCCCAGATCCTTCAATTCCTCATCATACTCCAACAGGATCTTCATTGCCAGAGTCCCCAGCATCACTTTCTTATCGATCTCGCCAGTCTCTACCGCTTTTCTGGCCGCTGCAAGTTGTTCGTCGGTTGGTCTGCGATAGGTTGCAGTAACCTCTTCCCAAGCTGCAGCCACACTATTAGAACTTACAGCAACGCCCTCTTCCTCCGCTGCGCGGATGACTTCTGCTGCCAACTTGCGTCCGGTATCTATATAATTCGCACGATAGTTTTCCATAAAATTGATATGATTAATATCACCACAGGCTCCTGCTACGAATACGGAAACGAAGTCTTGTCCATATTCTGCCTTCAGCCGGCGGGACAATTCGGAGGAAAAGTCACCACTAAACTGACTACCGCCGATGGTGTCCTGATGACAGGCAAAACTGATGAGGGCACCCATAGGATCACCGTTCTTGTTTCGAGCCAACAACACCGGCAGATCATGGTCGGCCTCACTGTAAGGACGCACCAGTGTCAACTTGGAACTGGGGTTAGATACTACAGAACCGTCTTCGATCACCATATCACGCACAAAGGAAACACCTTCCACTTGCCCGGTGGCAAATGTCAGTTCACAAGGCTGCAGGCGCATCTGTGCCAGCGCCGCACAATCCGCAGCCAGCCGAATCAGCATCGAAGTAAATTCAGGGTCCTCTTTAGCGCCCTGGGGCTCATCAAAGGGTACACCCAAATGGGTATGAGTCGCACAAAGTGCCACATTCTTGGCCGAAATGCCGGTCTGTTTTTCGATGCGAGCAGCCAATGTCTCGCAAAAATGATTGGGCAGTTCCACTGCATCAAAAGCTAAAATGGCAGTTTGCGTCTGACCATCATCGGTCACAAAGGCTTTTACATATAATTTATCCAGTACCCCCGTAGCTACACGCACGGCGTAATAACCGGGCATCATAGTACCCAAAGGTGGAGTAATTTCTTTTTCATAAAATCCACAGCGAATCATTTGCATTCCCTCCTTAGCATGGCGCATCAACGGTTTTTCAGTCTTTTGCTATTTTCATTTTACCCTGCACGTCTGTACTTTTCAATGGTTTCTGTGGTATAATTCAAAAAAACTATCGAGGTAGCTGCCATGCAAACATCTGCTCCATGGATCTGGCTGGATCCCGCTCTGTATCCGGAACACCAAGCTACAAAATATAACGGCTTTCAATCCGGCACTATCGGTTATACCGTTGCTGATTTTACCCGCACTTATCGCTTTGACCAAAAAGTCCTTTCAGCTCAGCTGCGATTCAGTGGCGACACTGAATTTCGTTTGACCTGTAACGATCAGTTGGTGGCCACCGGCCCCTTCACCATTGGCGGCGACTTCATGGCGAATGATGAAGTTCGCCCCTATCATTACGCCACCATCACAGAGATTCATCCCAACAGCTGTGAGCTCACTTTTTATGCCCGAGTTAAACTCATGCCCAGCGGCATCAATGAATATTCCAAAGGTCATGGCGGCTTCATGCTCAGCGGCCTCCTCACCCTTGAAGACGGCAGCACCATCACCATCGGCACCGACGAAACCTGGCTTTCCCGTTTAGACCCTCGTTACACTGCCCCCCGTTGCTTCGACGGTTCTAAGGTCCGTCCCGCCTATACAGCCTCCGTGGTCGTCCCCGACATTTGGCAGGCTGCCGATGCGCCCCTTCTCCCCCGTGTGGAAGACTCCGCCTGTTCGTGCACGTTATCTGCTGCGCCCACGGCGCAAAACACTTATGAATTCGACTTTGACAAGATCCATGCGGGCTTTCTGACTTTAAATGTCAAGGCTTCCGGAACGCTGCGCGTAGTGGTGAAGTGTCTGGAAACCGATGTAGTCAACTCTGAGGAGTCCTTTCTGTTCACCGAGGATACACAGTACATTGGTCTTCAGCTGCAAAGTGTAGGCAAGTTCATTGTGGAGGTGGACAACGAGGCGGATACCGCTGCTACCATCGACCTTTCCTTGACCACCACCTACTATCCAATTTTTGACTGTGCCACCACCGTTACCTCCGACGAGGCCTTGAACGATGTGCTGCGCCTTTGCGAGCATTCGCTGAAATACTGCCGTCAAATGATCCATCTGGACAGCCCTAAGCATTCTGAGCCTTTGGCCTGCACCGGCGACTATTATATTGAAACTTTAATGACAGCCTTCTCCTATGGCGATCTGTCCCTGTCTCGCTTCGATGTGGTGCGTACTGCAGACATGCTGCGCCATCAGCAGGGCGTCATGTTCCACACCACCTACAGCATGATCTGGGTATATATGCTGTACGATGTATACCGCTATACCGGCGACCTCACCTTGCTGCGCGAATGCGAAGATGCTCTGCGGATTCTACTGGATCGTTTTGCCACCTATGTGGGCGATACCGGACTGGTGGAAACCCCCAAGAGCTTCATGTTCATTGACTGGCTGTATATCGATGAGATCTCCCTGCACCATCCGCCCAAGGCATTGGGTCAGACCTGCTTGAACATGTTCTATCACAGGGCTTTGTCGACGGCAGTGCAGATTTATGAAGCTCTGGGACACACCGACGAAGCTGCTGCGTATCGCAAGCGCGCTTTTGCCCTT
This sequence comes from Bianqueaceae bacterium, assembly GCA_045632125.1. Classification (GTDB taxonomy): domain Bacteria; phylum Bacillota; class Clostridia; order Lachnospirales; family Bianqueaceae; genus CALWPV01. The sequence continues at coordinate 6,827 of JAZQWC010000063.1, forward strand.
CGCACCGCCATTAACACTTTACTGTACGATGCCGATCGCGATCTGTACTTTGAAGGTTTGAACACTCCTACCCCCGAGGCTCAGCTTTGGCAGTATCTGCCGCAAAATATTGCCAAGCGCTACTACCGCAAGCATGGTAATGTCCTCGCTGTTTACTGCGGCGTATATGATGGCGATCAGGCCTCCTTCCTGCGCCGAGTGCTCACCGATGATTCTCTGGGTCAGTTCCAGCCCTATTTCGCTCACTTTGTATTGGAGGCGGTGCACATGGCCGACCTTAGTTCCGAATTCACCCTTCCCCTCTGCGAGAACTGGAAAAAGGCGTACAAAGAGTGCTCCAAGGGTTTGCAGGAGGGCTTCATCAAGCCCGAACCCACCTATCACTTCGACTACAGCCACGCCTGGGGCGGTACCCCTCGCTATGCGGTGCCGTTGGCTCTGAGTGGTCTGGAAATTCTGGAACCAGGCTTTAAAAAGATCCGCCTGCGTCCTCAGCTGCTAGGTCTAGAGCATGTCCTAGTAGAGATTCCCACTCCCTACGGTAAGATCCGCATCGAACAACGGGCAAATGAAAAGCCGAGCATCACCTGCCCGGCCGAAATTGAATTTCAGCTCGAGTTGTAATCTTTATACATAGCCACATAACAAAAGAGGTAGATTGCTGGCATTTTATACGCAATCTACCTCTTACTTTTATACTTTAGTTCACAAATTACCACCAGAATTGCTGACAATTCCACCCCAAAAGTGGAAAATATCGGTATCCTCCGGAATATCCGCTCCATGGTGCCCATGTCCATCGACCTCCACATGACAACCATGATCGGTATGGAACATCACCAGCGTATTTCCCTGCCAGTACCGTTCCGCAGCAGCATACAGCTTCTCGAACCGCTGAATGATCGCATCCAACGCCTCCAGTGCCTCCGCCCCTTCCGGCCCATGGGCATGCTGCGCATAATCATAGCTCAGCTGATACAGGAACACAAAATCATACTTTCCGCTTTCCACCACAGCCTTGGCTGTATCAAACATGGCCGCATCGTCATCACCGGGCACAATACAAAAATCCGCGCCACTGCGCGAAAGCATCGAAGCAATGCAGCCATTGGCGCAGGTCACCACGCACACCTTTCGGCCTGCACGCACCGCAGCTGCCACAAGACTGTCACAGGTGAGCAGCGGCTGGGTCAG
>JAZQWC010000064.1:0-4435 GCA_045632125.1 Bianqueaceae bacterium
CATGAACCACACCCGTATGGCGGAAGGTGCATCCTATGAATGGCTGGATGATCCCTGGCCCTGGGAATACTGCAAGAATAAGGAGGCATAAGGGATGTTTGTATATGACAAAAAGCTTCAGTACCCAGTTAAAATTGACCGGCCGAATCCGCGGCTGGCTGCGATCATCATTTCTCAGTACGGTGGTCCTGACGGCGAATTGGGAGCATCCCTGCGGTATTTGTCCCAACGGTACTCCATGCCCTTCGATGAACTGAAAGGATTGCTTACGGACATCGGTACAGAAGAACTGGGGCATTTGGAAATGGTGGGGGCGATTGTCCACCAGCTGACCAGAAACCTGAAGGATTCTCAAATCAAAGACTCGGCATTTGCTCCCTACTTTGTAGATCATACCACTGGTGTGTTCCCTACGGCTGCATCAGGGGCGGTATACAATTCCGGAATGATGCAAGTCAAGGGCGATCCGATGGCAGATCTTGCAGAGGATCTTGCGGCTGAGGAGCCTATTAATTATGGGTGACCGCTTCCCACGGTCGAATTTTGCGATTCGAAAAGTCGTTGTGCCGCAACGGTTTTTCGGATTTTTAACTTTTTCCAAAAAATTACAAAAAATGACAAAAGTATAGGTTTGCTATCACATGTCAGACTGCTATGGTTCGCGCGACATTAGAACTTCCAGTAAATGGTAACGGGAACAAGCCTAGTTATCTTGTCGCGCTTACCTACTTCAATGCGTTCAATCAGTGTTTCGACCATGCTACGAGTAAGGTGATCAACATGAATATACGGATCAAGCAGCTCAGTTCTCCGATCGCCTTTGCTGAGGTTGGCGTCAATTTCTTGTATTTCTTCGGTGCAGTTGTGAAGCAATACCTCATAGCGATCCCTGTCTTCCTGAAATCCTTTTGTAAGTTCAAGGAAGTCTTTTGGAGTGATGAGGCCCATGGCTTTATCGGAGTACATTTGCTGCAAGGCTGTATTGCATTCATCAAGTCTTGCTTGATATCTCTTTTGATCAAATAGCAGCGTTCTCTTTTTAGCGGTTTGCATGGCTTCAAATTGTACCTGTCGTTCCATTTTCTGCTGGTCCAAAAGAGAATCATTTAGCTTTCTTAATTCCTTGATGACAATTTGCTCCAACTCAGCTTCCGGCAGGAAAGCACCTGGACAGGCCTCTTTAGAGATATATTTTGTCTCACACTGAAGGTAATACCGTTCATGATTCTTATGGGTTCTCAAGTTGTATCCGCAATGAGCACATACTGCCACGCCAGTAAACAGATGTACTTGTCCGGTTTGGATGTTTGCTCGATAGTGGGTGCTGATTTTCTTTTGTACTTTGGTCCATAGCTCCATATCAATGATTGGATCATGCGTACCCTCAACCCTGATCCACTGATCTTTTGGACGGGTTACGAGCTGCTTCGTTTTATAGGAAACACTGCCAATCTTGCCCTGTACAAGATTTCCTATATATACTTCATTCGAGAGAACACCCTGTACAGAGTGGTATTTCCATAGCGGGCTGGCTGCACGGGTGCTAGGAGCATATCGAAACCCTTTCTTTCGTTTATACTCAGTCGGGTTAGGCACTCCCCTATCGTTTAATAAACGAGCAATGGCTGACTTGCCGTACCCATTAGCGAATAAATGAAAGATTTCTCTGACGATTTCCGCGGCCTCTTCGTCAATGATCAGATGTCCCTTTAACTTGGGATCCTTTTGATATCCATATGGAGCAAAAGCACCTATGTGGAATCCATTTTCTCTCCGACTGTTCAGGACACTGCGAATGTTTTCAGACATGTCCTCAAGATACCATTCGTTTACCAGACCATTGATTTGGCGAGACTTTTTATTACCTTTATTGTCGGTATCTGCATTGTCAACAATACTTACAAAGCGTATACCCCAAATCGGAAAGAGCCCATGAATATACTTCTCAACCAGCTCCAGTTCACGAGTAAACCGGGACTGCGTTTTGCAGAGAATAATGTCAAATCTGTGAGCCTGTGCATCTGCTAAGAGCCTCTTGAATTCAGGCCTGTTTCGATCTGCGCCGGCGTAGTCGTCATCGCTGTAAATGTCGTAAATCTCCCAGCCTTTCTCATCTGCGTACTGCATCAGCATCGATTTTTGATTTTGAATACTAATGCTATCATCAGTTTTGTTTGCCTTGTTCCTGTCTTCTTCGGACAGGCGGCAGTAAAGTGCTACTTTCATAGCTCCATCTCCTTTATGACGGAGCAAAGGATCATTTTGACTGAATAATGATTGTTTAGAGTATGTCATTTCCTCACCCTCAAATTGACAGAAGGATCAGACTATATCTCTCTATGCTTACTTCTGCTGATAGTTATGAATTGAAGCCTGTTAGAAGTTCCAATGAATAATCACAGGCGTCATTTTAGATACAGGATCTTTTTTGCCTACTTCAATGAAATCAATAAGTGTGTCGACCATTTCCTTCGTGAGCGATGTACAACCGGTATACTGGGCGATTAGTGCTTTTTTATCTGAAGTCAGATTTAACGTTCTATTGATTTCTAGAATATTCGTAGTAATTTCGGTAATTCTTGCCTCAGCTTCGTTATGATCGGTGTTAAGGCGCTGCATTTGCTCTACATATTCACTTTCGGTGATTGTACCTCTAAGTTTTTGGATGTATAGCTCCTTCATCATGGATGGCTTAGAGCCTATTTTTTGCTTAAGAGCGGTTTTTTCCTCTTCCATTTCTGCCTTCATTTGCGATAGATCCGGAAAAGGTTCGATTCCTTGCTCCAGATAATCCTCGTCTAAAAGTTCTCCAGATAAATGCTTGATGTGTGCCAATACGATTCGCTGAAGCTTATTAAGTGAAATATAGGCACCGATGCAGGAGTCATGGGACAATGAGTGTCGGTCGCATTTGAATCCCCTTTTGTCGCCACTCTTTACTGAGTGCAATCGATACCCGCAGTTTAAGCAGCGTAGTTTCCTCGCAAAGATACCTTCCGTTCTCGGAGCACTCCCTGTTGCCTTTTTCTCAATCAATGCCTGGACTTTGTCCCATGTTGGATGATCGATAATAGGTTCGTGTGTTCCTTTTACAACGATCCATTGTTCTTCAGGATATACAATCTTATCTTGGTTCTTATAAGAGACAACACCGGTTTTGCCCTGAACCATGTTTCCGATGTATACTTCATTGGTTAGAATGTTGGAAATGGAGAAATAGGACCAAAGACCGCTCTCGCTCTTGTTTTTGTTTCTAACCTGTCCGTGTCGTCTCTTGTATTCTGTTGGATTGGGAATTCCTCTTTCGTTGAGAATACGTGCGATAAGTTGCTTTCCTTTTCCATCCAGGAAAAGAGTAAAGATCTCCCTTACAACCGATGCTGCCTCTGGATCTATTATCAGATGACCTCTTTCGTTGGGGTCTTTCTTATACCCGTAAGGGGCGAAAGAGCCTATGTGGTATCCTTGCTGCCGTCGGCTTGTCAAGACTTCTCGGATATTGTCAGATAACTCTTCCAGAAACCACTCGTTAACAAGGGCATTGATTTGTCTGGACTTTTTATTACCTCTGTCATCCGTATCCGCACTATCTACCAGACTGACAAATCGTATCCCGAGCATAGGGAATAATGTATGGATGTACTTCTCTACCAATTCCAGTTCACGAGTAAATCGGGATTGGCTCTTACAAAGAACAATGTTAAATTTTCTCGCATGAGCATCTTGAAGCAGTCGATTGAACTCGGGCCGGTTTCTATCAGCGCCGGAATAATCATCGTCACTATAGATGCTGTATATTTCCCATCCCTTATTTATTGCATATGTGATGAGCATACTTTTTTGGTTTTGGATGGATGCACTGTCGTCAGTTGCTGATGTTTTGTCCCGGTCTTCATCAGATAGTCGGCAGTATATTGCTACCTTCATGATTTTTCCTCCTTAATCGTGTGATTACGTTATGATTACACGGAATTGCACTCCAAAGTGCAACGAGGAAAATTACTGTTTAGCTTTTGCTCGTTCTGTCTGATTGATCATTTTGATCCACAGGTTGGTATATTCCTCTCTGGTGGGCATTCTACCGTTCTTAAAGACACTTTTTACATCAAAGTCAGGTTGCTTCTTATCTTCCATACGAAAACTCCTTTACATAGTTTGGTTAATGATATGCAAAAGCAGTTTCTATCTTTCTGGCTGCTTCAGTGACTGGACACCACACGGTGTCGGTAAAAATGGGTATGAAAAAACCACCAGCCCTGCTGATCACTCAGCCCGGGTTGGTGGTTTCTTATTTAGCCGGTCAAATCAAAATCGGATGAGCCGCGGCTTTGTGGCGGGCGTCTTTTACTCGGCTTTTTATTCAAGTCGTATTTGACCATGATTTTCATGGCCAGCTCGCTCAGTATGTAGGCCTTGATCTCTTGATCCACGATCC
>JAZQWC010000065.1:0-15051 GCA_045632125.1 Bianqueaceae bacterium
CAATTTGGGAATCACCTCGAAGCCCATCTCGTTCATGTAATCCAGCTCAGCCTTCATTTCGTCGTAGGTGAAAGCACCTTCCACGGCGATCTCGGGGTGAGATTTATAAATCATGGCATCACCCAGATCCACGATGATGGCGTTGACGCCGGCAGCCTTCAGATCTTGCAGGTGTTGGCGATACAGGTCATAATCAAAACGCATTTTAGGAGAAGCAGGGGACAGCCAAACCTTTTCCGGATCGCCGCCGCGAAAGTTGCCCTCCTCGTAGGACCAGTTGGTCATAAAATGCAGAAGAGTCGACCAAATAAAATTATGATGCAGTCTCATAGCGAGCACCTCGTTTCGAATATAGTTGCGAAGAGTATAGCATGCGTTACAAAACATTACAAGAGCAAAGGCATCAGTACAAAAAAATAACGCTTCCTCCAGAAGCGTAGCGACGATTGGATAGGCATAAAAAAACTTTGACCCTTGACTGTTGTATTTATCTTCTACACCAGTCAAGGGTCAAAGCTCTTCGATTTTGTTATCTAACATCTGTGTGAAACCTCTCTTTCTTCAGATTTCGATGTAATTTGATGTAATTATGTTAATGGTTTTATTACTTACCATTCCGATTTGCTATTATTTTGATCGATTCAGTGTTTCCGTTTTTCTGATTCCTTTGTTGTTTTTTATCCAGGGAGTTTAACATTTCGGAATAGTACGATCAGTAATAGTTGGAATTTTTATACCATGACAATGCTTTTTTTACCTTATACTTTTTATGTTTTGGGGTTCATGAGGGATACACTTTTTCTCATTTCAGATTTGATACTTAAGCATATACCTCATCGGTCTTAATAGCTAACATCTGTGTGAAACCTCTCTTTCTTCGATATCCATCAGGTTTTTCTTAGTACATTGGAATCACCTCTTGTGACTATAATATAACACATATGTCCGTATAACGCAATATACATCATGTACAAAATGCACTACAAAATTTAGTGCAAAACGGAGAAGTAGTGCAAAATGCATAAAACGGACTTGACTATATAGGGGCTTGTGTGGTATAGTAGTCTTGTTGGGTCAGCTGATGAGACTGGATATTTTTGGCAATTGTGGGGCCGCCGGTCGTACTGTGGATCCATCGTCAAAGTTGTCCGGCAGAGCCGGAAAATAAAAATATCTTCCTGGTCAGGACGAAGTCGTTCAGAACCGGAAGATCATTGTGAGATCGATAATCATTTTAATGGTAACCATAAGTGTAAAAATAAGAAATGACCCTTGACTGTTGTATTTTGCTACTTCAGTCAAGGGTCATTTCTCTTCAATTTTGTTATCTAACATCTGTGTGAAACCTCTCTTTCTTTCATTTTGTTTCGGATGAGCTTCAGATCTTATAAGAACAATTCCGATGCTATTAGTACCTACCAATTAGGATTCGTTGTTTCTTAATAAGGAGAAGATTACATTGCAGAACTGCTCCTATTTCTTTGATCGAATCTCTCATCTAAGGTCTTCACCTTTATGGCTACACTATAGCACAGAGGAGAGTAGAATACAATTGGGGAAATATACAAAGATGCCTGGCAATTTTGTAGCAAATGGGAGAAATGCAGGAAAAGCTGCAAAATTGGTTGACGAAAGACATATGTTTGTGGTATGATGATATTGTTCAGGCACTCTGTGAAAGAGGGCCTGTTTTTTTATTGCCGATCCGGAGCAGAGGCCACTTAACTAACGGTGTCAGAGGGAAGAGTCGGCTGAATAGGGATGAACACTGGTCTGAAGCTGTTTTCGTATAAAAAAGAATTAGCCCTTAACTGCTGTATTTATCTTCTACATCAGTTAAGGGCTAATTCTCATCGATCTTGTTATCTAACATCTGTGTGAAACCTCTCTTTCTACAGTATTCAGTTTTGTAAGTGCTTTGATGAAATTTTTCCTTCATTTTAAAATCCAATCCAGAACATTTGCTTTTTTGCATTTTCAATTTTTTTCTCTTGGGCGAGTAGCTTGCATGTCGGCGGTTTCTTGATGATCTACTTCATTTCATCGGTTCGATTCAATCATTAAAATGTTAATTCGCCATTTTGAATTTGTCTTAGTTAGATTTTTTAATGTTGAATCTCAGGGTTTGTTACGTGTACATTGGTATCACCCTTTCTGATTGTATAATAGCACATGGATGTGGGGATTGCAATATACAACTTGTACAAAATACACTATGAAATTTATAACAAAACGGAGAAATAGTGCGAATTGCACAATACGGATTGACATTTGACAGAAAGCTATGGTATAGTAAATTTGTTGGGCCAGTCGATGAGACTGGCTATTTTTGGTAATTATCGGACGAGGCAGAAAGGTAGACCTTTGTCGATAACCGAGAATGGAGAATAACAATGCAAATTTACTTTATGGGAACAGGAGCAGCCGATTTTTCGCCGCTGCTGGAAACCAAATATAAATATAAACTGGATCAGAACGCAAGACGCAGCAGTTCGATTCTATTGGAAGGCAACTATTTGATCGATTGCGGTCCACATGTGGCCGGATCCTTTCAAATTCAGCAGATCGATGCCGCAAAGGTAACAGATCTGTTGGTCACCCATTTTCATAGTGATCATTATAACCGTGATTCTATTGCCTGGATTGCTGCCCAAAAGGAGGTGCCTTTAAAAATTTGGCACCACGCCGAGGCGCAGCCTGAGCCCATCGAGAACTGCGAATTTTGTCCCATGGAGATCGGGCTGGAATATGCCATCGGTGATTTGAAGGTGAAAGCGTTGGAGGCCAATCATGCTGAGTGGCCAGTGCACTATGATATTGAATCCGATGGTAAAAAACTCTTCTACGGTTGCGATGGCAGCTGGCTCCTTATGGCCACTTTTTATGCCATGCGGCAGCGTCGTTACGACTGCATGATTCTGGATGCCACCGTGGGAGATTATGTTGGCGACTTTCGTTTGGGTGAGCATAACAGTATTCCTATGATTCGTTTGATGGAAGCTTCCTTCAAAACGGAGAATGTGATCGCGCAGGATGGTAAACTGGTATTGTCTCATCTGGCACGTACCCTGCATAAACCCCATGAAGAAACGGTGGAACTGCTAAAGTCGGATGGATACATAGTAGCCTACGATGGTATGGAGCTTGAGGTGTGATTATGGAAGTCATGAAATTTATTTTTGCCCTGTTTGCTATGGTAGGAGCAATCGATAAACTTTTCGGGGACCGTTTGAAGTTAGGAAGTGAATTCGAAAAAGGAATTCTGGCCGCCGGCACCATCGCCCTAGCTATGGTGGGCATGCTCTGTATTGCGCCCACCCTATCGCAGTTATTGGCACCGGTCATGACGCCCTTCTCGAAGCTGACGGGGATCGATCCGTCGGTGCTGGGCAGTTTCATTGCCAACGACATGGGGGGTGCCTCCGTGGCCCAAGAACTCGCGACATCGGAAACACTGGGAGCCTTCAACGGTCTGGTGGTGGCCTCCATGATGGGCGTTACCCTGTGCTTTACGATTCCGGTGGCTCTTAAAATGATCGATAAAGCATATCATAAAGCCGTATTGAAAGGCATTCTCTGCGGTATTGTCACCATGCCTCTGGGCTGTATCATCTCGGGTCTGATGCTGAAAATCCATTTCGGCTCCCTGATTTTGAATCTTCTGCCGGTACTGCTGGTAGCCCTGATCACCTGTCTTGGCCTGATCCGCAAACCGGCCCTTACCTGCCGGATCTTCGAAATCATAGGGATTGCCGTAGCCGGTCTGATCACCATTGGTTTAGCGGCCGGTGTATTTACCCACATCACCAAGATCGAACTGATCCCCCATATGCTGCCCATCATGGATGGCTTCGTCATCACCAGTGACATCGCCATTATGCTGGCGGGCATCTTTCCGCTGATCGCTGTGATTTCCCGCGTGGGCCGCCGTCCTTTTTCTGCCATTGGCAGACGGATTGGCATCAACGATTCGGCGGTGCTGGGTCTGATCTCATCGCTGGCTAACAGCGTGCCTACTTTTAACCTCATGGAAAAGATGAACGAACGGGGTCAGATCATCAATATGGCCTTTGCGGTGTCCGCCGCCTTTGTCTTTGGCGATCATCTGGCGTTTACACTGTCCTTCGGCGAGGCCTATGTACCTGCCATGGTGGTGGGTAAACTCATCAGCGGCGTGGCGGCAGTGGTAGTCGCCGGTATTATGTGTAAAACAAAAAAGGAAGTGTAAGTATGAAATTATATGAATCTATAGAAGGCATCGTCCGCGAGGCAGGCCGGATCGTTAAAAATGCCCACGCGGACAGCGATCAAATCGAAAAGAAGGAAGGCCTTGCCAACTTCGTTACCGAATACGACGTGAAGGTTCAGGAATATCTGATCGGTGAGTTTCAGAAGCTCATTCCGGACGCGGCCTATTTCGGCGAGGAGGCCACCGATGGCAACAAGCAGCAGGCATCCGCCGACGGCTACACCTTTTACATCGACCCCATCGACGGCACCACAAACTTCATGTTCGACTACAACTTCAGTTGCATCTCCGTGGGCCTGGCCTATCAAAAACAGATGGTGGCGGGTTTTGTGTATAATCCCTACGTGGACGAGATGTTCACCGCTGTGCGCGGTCAGGGAAGTTTCTTGAACGGTCGTCCGATTCATGCGGAAAATCTCGGGATCGGCGAGGGCATCGTGGCCTTTGGCTGCGCCCGTTACAACGAAGCCAACATGGATCTTCTGTTTGACACCGTGAAGGAGATCTTCTGGAACAGCCTTTCCATTCGCAGCGGCGGCTCGGCGGCTCTGGATCTGTGCCGCGTGGCGGCAAACCGGAACGTGGGCTTCCTCGAGTTCAAATTACAACCCTACGATTATGCGGCCGCTTCGCTGATTGTAGAAGAGGCTGGCGGCGTGATCGCTCAGGTGGATGGCAGCCCCATCGACATGGAGGCGCCCTGCAGTGTGCTGGCCGGTACGCCTAAAGCCTGTGAGGAGATCTGGGCGATTCTTGAAAAGAAGAGAGGGGCGCTCAAATGATCGGGATCTGTCCGCGCTGTGGAAACTATGACTGGGACAAGATAGTTGTGGGAAATCAGGCTCGGTGTCCCAAGTGTGGTGAAACGTGGCAGTTTAAAACGATGCCTCTCTTTATTTTAACCGGTTGCAGCGGCATGGGTAAAACCACCACCGGTATCGAAATTATGAAACAGCAGCATGATTTTGTTGTTTTGGATGCCGACATGTTTCACAGCATCATGCCCCATGACACCCAGGAAGACTATTTTAACCAGATCGAGCAGGTGGAGAGCCTATCCAAGAATATTATGCAGAGCGGTCGAACCGTGTTGTGGACCATGGCAGGGAACTTGGATAAGTTGAATCACGCATACAATCGACGGTTCATCGGTGAGATCCACTGTTTGGCACTGGTGTGCGAAGAAGCGGAACTTCGGCGCCGCATGACCGAGGGCCGCAAGATCACCGATGAAGGCTGGATCCAAAGCTCGGTGGAATACAATCACTATTTTAAGACCCATGACTGCTTGGCGGATATGCCCTTTGACGTGTTTGACACAACAGGGAAGAGCGTACCGGAGGTTGCAGAGTTTGTGATTGAATGGGTGAAGGAAAAACTATAAATAACGATGGAAGCCTATAATGGTTCAGTTATGATTTGGAATTTTCGAAAAATAACTGAATGCTTCAGTTATATGAGAATAATAGAAGGTTTTTAACTGAAGATTTTCAGTTAAACATTTTCTGTATGCATAAGTTAACTGAAAAATTCAGTTAAGTACAGGGCAATTAAAGCGGAATAACTGAAGATTTTCAGTTAAAAGTTGAAATATCAATTTTGTAACTGAACAGAACTGTTAAAAGTAAAATGAGGCCTCACCATTTCTGGTGAGGCCTCTTACTTTTGAACTGTTGCGATGTAAATTATTCGTAAATTCCCAAACCTTTAGCCAGATTTACCACGAAGTCCTGTACGTTGGTCACGATACCACGGGCGGACAGGCTGCCACGGTCGGCCAGTTTATTTACGGCGAACTCAGTGATGTCTACGCAGTAGAAGTAGATTTGACGTACGGTGCCATCGGGCATGACGCGGTAGGAAGGAGTCATGTTGCCGGTGGCAATGGTGTGCAGCATGGTGGCCATGCAGATCACAGTGGTGGCCTCGCGTACCTGGTTACGCATGGCATCCTGTGCTTCGTAAACATTGCCGAAAACAGGAGGCAGGGGACCATCGTCGCGAATGGAACCGCCCAGCACATAGGGAACACCGTATTTTTCACAGCTATAAATAATACCGTTGTCGATATTCTCTTTGCGAATGAACTCGGCAATGCTGCCATGATATTTCACACGGTTAATGGTATCCAAATGGTTGTAATGACCGTTGGGCATGGATTCCTGGGTATAAATATCCTGGCCCAAAGCAGTGCGCAGATAAGCACCTTCCAAATCATGGGTGGCCAAAGCGTTACCCGCCAAAATGGCATCCACATAGCCGTGCTCAATGAGCTTGCTCATGGCCTTGCGGGAGTCGCTGTCAAAGGAAAAGGCCGGGCCCATGACCCAAACGATCTTGCCATGTTCGCGGTCATGACGCAGCAGCTCGTACAGTTCGTCATAGTCACGGGAGAAGGCAGTCTCACGGGAGCGACCGGTGCGGAAAGCGAAAGCATCTTTAGCGCCGGTGGTCTCGCGGAAACCATCGGTATACATATAAATACCCTCTTCACAGTTTTCGGTGCGGCCCACAACTACCATATCACCTTTCTTCAGCAGGCGGAATTCGCGTACAATGATGCGGCCATTTTCATAAACAGCCACACAGTCCATGCGGCTTTCCTCAGCCAGCAGCCACTGACCATCGATCTTGAAATATTCGGGGAAAATGCTCATGGCATGATACTGCTCGGGTGCTACGCCGTCGAAGGGAGCGGGAGCCAAAACAGCATTGGGAGCCAATACAAAACGTTCCTGAGTGAAATCAGGAGCAAAATAAGGTTTTAATTGAAACATAATGAACCTCCAGGTTCGAAAGTAGTATAGTAAAAGTATGACAATAATTCAATTATACTCTGCTTGTGCAGAAAAGTAAAGAAGTGTCCCCTTGGTGCAGAGATGAAAATCAAAAGATCAGTTTACGGATCTGTTCGGCCGTTACTTCGTGGACCTTCAAATCATCTCGCAGAGCAATGGCCGCAGCCGCACCGGCGGCTTCACCGATACCGGCACAGATGGGCATGACACGGAAATTCGAGTGAGCCATGTGGGTACCGGAAATATTACGTCCGCAAAGCAGCAGATTCTGGATGCGAATCGGCAGCAGGCAGCGATAGGGAATGGTATACCCCTTGATCTGGGGGAAGTGCTTTTGTACGCCAGTCTTGTCCAAACCGGAACCGGTGATGTTGTGTACGTCAAAGTTAAAGGAAGCGTCTTTTACCACATAGTCATCGAAAACGCGGGAAGCCAAAATGTCATCTTCATTCAGGGTGTACTGACCAACAAAATGACGGGTCTCGCGTACGCCCATGAGGGAAGCGGAACTAATAATGTAGCAATTTTCGTAGCCGGGCACAAATTCACGCAGATATTGAATGATGCTATCCATCTGACGGCGGCAAATGATGGTGGCCTTGGTTAGATCCTCGGCCTTGGTGCCGTCGATGTCGATGGCATTGGTCATGTTGCAGGTAACCACCCCGGGCAGAGTGGATTTGTACACCAACAGATGACCTGCGGGCGCAGGAATATGGATCTTAGCCAGAGCCTGAAGCTCACCACGCTCAGTTTCATAGGTGCTCTCGAAGGAACCAAGGAAAACAGCGCGGTCGTAGTCCACACCGCCCACTTTAAACATAAGGGTAACAGGCTGCATTTTATTATCAGACTCACGGCCCAGAACATATTCGGCCCCTGCCTTGGCGGCAATGTCGCCGTCGCCGGTGGCATCGATGATGACCTTGGCAAAGATCTTGGTGCGGCCGGTCTTATTGATGACAGATACGCCCTTCAGTTCATCGCCTTCCACAATGGCATCCTCGGCAAAGGTGTACAGCATCAAGTCGCAGCCTACCTCTTCTAACATTTCTAAATATAAAGTCTTCAGTTTTTCAGGGTCAATGTAAATGGTGATCTCGCCGTGGTGCTCGCCCTCGTTTTTCTCAGCGCTGCGCCGCAAAATTTCATAATATAAGGGACTGCCGCAACTGCCGGTCCAATGGCTCATCAGACCGGAGGTGGAAATGCCGCCCACGTCGCCGTTCTGTTCAACCAACAGAACCTTGGCGCCCAGTTTCGCAGCGGTATAGGCAGCGCAGAAGCCGGAAGGACCGCTGCCAAGAACAAGTACATCGGTATATTGCGTATATTCTTGAATCATAATAACCTCCAGAAAGGGAATTGCGCAAGCAGCTTGGCCGCCGCGCGGCGAATCGTAATTTTAAAGTATTGTACACTTGTGCCGGGGCTTTTGACAAGATATAATGAGAAAATAAAGTTTGAAAAATTTTTCAATTTCGTGCAACCTGAGACGATTTTTGACGACTTATATAGTGTAGGCGCCTAAAGACAATACGAAAAGATCAAAAAGGAAAGGAGGCAGAGCCTATGCGCGACGACCAAATCATCGATTTATACTGGCAGCGGAGTGAAGCCGCCATCACAGAGACAGATCAAAAATATGGGCGGTATTTGACTGCCATTGCGAACAATATTTTGGCCGATGAGGAAGACAGCAAGGAAAGCGTGAACGATACATACATGAACGCGTGGGCATCGATGCCTCCCAACAGACCTAATGTATTGTCGGCATATCTTGCCAAGATCACCCGAAGTGTATCCATCGACCGATTAAGAAAGAAGCATCGCGGCAAACGTGTGCCAACGGAATGCATCACGTCGCTTTCCGAGCTTGCCGACTGTGTTACGGACAGTCGAAATGTGGAGGAGGAAATCGACACGAAGCAGCTGGCGGCGGTCATTAACAACTTTGTACGCAGCCTGCCCGCTGAGGCCCGCCACCTTTTCATTGGCCGCTACTTCTACATGGATCCACTTCAGGAGGTGGCAAGATACTGCGGAATGAGTGAGTCGAAGGCCAAAAGCATGCTTCATCGCCTGCGCTTGAGCCTGAAAGCTCATTTGGAAAAGGAGGGCTATCGACTATGAGTGATAATAAAGAAAAACTGCAGGACGCCCTGGGAATGCTGGACGATGACCTGCTGCTGGAAGTGGAAAAGCTGCGGCGCATGCCGCAAAAAAAGGCGAAGCTGCCGTGGCAAAAATTAACGGCCATGGCAGCGGGGCTATTTGCCCTAGTAGGAGCGATGTTTGCCGCAAGATTTTTTGACAGCAGACCGGAAAGTGCTGATTTCTTGACTGCCGGTGGTGTTGAAAGTTTGACAGAGGGAGCCGAATCGGAGAAATATATAGCAGAACAAACGGAAGATGAGTGTATGGCTATTGAGGAGGCGGCAGAAGAGGATATCGAGGAATGGGATGAGCTATTAGAAGATGAGAGCCGCAGTGCAGTGGCGGGTACAGGTGTGTCCCCTGCTGCCGGTGTAGTGATTGCGCCTATGCGGGTAGATTTGTATGCTCATCCGGATAAGCAGATCGATATGGAAGCGCTGTTCATTTATGATGGACGCTGCTATGTCCAATATGGTACTTTGGCAGATGCGTCCCACTTGATTGGTGATCATATGGGAACCGCTACCGGTCTGATCGATGAATGGACTGAGGCGGACGGCTACGTGGAGCTGGCAGGAAGCGTGAAGGGTGATTTTTACAGCGTCAACGGGTTTGATTCTGACTTTGTACTGTGCATGCCCGGTGAAAGTGATTCTGTGGAAATCTATGTGAATAATAACGATTTGACTCTGTATTCCGGTGCAGACTTGTTGAAAGAACGGTTTAAAGTAGACGGAAACTTTCTGGCTCGGTGTATGAGCCGTCAGCGGTGGTTTAATTCGATCGACAGTCCCTACGAAATGGATGCAGAGGGAAATGAACAGGTTTGGGCTCTGGTAGAGGCCATGTTTGAGGCTCCCTTCGTATATGTAGAGGATGTGGAACTTCCTGACGGGGCAAAAAGCATTTACGATACCGAGCTATATCATTTGTATCTGCATTTGGATAACGGCATGATCGTGCATCTGCGACTGTTTGATGGCGGCTACGTGCAGCTGGATGGATTCCGCACGGTTTGTCTGCAGGTGGAAAAAGAAGCTTTTGGTCGGGCGATCGAGGCTATGGATCGGATTGAAAATTCCTTGTGTGGAGTACCCCTGGAGGAGGATGAATGAAATGAAACGATATACTTGGAAAAGATGGCTGGCTCTGCTTTTGACAATGACATTGCTGTGTTTGGCAGTGGGTTGTGAAGGCATGCAGAAGCAGAAAGAGGATCCCAATAACTTAATGAACAATATTAAACCCAGTCGGCAGGAAGAGAAGAAGGACGACTGTGATTGTGCACCGGTGGAGCCGGAGACCTTGCACGTTGGCGTGACGGATTTTGCTGTTCGCTTGTTCCAACACTGTCTGGAAGAGGAGAAGAATACGCTGATTTCTCCTGTTTCGGTGTTGACGGCACTGGCTATGACGGCGAATGGTGCCGATGGAGAGACCTTGAGTCAGATGGAGGCGGTGCTGGGTATGCCTTCCAAAGACCTGAATGGTTATCTTTGCGATTACATGGAGGCATTGCCGGAGGAGGATACCTATAAACTCAGCATGGCCAACTCCGTTTGGTTTACCGATAATGAGCAGCTGTTTCAGGTGAATCCGGATTTTTTGCAGACCAATGCCAACTATTATGGCGCAGATGTATATAAAGCTCCCTTTGATGAAACCACGTTGAAGGAGATCAATGACTGGGTGAAAGATGAAACCGATGAAATGATTCCTACGATTCTGGATCGCATTCCGGAAGATGCCATCATGTACTTGGTCAACGCTCTGGCCTTCGATGCGAAGTGGGAGGAAGCCTACGAGGAGTTTCAGGTAAGAGAGGATCAGATCTTCACACTAGAAGATGGAACTGAAACTGAAGTAACCATGATGAATTCGGAGGAGTATGGTTATTTGGAAGATGAACTGGGCACTGGTTTTATTAAGTACTACGATGATCGTGCCTATGCATTTGTGGCTTTGCTGCCTAACGAAGGTGTGAGTGTATCGGAGTATGTGGCCTCGCTGGACGGTGAACATCTTCGTGATATGCTGACTTCTGCTAAAGGAGTTACCGTGTTTGCATCCATGCCGAAGTTCGAAAGTGGGTACGATGTGGAGATGAGCGATATTCTGAAAGAGATGGGTATGCCGAATGCCTTTGATGAACAGCTGGCAGAGTTTCCATATATCGGTACGGTAAGTGACGGACTGAATATTGCGATCAGCCGCGTGATCCATAAAACCTTTATTTCTGTTTCAGAGACCGGTACTCGGGCAGGGGCTGCCACTGTGGTGGAAATGAGGACAGAGGGGGCTGTAGAACTGAGTGAGTTCAAAGAAGTTACATTGGATCGTCCCTTTGTATATATGCTGATCGACTGTGAAAATGATCTGCCGTTGTTTATTGGATCAACCATGACGGTGGAGTGAGGCTGAAGTTGACAGTGCGGTAGCTTTCTTGGTATGATAAGGGAAATTACTTTTATTTATGGGAGAAAGCGCCATGCTGAAAGCGGATGCTACATTTCTGAAAAATCATGAATTACTTTTCGATAAACGTAAACAAGAAATTCTAAATACGAAGGATTGCTTAAATATCCAAGGCACAACCTATTATGTCAGTAACGATGGCGATGATACCAACGATGGCCGCAGCCCGGAGGCTCCATGGAAAACCTTGAATCAGGTATCGGAAGCGGTGTTTTGCCCCGGTGATGGTGTTCTTTTTAAACGTGGCGACTTATTCCGTGGAAGAATCAAAGCGCAGAATGGCGTGACCTATGGTGCTTACGGAGAAGGAGAAAAGCCGAAGTTTTATTCCTGGAAAAAACCATTGGGCGATCCTCAGTTGTGGGAAGTGTTCGATTCGGAACATAGCATATGGAAATTGAAAGAAGAAATTCTGGACGTGGGCACGCTGGTGTTTAATGGTGGAGAAGCACATTCCAGAAAGCTGATCCCCAGCTATCGTGATGGACAGTTCCTCTGCCGCGATAACGAAGAAAAGATCTTTGTTACGAAGGAAGAAATGACGAAGGATCTAGACCTGTTCTGGTATTTTGATGGGAACCTGTCTACGGAGCCTTCCAAGGGTGAAGACTTTCCGATTCCCGTGCCGGATGAAGGCTTGGGCGATTTGTATCTACGTTGTGATCAGGGAAATCCGGGAGAAGTGTTTAGCGATATCGAGGCTCTGGCCAGAGTTCATATGATTTCCGCTCATGATGCAAAGGATATAACCATTGATAATCTGTGCATCAAATACGTAGGCATGCATGGCATTGGTATAGGCGGTCAGGTGGAAAATCTGACGGTGACCAACTGCGAAATGGGTTGGATCGGCGGCTGTATTCAGCATTATAGCGGAACCGACCCTAACTATCCGCAGGGACGCCGTGGCAGTGTAACTCGCTTTGGTAATGCGATTGAAATCTATGGTGGTTGCGACGGATATACAGTCAAGAATAATTATATTTACGAAGTATATGATGCAGCTATTACCCATCAGTTCACGACAAAAGAAAAGGTTCTGCAGAGAAATATTGAATACACCGGTAACCTGGTGGAAAAGTGTGTATACGGTATCGAGTATTTTCTGGATCAGATCGAAGGCGAACGGGAAAGTGTGATGGAAAATGTGCTCATGAAAGACAATTTCATTCGTCTGTCCGGCTACGGCTGGGGACAGCAGCGACACAATATCCATACTCCGGCGCTGATCAAGGGCTGGAGCTACATCAACACCGCCCGAAACTTCAAAATCGAAGATAATATTTTCGACCGCTGTGCCTACCGAATGCTGCATCTAGTGGCTCTCAAGGACGAGTACTGTGCGAAGTTGAGCGGCAACACTTACATTCAGCACCTTGGCGGCATGCTGGGGCAGTACGGTGGCAACGAGATAGAAGAGCCGCCGATCGTGATTTTTGATGAAAATGTCGAGGAGATCATCCGCAGCAAATGGGGCGATAAAACCGCCAAGGTATATATTATTGAGTAAAAATAAAGTCGTGATCATAAGAGAATCATTTGGATCTCTTACGGTCACGACTTTTTTAATTTAAATTTCAATATACATACTCTGTGACTGCCGTCTGGCGTAAATAGCCTCCAACTCAGCGATCACTTCCTCTTTGCTATGAACAAAAGGATCATCGTGACTGAGTAAAAAGTACGGCGCCCGTAACGAGCGAAGTACCCGCAGCTGATCCGCCAACAGGTTGGCATTGTACAAAGCCTGCCCATTTTTTTGCATAGGATAAATGCCATCCCCTAAAAATGCATAGGTCTCATCCACTTCCATACCTAAACTTCCCTTAGCATGGGTGGAAGGTAGGGGAAAGAAATGGATTTTGACACCATCATCGATATACAGATCAGACTCCACCACAATGCCGCGGTGGGTATATTTGTAAGTGTGTTTACCTACATACAGTTCCTGAAGTGGCAGCTGATCGAACCCGGCGATATGATCCTGATGAAAGTGGGATAAAGCCAAACAGAGGGGCTTAGCAGGATCCGGCGTCTGTGGAGTACAAAGCATCTGTAGGGCCTGAAACGACTGCAAAGCCTGTAGCGCCGCAGCGTGGGGCCCCAAATCAAAAAGCCAGGTATAAGTGTCGCCTTCCACAACGCCTACATCGGCAGCCAGCGGCATTTCAATTGCCGGATAGTGATAAATTCGATCGGAAATGCGAACTGGTTTCATAAAAACCTCCGGATCTTACACCACAATGGTGGCCTTGCTGCCGCCGCTACGGTCCTTTTTCACTACGATCTGTTTATCGATCTTTTCCTTAAGCTCCGCCACATGGGAGATGATGCCCACCAGACGGTTGCCCTCAGCCAGACCGGCCAGAGCCTGCATGGCCTGACGCAGGGAATCTTCATCCAAAGAACCGAAGCCTTCATCCACAAACATGGTATCTAGGCGAATACCTCCGGCGGAGGATTGGATCTCATCGGAGAGACCCAGCGCCAGCGACAGGGAAGCCTTGAAGGATTCACCGCCGGACAGGGTGCGCACACTGCGCTCGGAGCCATTGTAATGATCGATCACGCTCAGGTCAAGACCGCTCTGGGAGCGGTTGTTGTCCGCCACGGTGGCGCGTTTCAGTTCATATTGTCCGCCGGACATCACCATAAAGCGGGTGTTGGCCCGGGCAATGATCCGGTCAAAATAGGTCATTTGGATATAGGTTTCTAACTTGATCTTTTCTTTACCAGAGATCTGACCGTTGGCGGTATTGTGCAGGGCCTGCAGTTGGATCAGCTTACCCTCCACAACTGCGATAGCCTCGGACTGGGCCTGGATCCGCTGTAAAGCAGTCTCATTGGCGCGCAGGCGCGAAACCAGACGAAGTTGTTCATTCTTCAGCTGCTGAACCTGGGCAGTCAAGCCTGCCTGCAGTTGGAGTTGTTCATCCGGATCAATAGCCTCGGCACCGGCGATCTGCTCATCCAAAGTTGCGATCTGGGCCTTTAACTGCTGATCCAGCAGTTTAGCTTTTTCGAGTTTTTCGGCCGAAGCAGTGATCGCTTGCTGCAGATTGCTGCGCTGGGCGGTCAAAGCGGACAAGGCCTTTGCAGCCTCGGTTTGATTTTCATAGGCCAAAGATTGTTTCAATTCGGTGCGGCTGCGTTTCAAAGCCTCGATTTCTGTTTCCGCCACCGCCAGCTGACGCTCCAGTTCGCGAATGGAATCAGAAGCGGCGGTCAGGGCAGTCTGTTGTTTGGGCAGCTCTACATCCAATACAGCCTTGCGCTTTGAATTCTTTTCGGCAGTCTGTAGCTGCATCTGTGTATCGGAAACCTGCGCCATCATTTGATCCGCAGAGAGAGCTACATCTGCCACATCTGCTG
>JAZQWC010000066.1:0-25577 GCA_045632125.1 Bianqueaceae bacterium
CAACGAAAGTTTTGCCTATTCCAATTGTGTGATTAAAGAAGATGTGAAAGTGGAAGCTTTCCTGCAGAATGAGCAGCTGCATGTGGACTTGACCGCCGATGAGACACCGGTAAAATATATCAGCCTGCGCTGGAATTTTGCTGAGGGCGAAAAACGCGGCGAGACGGTGAAGGTTTACGGCGATGTATGGGAACGCAGCTACTGCAATTTGGAGTGGCGCGGCATTGTGGCCGATCGCATGATGCCTTGGGTATGTGCGGTTTCCAATGGCAGCGACCAAAACCGCGATTATTCTGGGCGTTATACGGAATGTTTTGGAGTCAAGACTCAGCCGGGTGCCCTGTGTATGTGGCAGTATGATACCGCTGGCGTGACTTTGTGGTTGGATGTGCGCTGCGGCGGCATGGGCGTGATTTTGAAAAATCGCCGGTTGGCTGTGTGCGATGTACTATTCGGTGAGTATCGTGACATGTCGGCCTTTGATGCGTTGAAGGACTACTATAAACAGCTGTGCGATGCGCCTTTGACGGTGGATCACAAGGTATACGGTACCAATAACTGGTACTATGCCTATGGCGATACCTCCCATGAGGAAATTATTGAAGATACACGACTGCTGATGGAGGCCTGCGGCGAACTGGAGAATAAGCCCTATATCGTGCTGGATGATGGTTGGCAGAAAAACCGCTGCGATGCACCTTGGAACATACTGCGTGAGGGTAAGTTCCATGACATGAAGGCTCTGGCAGAGGAGATGAAGGCGATGGGGGCCCGACCAGGTTTGTGGATCCGACCGTTGTCTGACCAAAACTACGAGGTAACGGATAAAGACTCCGATATGCGTTCTGCCTGCAATTCTTTATATTTGGATGCGTCTCATCCGGAGACCTTAAAGTATGTGGGTGATTTGATCAGCATGATCTGTGATTGGGGCTATACCCTGATCAAACATGATTTTTCTACTTATGATATTGTGGGTTTCTGGGGTTTTCAGCGCGACAAGGAGTTTGCGAAAGATGGCTGGACCTTCTATAATCGAAACAAAACCACTGCGGAAGTAATTCTGGACTTGTACCGCGTGATTCGCGAAGCCTCCAAGGGCCGTGCGCTGGTTCTGGGCTGCAACGTGATCGGACACTTGGCAGCAGGTCTGGTGCACCTGAATCGTACCGGCGATGATACCAGTGGCCGCGAATGGGAAAGAACCCGTAAGTATGGTGTGAATGCTCTGGCCTTTCGTATGCTGCATCATGAAAACTTCTTCCTGGCGGATGCGGACTGCATTGGCATTATGGGTCAGATCGATTGGAAGATGAATCGGGAGTGGATGACGGCAGTCGCCTATAGCGGCACGCCCATGTTTGTTTCACCGAAGCCCGGTGTGATGTCTGAGGAGGAGACCCGAGAACTGAAGGAGGCATATCGTGTGAACTCCATTCAGGAGGATGTGCTGGTGCCTCTGGATTGGATGGAAAATGTGACTCCTGAGAAGTGGCTGCTGAACGGCGAAGAAAAGCGGTTCAACTGGTACGAACAGGCGGGCATCAAGGCCTTTTAAAGGAGGGCAGCTATGCTATTATATATTATTCGTCACGGCGATCCGGATTATTCCACCGATACACTGACCGAGCGCGGTTGGCAGCAGGCGGAGGCGGTGGGGAAGCGTATTGCCGCTGCGAAGATCGATCGTATTTTCACTTCGCCCATGGGCCGAGCGAGGCAGACGGCCGAGCCGGCCTGCAGACTGCTGGGTTTGGAGCCGACAGTGGAGCCTTGGAGCCATGAGATTGGTGATGAGCGTCTGACTACTTACCCCTACGGGGTAAAAAAATCGGTGACTTTGGTTCAAAACACCTATTACCGCGAGAACGGCAATATGGATCTGGGTTATAACGAAAGTCTGACATGTCCGGGTTTTAAACAGTCGGATATGGGAACTGCCCTGAAGTACATTGAAAAAAACGGTAATGATTTTTTGGAGCGATTGGGCTATAAAGAGGAAAATGGTGTGTATCGAATTTTGTGGCCCAATGAGGAAAAAGTAGCATTATTCTGCCATGGTGCTTTTTCAAGAGCATGGCTCTCGATCCTGCTGCATATTCCGGTACACATGATGTGGGCGTCTTTTGGCTATACCCACACAGGCGTTACGGTACTGGAGTTTCGCAATAACGAGAATGGTATCACCGCACCGCAGTGTTTATGTTATTCTGATATTTCGCATTTGTATGCCGAGGGGTTAGATCGGGTGTACGATAATGATATCGAAATATAATTTGGCAGAAAAATGATATTGTTGGTAAAAATGTTAAAATAATCATTTCCTTTTTCGGGATTCGATGATATAATAAGTGAAGTATATTGATTATCTTGCTTTTAAGCAAAAATTTAAGGAGGTACACCCCATGCAGATTGGTGTTATGATCCCCGTTCGTAAAGATACAAATATGTTGGCTGAGCTGCAGAAAGTAAAAGATCTGGACCTGCAGTCCTGCCAGATCAGCATTTGGAATCCTGATTTTTATACCGATGAACTGGCAGCTGAGATCAATGCAGCTGTAGAAGCTACCGGTATTTTTGTAAGCACTCTGTGGGCTGGTTATTCTGGTCCTATCGAGTGGAACTTCACTCAGGGTCCTTTGACTTTGGGCCTGGTTCCCCCCGCATACCGCGGCATCCGCGAAAAAGAGCTGTTGAAGGCTTCTGAATTCGCTGCCAAGATCAACTGTGTAAACATTGCTACCCACGTTGGTTTTATTCCTGAAAACTATCACGATCCCGAGTTCTGGGGCACCGTTGGCGTGCTGCGCGGCATCTGCCGTACTCTGAAGGCTCGTGGTCAGAACTTCTTGTTCGAAACCGGTCAGGAGACTCCTGTAACCATGCTGCGTACCATCGAAGCAATCGGTTTGGACAACGTAGGTATCAACTTCGATACCGCTAACCTGGTACTGTACGGAAAAGGCAATGCTGCTGATGCCGTTTTGGTATTTGGTAAGTACATCATGGATACCCATATTAAAGATGGCGGCTACCCCACCAATGGTATTGAGCTGGGTCACGAGACCGCAGTAGGTGAGGGTATGGCTAACTTCCCCTTGATCCTGCAGAGATTGAAAGACTGCGGTTACACCGGTCCTTTCACCATCGAGCGCGAGATCAGCGGCGACCAGCAGACCAAGGATATCATCAAAGCAAGAGACATGCTGCTTGATATCGAGAAAGAGCTGAACTAAACGAAAGATGAAAAGTGGGTGCAAATGAGCACCCACTTTTTTGAATTCAAAATTTGTGATGTTTGGAGAAGGTATACATATGGAATTAATTCAAAATCAAATGTTAGATCAAGAACGTGCACTGTACGGCAGTAAAAATTTGAAGGTCGAACATTGTTCTTTTGATGGTCCGGCTGACGGCGAAAGTGCAATTAAGGAGTGTCAGGATATCCGGATCAGCGACAGTTTTTTCAATCTGCGGTATCCCTTTTGGCATGATAAGAGAGTAGAGATCCAAAACTGTGAAATGTCAGAACTCTGCCGCGCTGCACTGTGGTATTCAGATGATGTTACTATTGCAGACAGCAAGCTTCATGGCATTAAGGCCTTACGAGAGTGCGGGAATGTGACGATGCGTGGCTGTGATGTGATTTCTACCGAGTTTGGATGGTTTACACGCGGCATCTCTATGACGGATTGTACGGTTCAGGGCGAATACTTTATGCTTCGGTCTGATCATCTGAATTTTAATAAGGTTCAGTTAAAGGGAAAGTATTCATTTCAGTATATTGAGGATTCTGTATTCGAAGATTGCTATTTGGACACGAAGGATGCTTTTTGGCACGCGAAGAATGTTACGGTTCGAAATAGTGTAGTCAAAGGTGAGTACTTAGCTTGGTATTGTGAGAATGTAACCTTTGAAAATTGTAAGATCATTGGTACCCAGCCTTTGTGTTATTGCAAGGGCTTGAAGCTGATTAATTGCGAAATGATCGATGCTGACCTGTGTTTTGAAAAATCGGAAGTCGAAGCTACATTGACAAACCCTGTGATCAGCATTAAGAATCCGCTGAGCGGACATATCTATGTGCCTTCGGTGGGAGAAGTGATCTTTGACGATGAATCAGCTAAAGGTGAAGTTGTCAGCACTTCGTGAGGATGCAAATGATTTATAAACTTGAAGATCCTTCCAAAGCGGCAGGACTCTTTGCTGACTGGGAGGAAACGATCATATGGTCCTGCTTACAGGGCATCATGGGCGCAATCTATGTGGACGATGAGGATGAGCCGACGGCAGCAAAGGCGGTTTTAGGTGACTTTTCTTTTTTGGCCGGAAAGCCCAGCGAGGAACTGATTTTACATAAAGTCAGCGAAGGAATGATCCTGGTACCACGAAACGAAGCTTGGGCTGAGTGTATAGAGGCTGTTTTGCAGGAACGAGTAAAGCCGGCGCTTCGGTATGCTATATTAAAGGAAGAAAATATTTTTGATAAAGATCGGCTGAAGTATTTGGCTGCTCGGCTGCCGCAGGATTATGAACTAAAAACAATCGACGAAGACCTGTATCGTCAATGCTTGAGCGAAGAGTGGAGCGGCGATCTGGTGAAACAATTTGGATCCTATGAACTCTTTGAACGTTACGCGCTAGGAGTGGTTGCAATATGTGATGGGGAGATCGCGGCAGGGGCTTCTGCCTATTCAGCCTACGATGCTGGAATCGAAATCGAAGTCGACACCAAGGAAGAGCATCGACGCAGAGGCTTGGCAACGGCCTGCGCAGCGCAGCTGATTCTAAAGTGCTTGGAGAAAGGGTTGTATCCCAGTTGGGACGCGGCCAATCTTTGGTCGGTGGCGATAGCAGAAAAGCTTGGTTATCATCGCGGTGAAGAGTATATGATTTATGAAGTGAAATAAGAAATAAAAGCAGTCGCTGTTAAAAAACAGTGGCTGCTTTCGTTTTATAAATGCAGTTGCATTTCAATATTCGATTGTACTTTTCGCTCCTTTACTGTTTCGCCCGGTAACAACTGCCCTAAAAGCAGCGGGCTATGCGGATCACAGAGTTTCATATTGCGTCGAATGGATTCATCGCTATAGTTCGCGTAGCAATAACGACAACCATTTAAGCAAGTATTGTAGGCACCAATATCTACACTTTCGCAGCAGCCGCAGTCAGACCGCTGGCCGTTGGCCTTAGATAGCTTGAGAGGGCAACCTAGCACACGTTCGATGCGGCGCGGGTCGATACAACTTCCTGGTTGTACGCCGTAAGGTGACAGATCCATAGCCTCGCTGCAGGCGCGGATGGTCAGACCGTACCCGACAGCGATGTCAGCTAACGAACCGGCTAATTCAGCCATCTCAGTAGCCGTGCAGGCGCGAAGCTCAGTTTTTCGTAAGCGTGCATACAAATCGATAAAGCTGATCACCACCTCATCGGTCACAGAGGCGAGAGTATTGCAAAACCGATCGAATGCAGTCTTGTGAAAATCGATCGTATAGCGGGGAGTTAGCAGAATTGGATCGTATCGCCACACGAGCTGGCTTGGTCCGATTCGGCGGCCTAGGGCCGCAACCTGCTTTAGCAGCTGATCTTTCGGAGGGAGTCCGGGCTCCATGTCGGCTTCGTAAGGAGTAAGGCTGTGCTGAAAATAATAGCGATAGCCCATGCGATCCAGTTCATCCAAATGCTTCACAAAAGGTGCAGCATTTTTTGTCCAGAAAACAATGCAGTCCACTACATCAGGGGAGAGCGGCAGACGATGGATCTGGCTAGGATTCATGGGATTGCGGGTGAGGACAAAGCCTTCGCGCAAACGATTCATAAACCATGCGCCGTGGTAAGTGGGAATATCGGTGCGGCGGGATGCGGACAGGATCATGAGGGCCTCCTTGTAAATTTAGATAACAAAAAACCGGATGCTGTTTACATCCGGTTTGTAGAGCGCGAAACGAGATTCGAACTCGCGACCCTCGCCTTGGCAAGGCGATGCTCTACCACTGAGCCATTCGCGCATATTGTTTTCAGCGTTTTTCATTGCTCGCTTCAACGTTGACTATTATATTATAAGGGAATCGAAATGTCAACACTTTTTTTAATTTTTTTTGAAAAAATTTTGCTTCAAAAGGAAGTAGTAATTTGCAGGGTAGTATGGTATAATCTAAATTTGAAAGATTTTCTCTAAAACAGATTGGAGATTTTAATATGAAGCGAATCAAAAATGCAATCTCTATGATGCTGATCGTGATGCTGATGGTTTCTTTGGCTGCGTGTGGAAAGGCAGAAGATGTTCAAAAGGCATTTGATGAGTTTACCTGGCGCATATTTGAAGAAAATGTGACTGTGGATACGATCACGCTTCATTATACCTTGTCAAATCCGGAGGGGTATGGTATTGAATCCCCGGAAGTGACTCTGGGTGAAGTGGATTTTTCCGAGGAAACTTTACAAGAAGAGCAAAAAGAAATCAAGGAACTGCTGAAGGAACTGGAAGGCTTTAACTATAAACAGCTGACCGAAGAACAGCAGCTCACTTACGATATATTAAAACAAGATCTGCAGCTGAGTCTGGAGTCCTATGATTTTATATATTTGTATGAGCCCTTTGCCTATACAAGTGGGCTGCAGGCCAATATTCCCATCACCTTATCAGAGTATAAGTTTTATGATGAAGGCGATGTGGAGGATTATTTGACGCTCCTGGAATTGATACCGGATTATTTCAATGAATATTTAGAATTTGAACGGATCAAATCAGAAAAAGGTCTGTTTATGAATGAAAACTGCGCGGAAGAAGTGATTCGCCAGTGCAGCGACATGATCGCAGATCCGGAGAATATTGTGCTGATCCCTACATTTGAGAGCCGCATTGAAAAGGTTGAGGGAATCAGCGCCGATGAGAAACAGGCTTATATTGATGCAAATTATGAGGCTGTGATGGAATATGTGATTCCGGCATATGAGACTACCATCGATGTGTTCGAAGAACTGAAAACCACCGGAGAAAATGATCTGGGCTTGAAGTATTTAGAAAACGGCCAGGCCTATTATCGCTATTTGCTGGCCAGCGATGTGGGCACCGATCGGACTCCAGAAGAAGTTATACAGTTGTTGGATGAGGCCCTCGATGATACTTTGTCTGAATTATACACCGTGGTGATGGCGGATTATGATGGATATTTGGCTTACTTTGATGCCTATGAATCATTATATACCAATCATCACAACGATCCGGCGCAGACCATTCGTTTCTTTGAAGAAACCATGGGTGATCGCTTCCCGGAACTGCCGAAAGTTGAATTTACGGTCACTCCTGTGCATGAGTCTTTGCAGTCCAGTGTGAGCCCTGCCTTTTATATGCTGCCTGCCATTGATCGATATGAAGACAATTCGATCTATATTAACGAAGGCAGCGATAGTGTTGGTTCCTTATGGGCTACCCTGGCTCACGAGGGTATACCGGGCCATATGTACCAAAATGTTTATTTCCTGTCCCAGAATCCGGAGCCTATTCGAAAACTGCTGAGTTTCAGTGGTTACGATGAAGGCTGGGCTACCTACGTGGAAATGATGTCCTACGAATATTATGATTTTGAGGAACCGATCTATGGCAGCCTGGAACGGATCAATGCGCAGCTGAATCTGCTGATCAGTGCCCGGGTAGAGATCGGCGTCAACTACGAGGGCTGGACCTTGGAGGACACCGAGGACTATTTGACCGAAATGGGTATGGAGAGCGATGCAGCGCAGGATATAATGGAATATGTGATTGCTGAACCTGCCAATTATCAAATGTACTGCACCGGTTGGTTGGAGTTTGAAGAATTGCGCAGTTTTGCCGAAGGCAGACTGGGAGCTGAATTTAACGAAGCTGAGTTTCACGAAGTGCTGCTGCAAGCAGGTCCTTGTCAGTTTGACATTTTGCGTAAACTTGTGATAGAGTATATAAATCAATAAAGGAGGATCCGACATGAATACAGGGTTAGGACGCTTTTATGAGCATTTTGATATACGAAAGATGAATAAAAATACTTGGATCATTGGCACTAAATATCCGGCCACGCCTTGGGGCTGTGACTGCTATTTGCTGGAATGCGGAGAAAAGTGTGTGTTGATCGACTCCGGTATGAGTAAGTTAAATATCCACGATTATATTAAAGAAGTAAAGGTGACCGATAAACCGGTAGTGGCCGTGATCAATACCCATTCTCATTTCGATCACACCGGCGGCAACGGCTACTTTGATGCTGTATATATGAACCCCGTTGGGGAAAAAGCTGCTAAAACTCCCTTTGACGGTAATACCGAGGATTATCCGCTTAACTATGAGATCACGCCCGTCAAAGATGGTGATATTCTGGATTTTGGTGATCGTCCGCTTCTGATTCTGGAGATCGGAGCGCATGATCTTGCCTCCATTGCGATTCTGGATAAGAAAAATCGTATTCTATTTACCGGTGATGAACTGGAGACCGGCTGGTGCAACGTGAATATGCGCGGTGAAGATAGACCCGGTCAGACCATTGAAAGTCACTATAATAATATGAAGAAACTTTACAGTCACTATGATGAATTCGATGTGATCTGCCCCGGACACCACGGTGCGCCCATCGACAAGTCCACCTTGCTGGAGATCATGCATTGTGATGAAATGATTTTGAGTGGTGTGCCCGGGGAGACCGACACGCCCAATCCGCCTTCCGACGGATACCGCGTAATGCGCTACAAACAGGCTCACATTGGTTATAATGAGCAGGCTATTTTTGAAAAAATTGATGATGGACTGGGGGTAGGGTGATGGCAAAAGACCTTATTCAATTAAAAGACTTAGTAATGGAATTCGGTGGAGAGCGAGTTCTGGATGGAATTAACTTAAATATTAAAGATAAAGAATTTTTGACCCTGCTGGGACCTTCCGGCTGCGGCAAGACCACTACACTTCGAATCATTGGCGGTTTCTTAACCGCCACCGATGGTACCGTGATGTTCGATGGTTCCTGCATCAACGATGTACCGCCCTATAAAAGACAGATCAATACAGTGTTTCAGCGCTACGCGCTGTTCCCGCACTTAAACGTATACGATAACATAGCCTTTGGTTTGAAGGTGGCGAAGCTGCCTAAAGACGAGATCCATGAGCGAGTACATGAAATGCTGCAGGTAGTAGGCCTGAAGGGCTACGAGAACCGCCGCGTTGACGCCCTGTCCGGTGGTCAGCAGCAGCGTGTGGCCATTGCCCGTGCGTTGGTCAACCGCCCGAAAGTATTGTTGCTGGACGAGCCCTTGGGCGCACTGGACCTTCGTTTGCGTAAGGATATGCAGATCGAGCTGAAGCGGATTCAGCAGGCGATGGAGATCACCTTTATATATGTAACCCACGATCAGGAAGAGGCACTTTCTATGTCCGATACCGTTGTTGTTATGGACAGAGGCCGTATTCAGCAGATCGGCCGGCCGGAGGATATTTACAACGAGCCTGAGAACGCCTTTGTTGCGGACTTTATTGGTGAGAGTAATATTTTGGATGGTGTGATGCTGGCGGACTATAAGGTGCGCTTCTTTGGCCGTACCTTTGAGTGTTTGGATAAGGGCTTTGAGCCCAATGAACCGGTGGATGTGGTAATTCGCCCCGAGGACATTGACATTGTACCCAAGGAGCAGGGCCACCTGACCGGTACGGTAACGGCCATCACCTTCAAAGGTTTAAATTATGATATCATTGTGGAATTCCACGGTTTTAAGTGGCTGATTCAGACCACCGATTATCACGGGGAGGGAGAGACGATTGGCATCCGCCTGAACCCCGAGGACATCCACATTATGAAAAAGAGCGAATACTCCGGTATGTTTGGTGACTATAGCTCTTATTCGGCAGAATACGATGAGTTGATGGAGGATGCCAACGATGAAGAAGAATAATTCCATCCTCCTGAGCACTCCTTATATTATTTGGATGTTGCTGTTTACCCTGATTCCCCTTGGAGTAGTAGGCTATTATGCCCTGACGGATCCGGCTACGGGTCAGTTTACCTTCAGCAATATTAAAGAACTGGGCATGTATATGCCGGTGCTTTGGCGCTCTATTTATTATTCACTGGTTTCAGCGGTGATCTGCTTACTGCTGGGCTATCCGGTGGCATATTTTATGGCGCATCGCAGTCCCTTTGCGCAGAAGTTTTTGTACATGCTGGTCATGCTGCCCATGTGTATGAGCTTCCTGCTGCGTACCATGGCCTGGGTGGGCCTCCTGCAGGATACCGGTATCATCAACCAGTTTTTGGAATGGATCGGTCTTGGCCATGTGCAGCTGATCCGAACTCCCGGTGCGGTAATATTGGGTATGGTCTATAACTACCTGCCCTATATGATCCTTCCTTTGTATTCCACCATTGTGAAGATCGATCGCCGCTTGGTGGAAGCAGCGGAGGACCTGGGTTGCAATGGCGTGCAGGTCTTTAAACGCGTGGTTCTGCCTCTTTCTATGCCCGGTATTCTGACCGGTATCACCATGGTGTTCGTACCCGCGGTTTCTACCTTCTACATTTCCCAGAAGATGGGCAGTGCCGATATGGTATTGATCGGTGATATTATTGAGCGTCAGTTCAAACAGGGCAACAACGCCAACCTGGGCGCAGCCTTGAGTTTGGTATTGATGCTTTTGGTATTCGTTTGCACCGGTATCATGAACCGCTTTGGCAACAAAAATGATGGAGAGGGCGGTGATATCCTATGAAACGGACGAATCGCATCTTTACCATATTAATATTCATCTTTTTGTACATTCCCATGCTGGTGCTGATTATTGGTTCCTTCAATACCGGCAAAAATCTGGCTCAGTTTGAAAGCTTCACCCTGCAGCAGTATGTACGACTGTTTCAGGATGAAGACCTGCTGCGGCTGTTGGGTAACTCCATTCTGATCTCGGTGTTGGCCAGCGTAATTGCTGTGGCTTTTGGTACCGTGGCAGCGGTGGGTATTCATAACCTGAAACCTAAAATGCGCAAGGCTGTACTGAGCTTGACCAATATACCCATGACCAATCCGGATATCGTAACCGGTGTGTCCTTGTCGCTATTGTTTGTATTCTTGGGTACCAAGATGCTGGGCCAAAAGGAAGCGCTGAACTTTTATACGCTGCTGATCGCCCATGTTACCTTCAGCTTGCCCTATGTAATTTTGAATGTTATGCCTAAGCTGCATCAAATGGATAGTTCCCTGACTGATGCGGCCATGGACTTGGGCTGTACGCCCGTTCAGGCGTTCTTTAAAGTGACCCTTCACGAGATCATGCCGGGTATCATCTCCGGTGGTATCATGGCCTTTACCATGAGCTTGGATGACTTCGTAATCAGTTATTTTGTG
This sequence comes from Bianqueaceae bacterium, assembly GCA_045632125.1. Lineage (GTDB taxonomy): Bacteria > Bacillota > Clostridia > Lachnospirales > Bianqueaceae > CALWPV01. The sequence goes on from JAZQWC010000066.1 coordinate 11,359, forward strand.
AGCGGTCTGGATTTTGTAACCCTGCCCGTTGAGATCTATTCCTACGTGAAGAAGCCCATGCAGCCCAAGATCTACGCCATGTTCACCTTGCTGTTCATTCTGATTTTGGTAATGATGGTGACCATGAATTTGCTGCAGCTGCGCTCCGAGCGCAAAAAGGACAGCCAGCGCAGCCTTGGCAGTGTGAGCCGCAGACGCGGATGGAAAGCTGGCATCGCCGCCGCTTTGGCAGCTGTGCTGCTCTTTGTGGGCGTGGTGATTCCAAAGGGAGATACCACCGGCGCCTTTGCGGAGCAGGAGGAAGTGACCATCAATGTGTATAACTGGGGTCAGTATATTGCTGATGGCCAGGATGATGCGCTGGATGTGATCGCGGCCTTTGAAGAGAAGTATCCTTATATTGATGTGCAGTATTCTACCTACGATTCCAACGAGATCATGTATTCGAAGTTGGCGAACGGCGGTGTAACCGTGGATGTGATCATTCCGTCGGATTACATGATCGCCCGCATGATCGAAGAGGACATGCTGATGGAGTTGGATTTTGACAATATTCCGAACTATCAGTATGTGGATGAGGCCTTTAAGAATACATCTTTCGACCCGGACAACAAATATTCGGTACCCTATACCTGGGGTACGGTGGGTATCATTTACAACTCTCGATATGTGGATGAGGCCGATGTGACCGGTTGGGAGGTTATGTGGAACGAGAAGTATGCGGATAAGATCCTGATGTTCGATAACTCCCGTGATGCCTTTGGTATAGCTCAGTATCTGTTGGGGTACGATGTAAATACCACCGATGAGGCGGAGCTGGAAGCCTGTGCCGAGAAGCTGCTGGAGCAGCGCCCGCTGGTGCAGCAGTACGTTATGGACCAGATCTTTGCCACCATGGAGGATGGTGTTGCTTGGATTGCTCCTTATTATGCCGGTGACTATTTGGCCATGGCGGAGAATAATCCGGACCTGAAGTTCTATCTGCCGCAGGAGCAGGGCTTCAATATGTTTATTGATGCTATGTGTATTCCTACCTGCTGTGAGCAGAAGGAAGCGGCGGAGTTGTTCATTAACTTCCTGTGCGAGCCTGAGATCTCCGGTCAGAACATGGATTACCTAGGTTATAGCACGCCGATCAGTGCAGCTAAGGAATACATGGATCCGGAAATGGTAGCAAGCCCTGTGGCCTACCCCGATGAGGAAACTCTGGAGAACGCCACCAGCTTTGCCTTCCTGCCTCCGGAAACTTCCAGATTTGTAGAAAAATTGTTTATGCAGATGAGAAATCAATAAAGCGAAATCAGCACCTTTTTCGCGCTACAGTGGTATGCGCTTAAAGGTGCTGATTTCGTTTGGTGGGTCTGTGACGGAGGATTTCTTGAAGCTTTGGTGGGTCTGTGGATGGATTCATCTATTTCTAAAGAAAAATAGGATATTTGTTATTTGTATTGATCGAGGAAGGGTTTGAATAGCTGTCGTTTGATTCGGTTGACGTATTGTTTGGAAATGCCGAGTTCAAAAGCAATTTCTGCATCGCTTTTATCTTGGAGAAAAGATTTTGTAAGGATCTCTCCTTTTGTTTGATCTTGTTGGGTTACAGATTGAATATAGCGAGATATATCCAGCGCTGTATGATCAATGTGGTCAGATGATTCTAAGTGCTGATGGTCATCTAAATTTAAAGGTGGTTCAATAGGAAGGTGTTTGCGGCATAAATATTTGTAGTGATTATCGACAGCTTTTTCTAAGTATTTGACGCATTGAGCCTCGGTGAAAGTTTCTTTTAGGTGAGTTCCTGCAATGACTAAAGCTATGTAGAATTCCTGTAGAGTATCTTCGTAATCCATAAAATGAACTTTAGTAGCATATCTTTTTGCCAATGGTGACATTTTTAGAATCAACTGCTCAATTTCTTCCTTTTGTTTTGTGTTGCGGGTTGACATAATAATACCTCCTGATATTTTTTGAAACGGGGGGGACTGATGAAAGGCATGATGGAAGAACCACAGCCCGAATGAATGTCTCCGTTTCGAAATGCAGCAACCCGCTCAAAAGGTAGCCGTGATATTCTCTTGTCTACTGCACACCGTTGAGCTATCAGTAATCAGTTGATACAGTGTGTAGTAGGTGGATAAAGTGCTGGTCGCAAATCAAAGTTAAGTATGTAAAGGAAAATTTTGATAAGTGTATAGACTTTTCACAAAATTTACGTGTATAATGTAAGGCACTAAACTTATGATGCGAATGTTTTACTCTTTTATCCTAAGCTCAGCCTATAGAGGATAATGTTTCTGTCAATTGTTTATAGTGTTTCTTATATTTCTAAAGTTACTATTTTAGAGGAGTTTTGCCATGGCTAACAATGTTCCCTATTTGTGTGGAGGTATATTTTTCGGATTGATTTTGCAGGCCCGAAAAAGTCGTGTGAAGGCACGAGATAAACAAAAAGGTGGTTCTGATGGGCTTTCTGATGCCGATGTTATGAAAGGTTTGGTTTACGTTGTAACAGGTGAACATATTAGTGCATCAGGAAAAACCTTTGCTAAGGCAACTTCTCAATATAAAAGTTGTCTGATTAGTGATAATACGTATATTCCGTTTAAAGATACGGCAACGATACAGCTATTTGATGATGAGGTAAAAAACAAAAAGACCGACATCGTGAGTCGAATGTCGGATTTTCTACAGTATTTATTAATGAGAAAAAAAGAGAGTGGCTTGTAAAAGCTATTCTAGAGGTGCTTCAAAATGATGTAACAATATCGGATGATTATGTGTTTGAATATGAAAAGGGAAAGGTTATACGAAAATCCGAAGTAGGAAACGTGGAGTTTGTTGATTTTCCTTTGTTTCTGCTCAGTATTCTGAGCTTCATTCTTGTGAATCGTCCTGACAATGACAAAGGAAGGGATACCTTTGAGCAGTGGTTTTACCGCGAATCTGCACATTCTGAATGGAAATTTGAAAGTAATGTGGGTTCTTCGATAAAGCAGCAAATCAACTTTGTGCTTTCTGAAAATAAAATGTTTATTTTGGGAAAACCATCTACGGGTAAGACTAAGCAAATTGAACAGTTAAGCGACTTTTATCGAACGGCAGGACTCATAAGATTTGGTACAGGAAATAAGCGTGATAAGGAAATTCCTTTTGCAAAGTATCTTGAAAAAGCTAAAGATTTTTATTCGAAAACAAAAACTCTTCTTTATTCTGAAAAACCGCATAGCTTTTATGATTTTTACGTTTGTAATACACTTCAGCCACCTTTTAATATTATCAACAAGGTAGATTTTTGTGGACCTGCAACCTATGCTGCAATAGAAAATATTAGTGCTTCACAGTTATCACAGCTTTCTAATTTTTCTATTATAAATGGTACTGGGGGGATCGGCAAAACGATGATGCTGCGCCATCTGCTGTTAAGTGGTATTGAAGAGTACAGTGTCACCGAAAGATTGCCTATACTGGTTTCTTTGAAAAACTATAGCAGCGATTTTGATCTTAAAGGCTTTATATATCAGACTGTTAAGTCTTTTGACAACGATGTAACTCGTGAACAAATCAGTGGTTTGTTAGAGAATGGCAAATGTATCATTCTTCTTGATGGCCTTGATGAAATTGCATCATCTTTAAGGGATAGATTTGAGCAAGAACTGGAAAATATGACAATTCAATATCCTAATAATTTTTTTGTTATATCCTCTCGGCCTACAACGAGATTTTTATCTTATAGACGTTTTTCGGTCTATAAAATCAATGAGTTTACAAAAAAACAAGCTATAGAGATGATCGAAAAGTTGGATTTTTACGATATTGAAACAAAAGAAAAATTCATGAAGGATTTAGATGCTCGATTGTATTACTCTCATACGCAATTTGCCAGCAACCCGCTACTTCTTACAATTATGTTGATGACATATTCATCTATAGGTGATATTCCGCGTAAAATGCATATATTCTATTCTAAAGCTTTTGAAACAATGTCTCGTTTACATGATGCGACAAAAGGAGCTTATGTACGACCTTTGCATACAGGACTTGAGCCGGAGGAATTTGCAAAATATTTTGCTGAGTTTTGTGCAAGAACGTATCGCGATGAAGTGCTGGAATTTACATCGGTTACATTTGTTGATTATATGAACAAGGTTCTCAAAAATAAGAGTCTTTCGTGTACTGCATGGGATTTTCTTCTTGATTTGAAGGATAATCTTTGCATTATGTATGAAGAGGGTGAAAAATATTATTTCATACACAGATCATTTCAGGAATATTTCACTGCGGTATTTTTTTCATCGCAAATGGATGACAAATTGCCGTTGATTGCAGAACAGTTTAAAGAAATGCGTCAAAAGAATTATCAGGATAAAACCTTTGGGATGCTTTATGATATGATTCCCCAGCGCATTGAAAGATATGTTTTTGCACCGTATTTGAAATTAACTTGGGAAATGTGCGATGTGAAGGAAGGGTACTTAACATTTCTTAGATATATGTATCGTAACATCTATAGTTATGTCGGCCAGGTTGGAGATTACTATGAGGTGTGGCCTACAGATTATTTTTATGACTTTATAGTGAATGAAAATAAATTGCGGCGTAATTGGCAACTGGATGATTTCGATTGGCAACAGGAAGCAGATTACTTTAAAAAAGATTATGCACGAATCCGCGTAAAAGAAACAACAGCAAGTGGAGCAAGTGAAGTAGTCAAAGTTGTTGCCATGGAGTCTGCTGAATTTGAGTGCTACATGGCTACAAAAGAAAATGGATGTGAACCGGATTATTCTGGATCTATGTGGGAAATCGATGTTGATGAAATTTTGGATAATAGATCTAACTTTGAAAAATTAATTGAGATATTGGAGGACGCTGAATTTCCGCTAAAGAAAGAATATGATTTAATGCGACAGTATTCTGAGAAACTCTTTGCTCGGCTTAAAAAGCCCGAGAGTTCAGAGGATTGGTTTGATAATTTTTTAGGGTAAATGGAGGAAACAAAATTGAAAGTAATTTGTGATTTGAAAAATAAGGAGAGCATTACTAATTTTTATAAATTGTATTGGGATATGTATTATGAGAAAATGCTTGTAATTGGGTTAATAGGTTTTGTTTCAACTGGAATATTGACAATTCTTATATTTAAAAAAATAGAAGGAGCAACTTCTTCTATTTTATCATATGTGGTAGTGGGGATCTTTGTTCTTATTTTCCTAATTGGAATACTTTGGCCTGCATTGTATAGGAAAATGCAAGCGTGGCTTATGTTGAATACTCACGAGCCTATACAGATCGTTTTTGATGAGAATGAGATTCTTTTTGCGAATGATAAGATGGATATTAACGAAGAAGGAAAAGAATCAATATGCATGTGTAGTTATGAGTATATAAAAAAAGTAGAAGTAAAGTATGATTGGTTGGTATTTTATGTAAAAGATGGATACGATTCAAAGAAAATGATGGAAAAAATGAATATTCCGTGGATAATTAGATCTGTATTTGCAGTTCCGTGTGGAAACTTCAAAAAGGAAGCAACACAGGAGATAATTAACTTAATTAAGTCGAAGAAATATTTGGATTAAGAAGAAAATAATTAGGAAGCATGCTTGGGATTTGAAGCATGCTTCCTTGATTAATTATGGATATTTTTAAGATGTCTGTGTAAGGAGGGAAGGAATCAAAGCAGTAATGATTTTTTTGATTTCTACCAATATGACAGTTTTACCTGCAAGTTTTAAACCGAGAGTAATAAAACCAGCTGCTGTGACACAGGAGGCAATTGTTAGTCCCCAAATGAAAACTTCTTCAAGGATTTCGTTCGCTTCATTTTCGATTTCCTTCCAACGGTTATTGTATGCTTCAAACGCAACAGTATAATCAGTATAGAGAGGATCTGTTCTAGAAAGATGGATCAAAATACCGAGAGTGTAACTCAATTCGGTACTATAGTAAGCGGTAACATCTACATTTACTTTGAAGGTAATTGTAATAGCGATGCTGGGCTCGGGGTCTTCTTCAAAAGATACAGAAATGCAAGCATTACTGTTACCAATTGCGAGGGAGATGCTGTTGAAGATGTCAGTAGTCAAGTCTATGTCAACTCCGAATGCTTCGCAGGAGGTAGAGATATAATTGAAGATGCTTTCAGAGTTGTATTCAATATCATCGATATCGATTCCAAAGGTAAAATCTGTGCTTTGGTTATGCTCTTCATAAAGACTACTTCCTGTAGCGGCAGCAATTAGTAAATCCACATTTTCAGTAAGTGGGAGATATACGGAAGAGAGATTCTCGGAGATTTCGATAGAACGTGATACATTGTTCAATCCGAACATATATAAGGATGAATTTTCATTTCGGGCTGAAATACCTAAACCACGTAATGTGTTAGCTAACTTGGCAGCGCAAACACTGTTGATTTCGCCGGTGGTTGGCAGTGGGACGGTGATATTATCTCCTAAATTAGTGTTGCATCCGTAACCAAGTAAATAGGGATCCGTGAAAGCATAGTAATTATATCCAACTTTATCCAAAGCATTACCCTCTACTGTTTGAATTTCAGAATTGGTTACATCTACGACGATACCTGTATGGGAAGCTGTATCATCATTAGAATCGATGAAAAAGATGATATCACCAGGGGAGGGAATATAACTGGAGGAAGCGGGGTAGTAGCGGCCATTGGCAATATAGTCATTAACGCCATAAGGACAATATGCAAATGAAGGGATGATTGTGTTTAAAAGCCCAGCTTGATATGCACACCAAGAGACAAACATAGCACACCAAGGCTGTCCATTCATTCCATACCATTCTCCATAAGGAGTAATATTGTTGGAATTATTTTCTTCAAAGGCAAAGTCGGCTTCGTGCTTAGCAATGTTTACAAATTTGACAATACCATTTCCTTCTACGGGTACATGGTATTGTGTAAAAAGCATATTCCAGGTACCAGGACCAACTACGCCGTCAGGGGTGAGGTAATGGTGAGATTGAAAAGCGATAACGGCATTGTGGGTAGCTTCGTCGAAAATACCATCTTCTTTTAAATCGGCACCGAGTCCATTGAGCATGTGTTTCAAATATTTGGTTAAGGTTCCGTGTGATCCAATACTGAGAATACTACTTGTGGTTCCGATGGAGGTTGCATCAATAGGGGCATCTAATAACTCGCGAGTATAAGGACCAACCATTCCATCTGCATCTAATCCTTTGGCGGTTTGAAAAGCGAGGACTGCACTATAGGTGCCATCACCAGCTACGCCATCAACACCACCAGTATCATAGCCGTGGTTCACCAAGGCTTGCTGAATGATTTTGATTTTATCACTGATGGACATCCAGGTTTCAACATCTGCAATGCCAGTTACGGCCAATCCAGTTTCAATCTGATATTCACGGACGGCGGCTTCTGTACCAGGACCGAAGTTACCATCAAAACCATTGGGATTAATACATAAAATGGTAAGGGCATACTGAAGATACAAAACCTTTTTGCCCGAAGAGCCGGAACTCAAAGGCAGATCATCGGAACCGCCCACACTGGTGGTACCAAGAAGTGCCATGGAGGTCAAAGGACCCATTTGGGCATCGTCGGCCAAATTGTTGGCACGTTGAAATTCTACTAGTGCTCGATAGGTTGTTGCAGTAGGAATTCCGTCAATTTTACCTGTATAAAAATTTCTCTCTTTTAGTGCGGTTTGAATCTCCATGATTAGTGAGGTAAGCTTTCCCCAAGAAATAGAGCCAACTAGACCATCAGCGGTAAGAGAATAACGTGTTTGAAATTCTTTAGTGGCTGTTGTGGTTGCGGGACCAAATTTTCCGTCAATGGAGCCAGGATGACACCACAAAATATGAAGGCCATACTGTAGATACTGAACAAATTCATTGGAGTCACCTTCACCTAAAGGAAAATAGGATTCGTTAGTGATACCAGTATATCCGTTTAGATGTCGATTTGTATCAGGACCTACAATACCATCTGCAAGTAGATGGTTAGCAGCTTGAAAAGCGATAATTGAATTATATGTATTGATGCTTGCTATTCCATCAGGAAAATCAGTATAGTATCCTCGGTTAGCAAGTGCTTGCTGAATTCCTTTAATCTGTTCGCTGATACAAAGCCAAGTACCACCATTGATGTGACCGGTCTGAGTTAAACCATGGTCATTTTGAAAGAGCTTGACAGCGGATTCTGTGGCATCACCAAAGGTGCCATCAATTTCGCCGGGGTTGTAGTTTAGGATATGCAGTGCATACTGCAATGCATAAACTTTTGTGCCATTTTCGCCTTTAACGATTGTCATAATAAATACCTCATTTCATTTGTTTTTGAATTTGCAAATTCAAAATATAAGGATGATAAGAGCTGGATTTTGGAAACCGCAAAATAACGAAAAATAAAAACTTGTTGCTAAAAATGGAAAAACTTCCTCTTTATTGTTATATCAAGCAGAAAGGAGGAAGCGAAAATGGAAATGAATCAATTGTTGATGTATATTGATGTTGTAGCAGTTGGAATATGCTTGTGCATCACTTATATCTTGAAACATGCGCTTGCGGAGTATCCTAAAAAATATATGCCGCTTATTATGTCGATCGTTGGTATTGCAGTGGAAATTCTGGCGAAGCATAATTTAGCCATGGAAATAGTTCTGACAGGAATGTTGTCGGGGTTATCCAGTATCGGGTTGTATAGTCTCTTCAAAAAATGGCTACATCCAGACGCAAATAAAAAAGAGAAAGAATAGAAGCTGAGTTTATATTATATAGGAGTCGGCGATCATCGGCAATCATCGCGATTTGAATCCGATTTTTGAGTTGACAAGGTAAGTGTTACATGATATAATTTTTCAGACAAATGATAGCTTGCAGTGATTGGCTGAAAAATTATTTTGCCGCTTATTGGCAGAATTTTATTTGAGGGAAAGGAGAACACTATGTCCACGAACATGAAGGCAAAGGTTAATTCTACGCTTCTAGGTATTGCTTTCAATGATGGTATTGGTGCTTCTGTTTCCATTTCTAAACTGTCTGCTTATGATTTGCCACGTTGAGTGGTTATTACCGGTTTCTGTGAGGTGCTTATGCATTTCAGAAAGCCGGTTTTTTTATGAAGAAAATAATGAAAAATGTATTAGGAGGAGAATATAATGGCTAAGAGAACAGATATTAAAAAGATTCTGATCATTGGTTCCGGTCCTATTGTCATTGGTCAGGCTGCTGAGTTTGATTATGCCGGTACTCAGGCCTGTCTGGCGCTGAAGGAAGAGGGCTACGAGGTTGTACTTTGTAACTCCAACCCCGCTACCATCATGACCGATACCATCATTGCTGACAAGGTATACATGGAGCCTTTGACACTGGAATATGTGGCTAAGATCATCCGCTATGAGCGTCCCGATGCGATCATTCCCGGTATCGGCGGTCAGACCGGTTTGAATCTGGCTATGCAATTGGAGAAGAAGGGTATTCTGAAAGAATGCCGCGTTGAACTGCTGGGTACTTCCAGTGCATCTATCGAGCGCGCTGAAGACCGTGAAATGTTCAAAGAACTGTGCGAATCTATTGGAGAGCCGGTTATTCCCTCTGAGATCACCTATAATCTTGAGGAAGCAAAGGAAGCTGCGGCCCGTATCGGTTACCCCGTTGTACTGCGTCCTGCTTTCACCCTGGGTGGTACCGGCGGTGGTTTTGCTTACAACGAAGAAGAACTGGAAGAAGTGGGTGTGAATGCATTTAAGCTGTCTCCGGTTCATCAGGTTCTGATTGAGAAATCCGTTAAGGGTTATAAAGAAATTGAGTTCGAAGTTATGCGTGACACCAACGATCATGCCATCACCATTTGCGGTATGGAAAACATTGATCCTGTTGGTGTTCACACCGGTGACTCCTGCGTAGTTGCTCCCATCATGACGTTGAGCAAAGAAGACGAGAAGATGCTGAATGATTCCGCCATCAAGCTGATTAAAGAGCTGAAGATCGAAGGTGGCTGTAACGTTCAGTTTGCTCTGAATCCTCATACATCTGAGTATTATTTGATCGAGGTTAATCCTCGAGTTTCCCGTTCTTCCGCCCTGGCTTCCAAGGCATCCGGTTACCCCATTGCTCGTGTAACCGCTAAGATCGCTGTTGGTATGGCTCTGGAAGATATCAAGATCGCTAATACTAATGCTGCTTTCGAGCCTAAGCTGGATTATGTAATTGCTAAATTGCCTCGCTTCCCCTTCGATAAGTTTGCTTCTGCTACCAACAAGCTGGGCACTCAGATGAAGGCTACCGGCGAGATCATGGGTATTGGTTCTAACTTGGAGGAGGCTCTGCTGAAGGGTATCCGTTCTCTGGAGATCGGTGCTAACCATATGTACCTGTCTAAGTTCGATAACATGAGCGTAGAGGAACTGCTGGAATACATTTCTGAGTTCCGTTCCGATAACATCTTTGCCATTGCTGAGCTGATCTATCACGGTGTTTCTTTGGAGAAGATCCACGAGATCACCATGATCACTCCTTACTTCCTGCAGGCCTTCAAGAACATCATCGATATGGAAGAAGAGCTGCGTGTTCGTAAAGATGCTGAGATCTTGACCGCTGCTAAGAAGATGGGCTTCAGCGATAAGTATATTGCTCGCATGTGGAAATGCACTGAAATGGATGTATACAACATGCGTAAGGAGCTGAATCTGTTCCCCGTATTCAAGATGGTTGATACCTGCCATACTGGCGCCTATATTCCCTACTTCTATTCTTCTTACACCGGCGAGAATACTTCTCGTTTGACCGACAGAAAGAAGATCATCGTTCTGGGTGCAGGCCCCATCCGTATTGGTCAGGGTGTTGAGTTTGACTACTCCACCGTTCATGCCGTTATGACCATTAAGAATGCCGGTTACGAGGCTATTATCATTAACAATAACCCCGAGACCGTTTCCACCGACTATACCACTGCTGACAAGCTGTACTTCGAGCCTTTGACTCCTGAAGATGTTATGAACATCGTAGAGTTCGAGAAGCCGGAAGGTGTTATTGCTTCTCTGGGTGGTCAGACCGCTATTAACCTGGCACAGCCTCTGTTTGATCGCGGTGTGAAGATCATCGGTACCGATTGTGCTGCCATTGACCGTGCAGAGGATCGTAATGCCTTTGAAAATCTGCTGAATGAGCTGAACATTCCTCGTGCAAAGGGTAAAGCTGTTACCAAGATGGAAGATGGTATTGCTGCCGCTGCTGAGATCGGCTATCCTGTTCTGGTTCGTCCTTCCTTCGTTTTGGGTGGTCGTGCAATGCAGATCGTTGCTAACGAGGAGCAGCTGCGTCATTATCTGAGAACCGCTGTAGAGATCGATGAGGACAAGCCCGTACTGGTTGATAAATATATTCAGGGCCGTGAAGTTGAGATCGACGCCATCTGCGATGGCCGCGATGTTTTCGTTCCTGGTATCATGGAACTGGTTGAGCGTACCGGTGTTCACTCCGGTGACTCTATCTCCGTATATCCTCCCTTCTCCATTTCCAATAAGGTTAAGGGTATCATCCTGCAGTATGCTAAGAAGCTGGGCTTGGGCATTGGCATCGTAGGTCTGTTTAATATCCAGTTCATCGTAGATGAAAAGGATGATGTATATATCATCGAGGTAAATCCCCGTTCTTCTCGTACCGTTCCCTTCCTGTCTAAGGCTACCGGTTACTCTTTGGCTGATATTGCCACTGAAGTTATTCTGGGCAAGAGCTTGAAGGAGCAGGGCTTCTTCGATATCTACCCCGATGAGAAGGATCGTTGGTATGTAAAGGCTCCTGTATTCTCCTTCAATAAGATCCGTGGTTTGGATGCTTACCTGTCTCCTGAAATGAAGTCCACCGGTGAGGCCATCGGTTACGACCGTACCATGACCCGTGCCGTGTATAAAGCACTGCAGGCTTCTGGCATGCATTTACAGAACTATGGTACTGTATTCTGCACCATCGCTGATCAGGATAAGGAAGAGGCTCTGCCTTTGATTAAGAGATTCTATCAGCTTGGTTTCAATATTGAAGGTACCGCGGGCACAGCTTCCTTCTTGAAGCAGAATGGTATTCGTACCCATGCGGCCGGTAAGGTGAGCGAAGGCAGTGAAGAAATTCCTACCTTGCTGCGTCAGGGCCATATTGCTTACTTCATCAACACCAAAGATCCCAGTGCGAATGCTGATACCGATGGTTCTCTGCTGCGTCAGGTAGCTACCGAGTACAACGTGACCATGTTCACCTCTTTGGATACCGTTAAGGCTCTGCTGGATGTATTGGAAGAGACCACTCTGACCATCTCCACCATCGATGCGTAAGCTTCGATTTCGATGCGTAAGATTTGAAAAGAAAGTTTAATAAGTAAAGAAAAAGCTCCATGTTGGAAATAAACTTCTGACATGGAGCTTTTTGGTATGTTTTTACAATTTCATTTGATTTTTAATTATATCCATCAGCCAAGCTTGATCGAGGAAAGGAAGCATCGTGTTCAAACCGGAAAGGCCATGTTCGGCTAATTCTTTTTCGGCGATCTGCTGAACCAGTGTTTTATCAATGAAAGGAAGAAATGTGGTGATTCCGGATATGCCGATTGTATTATACTTTTCAATTGCAAGGTGGTTGCGCCTTGCTGAACTCATGAAGGGAAGAAAAATAGCAATGGAATGTCCCAGTTCGTTTTCATGAAGAGCAATGGCATCCACTTTTGATTTGGTAAGGAAAGGCAAGAAAGGAGGAAGAGCACTACTACCTTTTTCGTTATATGCTTTTTCGGCTAGGTCATTAACAAAGTCCTTGGGAAGGAACGGAAGAAAAGAAGTTAGATGAGAGATGTCATATTTCGCTTCGTTATGACCAACGACGGTTTGCAGTTGGGAGGGTTTCAAGATGGGAGCAGCTTCCATGACCTCCTCCGGGTCTGCTTTCGGAATGGGAAAGCTGTCATCTTCCTCCTTTAAAAGAAGTCCTTCTACTAAAGGAGAAGACTTTCCCAACAACTCATCAATGGAGAGACCAAGCAATTCGGCAATCTCCGGAAGCTTTGAGATATCTGGCATTGAAATGCCTCGCTCCCAATTGCTTATTGCCTGAAAACTAATATTCAGCTTGTCAGCTAGCTCCATTTGTGTCATGTCATGGGCCTTGCGCGCGGAGGCGATGGTGCGGCCAATATTTTGCATGTCGAACATATAAGATCCTTTCTGCACCTTCGTGTGCTAATCGTTGATTTGATTTACAAGCTAAGAATACGTCAAAATTGGTGTAAAATCTAACAAGCGGTAGTTGAATCGTAAAATTCAACTGCCGCTTGAGTGTTTTTATTCCGCCTTCGGTGCACTGTACAAATACACAAACCAGTAGTCACCGCCGTCTTCTTCATACAACTCCGCCTGTTTTACGGCTTCAATACTGCTGTCATCGAGGGGCAGCACTTGAAGAGTCACTTCGTCATTTTCCGCCGCGGGCGGATAGGTGGTATCGTTATAGTGATCTAAAATTTCCTGTTCGGACCATTCAGTCTGCATGATGATGGTGGCACTGGTGCTGCCGTCGTCGTTTTCAGCGGCAGTGGCCTGAATCAGACGGGCATCAGCGGGCATCTCGTGATTGAACAGGGGGGCAGCAAAGTCGTTGGCGCGCTTATCGGAGAGCTTTCCGGGTAAAAAAACGGCAGCAAAAACAGCCAGCGCTGCACAAACAAGGCCAATAATATAGGGCAGACGGCCCTGGGGTTTCTTTATTTTCATAAGATCATTCCTTTCGAAAACATATTGAAACTATTATACGAAATTTTTTACGGAAAGACAATGGATTTTTCGAATTGGGACTTGTGTACGTGCGTGAAAGGTGTAAAATGTAGATAACTTCCAATGAAATGGAGATACCAAATGAATCTACAGGAATTTTATCAAACATATTCGTCCGATTGCACCGCCGGTAGTGCCAATCAGCTGTTGGCAAAATTGGATGAGCCAGTACTGCGCATCGGACGCAACTATTATCGCTTATCCCATGGCGGCCGGAATTATGCGCTACTATTTTCCAATACTATCGACAGCACTTTTTCTGATGGCAGCATCAGTCGCGCCAATGATGTGGGCGGACGGTGGCTGATCCATCAGATGCGGGTTGGACTTTGCGCCGCCAGCGGCGAAGAACCTTCCGATTGGCATATTGTCACCTTCGATGGCAAGTCTGAAAAAGTAGTGGAGGGGCCGGGG
>JAZQWC010000067.1:0-61097 GCA_045632125.1 Bianqueaceae bacterium
GATCCCGACAGGTCGGAAAGCATGAAGCTCATGGTCTCCGGATCGGTGAGCAGGTCGGAGGCAGTTATGGTTTCATTGGGCAGGATGAAGACCATACTGCTGCCGTTGGTTTCGTATTGTTTTATGGCGGAGAAGTGTTCGCCCAGATACAGGGGACGGGAAGTGGTCTGATTCATGAAGTCGCAGGTCATATCACCGGTGGTAGAATGGAAGGTGGCGGGGGCTGTGTCGCTCTCACTGAAGGCCTCGGCCCACTTGGTACGGTAGGTGATGGCGGTGGCCAGAGCCATGATGGCGTTTTCATCGAAGCCCTGATCACCGGCGGAATCAGTGAGGCGGCCGTTGGTGTGTTCATTCAGCCACTGCTGCAGCTTTTCGTTGAACTCCTCGGAACCCATGGTGCCGCGATAAGAAGAGGCGTAGTAATTATCCGCCAAAATCTGCATGGTTTCGGTGTTATAGGGAATATCCTCACGCAGCCACAGAGAGCTGGATAGGATGCTGGTGTACAGACCGTCGTCGTTGTAGCTGGCGTTCCAGATGGCGTTGGCCTGGGTACGCAGCGATAGGATATCATCGTGACCCAGTAGGTCTAGAATTTGGCTGCGGCTCTCACCGTCGGTGACCTCCGCCAACATGCTCAGCGCCATGTAAATGTTCATGGGGCAGTAGATCTGATTTTCCAAATCGGAACCGGACAGAAACTGCTGTGCACTGGAAATAATGTAGGGTTCGATGCCGGCGGCAAAGCCCTCCGGGCGGTTTTGGGCTTCCTGCGCGTCCATCCATAGTTCATAATCAGCAAAATAGGCTTCGTCATCGAAATCACCGTTGTCGGTGTAATAATTTGCTTCATTAGGATAGGCGGCCATGCCGGGATAAGAAGCCTCCACGATGGTATAGGCGGAGGTGGCCACGGGGGCGGGCCAGAAAAAGATACCCATCAACAGCGATAGACACAGAGCCGCGGCAATGGGACCGGCATAGCGGAAGGCGCGGCGGGCCGTCCGTTTTTTGGGGGCAGTCGCCTGCTTGAATTCATGTTCAGTCGCTTCTAATATATAATCCTCGCGGATATCGGTGATGGCGTTAAATAATTTCTCGCTTTGTTTTGAGCTTGGACTTGATTTCATATGGAAACTCCTTTCGCCTCAAGATAGTGTTTGAGGTTTTTGCGCAGGCGGCGAATGCGAAGCGAAACAGCATTGGGGGTGCAGCCGCATTTTTCCGCCAGATCCTGTACAGCGCTGCCATGCCAGTAACGCAGTACAAACAGGGCGCGGTCATCGCCGGAGAGGGTGGCCAGCCAGGAAGAGATCAGGCGGGATAGCTCCCGAGAGTCAGCTTCGGTTTCCACGGTTTGGGGAGTGGGCAGGCAGTCTTCTAATTCCGATAGCAGCACATCGGTGCCGGAGCTGCGTTTTTGGGCGTGACTGCGGCGGAAGCGGCTGATGGAAAGATTGCGGACGATGCGGCCCAGAAAGGCTTTCAGTGACTGGGGAACCTCAGGGGGAATGTGCGTCCAGGCAGCGTGGTATGTATCGTTAACGCATTCTTCGCTATCCTCGCGGCCCAGCAGATTCGACGCAATGGAATAACAATAAGAGCCGTATTTCCGATCGGTTTCGGCGATGGCCGCCTGGTCGCGGTCAAAATAGAGCCGGATGATTTGTTCGTCTGTCATGAAAGCACCCCTCCTTTCTATTTATACAGTCGCAAAGCGTAAAGAAATCTTTCTTTCATTATAAAAAAATTTTTTCTTGAGTGCAATAGCAATGTTCGCCTTGCGAAGTGTCGCAGGGGAGGATATAATAAAGGAAGTTTATTAATTTACAGTAACAGGAGATTCCATATGTTAGATATCATTGTACGTGCCGGCTGCTTCGTAGCCATCATTATATTAGGATACGTTTTGAAAAAGATCGGCGTATTTAAGGAGCAGGACTTCAGTGTGTTATCCAAGGTGGTAATGAAGATCACCCTGCCCGCAGCCATTGTCAGCAGCTTTGCCGGTAAGGAGTTCGATCCGGCCATGCTCACCATTGTGCTGCTGGGTTTGGGCGGCGGCATCATTTACATGACGCTGGGTTTTGTGCTCAATCTGCGCGCCTCCAAGGAAAAGCGTGCCTTCGAAATCCTGAACCTGCCGGGTTACAACATCGGTAACTTCACCATGCCCTTCGTGCAGAGCTTCCTGGGCCCTGCAGGCGTAATCACCACCAGCTTGTTCGATACCGGTAATGCCATGGTGGTGCTGGGTGGTGCCTACGGCGTAGCTTCCACCGTGAAAGACGGCGGCGGCTTTTCCGTAATGCGTATTGTAAAAGCCCTGAGCAAGTCCGTCCCCTTCATTTGCTATGTGCTCATGATGACCCTGAACTTGACTCACATTTCTCTGCCGAACCCCATCGTATCCTTTGCAGAGATCATCGCCGGTGCCAACGCCTTCATGGCCATGTTCATGGTGGGTGTGGGCTTCAAACTGGGCGGCGATCGCAGCCAGATCGGCCGCATGGTCAAGATCCTCAGCATTCGTTACGGCGTAGCAGCGATTTTGGCTCTGTGTTTCTACTTCCTGCTGCCCTTCGCACTGGAGGTACGTCAGGCCCTGGTGATTCTGGCCTTCAGCCCCATCGGCTCCGCCGTGCCCGCCTTCACCGAAGAACTGCGGGAAGATGTGGGCCTTTCCAGCGCCATCAACTCGGTTGCCATTATCATCAGTATCGTAATCATTGTAACTTTGTTGTCGATCATGTTATAAGGCGCGCAGTCTGGCGATATACTTGGCTCATTTTGCGCGCATAGCGCGAAAGATATAGGAGGGTTACCTATGGACAAATTATACGAGGAACTGAAGAAGTTTTGCCCTGCCGATGCGGCTGAGGCAGAGGCCCGCGAGGTGATGCTGCGGGAGATCGAGCTGCAGGGTGAGCGGTTACTGGACCGGGAGAATGAGGCTCACTTTACCAGTTCGGCGTTTATCGTGAATCCGGCGCGGACGAAAACCCTGATGGTACATCATAATTTGCGAAATACCTGGTCCTGGGCGGGCGGCCATGCCGATGGCATGCACGATACAGAGGCCAATGCCCGGAAAGAGATGTTGGAAGAGACCGGAGTCTCTGAGGTTCGATTGCTGGGTGGAATCGCGTCGCTGGAAGTTTTCCATGTGCCGGCCCATGTAAAGAAGGGCAAGGAAGTAGCAGCCCATCGCCACCTGTCGGTGGCGTATATTTACGAAGTGGACGAGTCTGCGGAGTTAAAAGTCTGTCCCGATGAGAACAGCAGCGTGGAGTGGCTGGATGTCAGTCTGATCGCTGAGCCCCTGTTCAGCGATGTGGATGTGAAGATCTATCGGAAATTGTTGGAAAAAAGTAAAGAAAAGGAAGCCTGAGGGCTTCCTTTTTATGTTGGTTCAGTTAGGTTTTTGCTTTTTCAAGAAATAACTGAAAATATGTAGTTAGGTGATTCATATTGAGGAGGAATAACTGAATTTTTCAGTTATTGACTGTGAAATTGTGATGTGGCAACTGAAAAAATGCAGTTATAGCATCCGAATTGTTGAGTGGCAACTGAAAAATTCAGTTAAAAGTTTAAATTTGCAATTTGTAACTGAACGAATGCAAAGCTAAAAGACAAATCAGAAGATGAAAGGGCAAAATCCATAACTTACATCAACCGATCCAAATACTCCATCGCCTGCTGCACACCCACGTCGAAGGGTTCCGGATGACCCAGCTCCAAGGCCAGGGCGCCATCGTAGCCGATGGATTTCAGTACTTTCATACAGGCTTCAAAATCGACTACGCCGCTATTGACCATGGTGTCGCGCAGGAACTGTCCGCCACGGGTGGGCAGCCAGTAACGGCTGGGCGGTTCGAAACCGGCGGGCTTGCGCAGGTAATCTTTTACGTGTACGTGTTTGATGTCATCTTTAAAGGCCTCAAAGAAGGGGGCGGGGTCTTCATCCACGAACAGGATGTTGCCCATGTCACCGCAGACACCTACGTTGGAGCAGCGGTTTTTCAGCTCATAGAAGAACTTGCCGAAGCCTTCGATGCCGTTCAGGTACATACCCTGATCTTCGAAGATACAGGTGATGCCCAGGGGTTCGGCGTGGCGGGCCACGCGCTCGGCAGCGTCGACGGCGAAGGCAATGCCCTCTTCGATGGCGGGTTTGGTTTCATCGAGTGTCAGCCAAGGAAGGATGGTAAAGTGCAGGAAGGGACTGCCCATAGCGGCGGCCAGATCCGCATGCAGCATCATCAGCTGAATGTTTTCTTCCTTTTGGTACAGATCGGAATACACCGAATAGCAGGAAAAATGCAGGCCGCGGTCTTCAAAGATCTGACGAACACGGCGGGCAGTTTCCACGTCAGCCACGGTGGTGGGCTGCATGCCGGAGAACATTTCGGCGGAGGCAAAGCCCATGGCCTTGACCTGATCGGCAGCAGCTTCCGGACCAACACGTTTTAATAACTCACTGAACTGAGAGTACATAGAATAATGCATGAGGAAACTCCTTTCGGACAATACGGTATTTTAGAAGAAGCGGCGCATGTAGTCGATGGCCTGTTTGGCACCGGTTTCGTAGGGTTCCGGATGGTCAGCTTCATAAGCCAGAGCGCCATCATAGCCAATGGATTTTAGCACTTTCATGCAGGCCTTCAGGTCGATCACGCCGTCTCCGACCCAGGTAGGCCGTACAAAATGTCCACCCTTGGTGGGCAGCCAGTAACGACCGGGCGATTCCGGCCCTTCGGCCCATAAATAATCTTTAAAATGTACATGCTTAATATCATCTTTAAATGCTTCAAAGAAAGGTGCTGGGGTTTCGTCGGCAAACATGATATTGCCGGTGTCGGCGCAGACACCCACATTGGTGCAGCGTTTTTTCATCTCTGCAAGGAAACGTCCAAAGCCCTCGATACCATTCACATACATACCCTGATCCTCGTAGATGCAGGTCAGTCCCAGCGTGGCAGCATAATTCGCCACCCGTGCTGCCGCGTCAGCGGCCACGGTGATAGCCTCCTCAAAGGCAGGAGAGTCTTCGGTTAAGACGAGCCCGGGCAAGGAGGTATGATGCAGGTAGGGTGCGCCCAGGGCGCAAGCAATTTCAGCGTGTCGGCACAAAGAGGCTTCGTTCTCGGGGGCATGATACAAATTGGTGCCCACGGAATAGCAAGCAAAATGGAGGCCTTCGGCTTCGAAAATTTGGCGTACCCGACGGGCGGTCTCCACATCGGGAATTACGGTGGGGTGGCCGGGCGCGGTGCTTTCCAACACTTCCACCGATTCGAAGCCCATTTCTTTCACTTTTTTAGCGGCTGCTTCGGGGCCAAGTTCAGCCAGCAGCTCGATAAAATTCACATACATGGTAAAATGCATAGGTAAAACTCCTTTCAAAAAGGGGTACGAGTTTAAGTTATGTTCAGTATATCATAGGATGAGCCGGTGTCAAGAAAATGAACATCATCTTTTAAAACCATATTGCGCGGCATTGGGAAAACCGATATAATGCAAGTAACTAGATTTCGAAAATATCCACTATATATAAGGAAGGAAATACACCATGTTAAAACGCGAACCCAATTTTGAAAACATGAAAAAGGTGTTAAAACGTCAGGTGCCGGACCGTCCGGTGCTGTATGAGTTTACCTTGAATATGCCCTTTTATGAGCGCTTGACCGGAGAAGCACTGCCGGCGGGGGCCGATACCATGCAGGTGCAGAAAAAGATGATCGAAGGCTATGCCGCCGCTGGCTATGATTTTGCGCCTATCGCTGCCTCCGGTTTCCATTTCCTGCCCGATGACTTTGGCGGTCATGCTCACATTGCCAGCCGCTCCTTGAATGAAAAATGCGTGTTCACCGATAGCGAATCTTACGCCAAATACACCTGGAACGAGCCCAAGGACTACGAAGATGGACGCGTGGAAAAGGCGGCCAAGTTCCTGCCCGATGGCATGAAACTGATGGCAAAGGGCCCCGGTGGCGTGATGGAAAACATGATCGACCTGATCGGCTTCGACAACCTGTGTTACATGCTCTACGACGAGCCTGAATTGGTGGAAGAAGTGGCCGACCAGATCGGTAAACGTCTGTATCAGTACTACGAGCCCATCGTTCAAAACGAGGCCGTGGGCTTCCTCTGCATGAACGACGACTGGGGCTTCAACACCCAGACCTTCCTGGCCCCCAAGGATATGCGCAAGTACATCTTCCCCTGGAACAAGAAGATCGTGGAGCTGGCCCACAAATACGACAAACCCATTATGCTCCACTCCTGCGGCTATTTCGCAGACGTCATCGATGACATCTGCGACGACATGAAATTTGACGCCCGCCACTCCTACGAGGATAACATCATGCCCGTGGAGGAGGCCTACGAAAAGTATCATGACCGCATCGCCATTTTGGGCGGCATCGACGTGAACTTCATCTGCCAAGAGACTCCGGAAGTGATTTACCGGCGCAGCCGGGAAATGCTGGAGCGAACCGCCGATCGCGGTGGCTACGCACTGGGAAGTGGAAATAGCATTCCCGCCTATGTTCCCTTCGACAACTATATGGCTATGGTGAAGGCTGCGTGGGAGTTTAAGTAAGGAGGTAGAGCTATGAGGAAAATCGCCATTATCTACGGAGCACTGCGTTCTGCTGTGTATAAAAAAGCGGTGGAAACGCTGAGTCAGTTGTTGCTGGACTATACCTATGAATATCCGGTGTGTCTGGCCTACGATCCAGAGGCAGACTATTCGATGTATCGCTGCGTTTATATCGGAACTAAAGATGATAATGCCTATATTTCTGCCAGCGGTGTGACCGTGCCAGAACAGGCAGAGGGCTACAGCATTCAAGTAATCAATGGTACTGTGATCATTGCCGGTATCGATGATGCGGGTCTGCTATACGGCTGCCTTGACTTTTACAACAAATATATTACGAAGTTCGAGTTTCCTCACGATGACACCTATTACCGCATCAACTTTTTCGAAAAGGAACTGCCGGATTTTGAGTACAGCTCTGTTCCGGCGGTGAAAAATCGCGGCATCTGGACCTGGGGACATGTGATCTACGACTATCGGGGCTTCATCGATAATATGGTGAAGTTAAAAATGAACACCCTCATTATGTGGAACGACTTTGTGCCCATCAATGGCAAGGAGATCGTAGACTACGCTCATGCCTGCGGCGTGAAGATCATCTGGGGCTTTCCCTGGTGTTGGGATACGAATTGCGCAAAGTTTGATCTGGAAACCGTGTTTGAATTCTCCGGCGAGATCTTTGAAAAGTACGAGCGGGAGTATGCAGCCCTAGGCGGCGACGGCATCTACTTCCAATCTTTCACCGAGCTGAGTCAGGAGCGCATTGGTGGTATTTTGATTGCCGAGGCGGTAACAGAGTTCGTGAATCGAACTTCGGCCCTGTTTTACGAGAAGTATCCGGACATTGAACTGCAGTTTGGTTTGCATGCGGATTCGGTGAAACATCGTTTGGAATACCTTAAAAAGGTAGATCCTCGTATGCGTATCGTATGGGAAAACTGCGGAGCTTTCCCGTTTTCCTATATTCCTGCCGATGTGGAAAGCTTCGATGAAACTGTGGATTTTGTGGATAAGATCGCTTGGCTGCGCGGTGAGGATGATCACTTCGGCGTGGTGACCAAGGGCTTTACCAAGCTTCTGTGGCCGGAGTTTGAACACCTCACCGGGCCTGCCAACATCGGCACCAGCTCCGAATATATGAAGCGCGATCGCATCATCCGCAAGAGCCGCATCTGGAAGTATCTGCAGGCCTACTGGCTCACCAACGCAGACAAGGTCTACGAAATGGTACAGGCTATGGCAGCGCGCAAGGGCGGCAATCTGGACATCACCGCGCTGGTGGAGGATGGCATGTTTGAAGAAAACATCATGTACCCGGTAGCACTGTATTCGGAAATGCTGTGGGATTGCAGCACCGATATTAAAACCATGATGAGCGAAGTGGCGCTAAGGAATTACGTGACGTTTGCATAAAATGGCTCAATGCGTTCAGTTACAAAAATGAAATATTAGATTTTAACTGAATTGGTTCAGTTAAATATTCTGATTTTTACTCTTTCGACTGAATTCTTCAGTTAAATGAGTGTCAATTGAGGCGCAACAACTGAATATCTGCAGTTGTTTTCATAGATTTTGAGACGTTTAACGGAATGGTTCAGTTATTTTTTGAAAAGCAAAAAATGTAACTGAACCATTTTGAATGTGTACGCTATAGATATGTATAATTTACCAGTGACTTGCGTACACTAATCACACTGACCCATGCTAATGGGTCTTCTCTAGCAGAAAGGAAATGTGCGAATGAAATTAGCAATGCAAATTGAAAAGATAACCGCCCGGGAGATCCTCGATTCTCGTGGCAACCCCACCGTGGAAGCGGAGGTGACTCTGGCGGACGGCAACCGCGGCGTGGGCATTTCTCCCAGCGGCGCTTCTACCGGCGAGTTCGAGGCCCTGGAGCTGCGAGACGGCGACCCTACTCGCTATAAGGGCAAGGGCGTGCAGCAGGCCGTGCGCAATGTGAACGGTCCCATTTTCCATGCTCTCAAAGGTATGAACGCCGCCAACATCTACGCCATCGACCAAGCCCTCATCCGCGCCGACGGCACCAAGGACAAGTCCAATCTGGGCGCCAATGCCATGCTGGCGGTATCCATTGCCTGTGCCCGCGCAGCGGCAAACTGCTTACGGCTGCCGCTCTATCGATTTCTAGGCGGGATCAATGGTAGAAAACTTCCCGTACCCATGATGAACATTTTAAATGGCGGTGCCCATGCCGCCAATACCCTTGATGTACAGGAATTCATGATCATGCCGGTGGGTGCACCGGACTTTACGGAGGGCCTGCGCTGGTGCTCCGAGGTGTTTTGGACTTTGAAAGGCCTGCTCACCAAGGACGGACACTCCACAGGCGTAGGCGATGAGGGCGGTTTTGCCCCCAATGTAAAAAATGAAGAAGAAGCCATCAGCTATATTTTGAAAGCTATTGAAAAAGCAGGTTACACACCCGGTACCGATTTCATGATCGCTTTGGATGCTGCCGCCAGTGAATGGAAAACCGGTAAGAGCGGCGAGTATCGTATGCCCAAATCCAAACAGGAATGGACCAGCGAGAGCCTGATCGACCACTGGGATGAACTGTGTCATAAGTATCCCATTGCTTCCATTGAGGATGCCTTAGACGAAGAGGATTGGGAAGGCTGGAAACTACTCACCCAGCGGCTGGGCAGTCGCGTACAACTGGTGGGTGATGACCTATTTGTCACCAACACGGAGCGTCTGCAGAAGGGCATTGACCTTCGCTGCGGCAATGCGATCCTGATCAAACCCAATCAGATCGGTACGTTAAGTGAAACATTGGCTGCCATCCAAATGGCTCAGAAAGCCGGTTTTCGTACCATCATCTCCCATCGCTCCGGCGAGACGGAGGATACCACCATTGCAGATCTGGCTGTGGCAGTGAATGCCGGTCAAATCAAGACCGGAGCACCCAGCCGAAGCGAACGAGTAGCGAAGTATAATCGGTTGCTGCGGATTGAAGAAGAAATAAAGGCCTAAACTAAATTTTGCGGAGCGAGAAATCGTAGATTTCTATGCTCCGCAAAATTTGTTTAGGCTGTGGTGGGTTTGTGATGAAATGAGACATAAAGTCATGGCAAGCCTGTGGTCGATTACTTCCGAAATAAATCAACCACCGAAACAACAAAAATAGCGGAGCATAGGAATGATTTTTTCCTCGCTCCGCTATTTTTAGTTGTTTCACCCTATTGGAATATTCGCAAACACCGATGCCAGCACCACTGTCAATATACCGCACACGGCAATGGACAATCCGCTCATGGCTTCCTGAATGTCACCTAATTCGCGGGCTTTGGCAGTGCCGATGGCGTGGGAAGCAGTGCCGCAGGCAAGGCCCTGGGCCACCGGATCTACAATTCGAAATACTTTAAATACCACACTGGCCAGCATGTTGCCGGTTACACCGGAGATGATGATGGCGGCGATGGTTACCGAAACCATACCACCTAGCTCCTCGGAAAGTCCCATACCAATGGCAGTGGTAATGGACTTGGGCAGCAGGGTGATATACTGCTGCTGATTCAAGCCGAACAGCAGGCTCATGGCCAGCACCAAAGCCACGCAGGACAGAGCGCCAATGAAAATGCTGCCAATGATGGCCACCGGATATTTTTTCAAATACACCAGTTTCTCATACAGCGGAATCGCCAAACAAACGGTGGTGGGGGTCAGCATATTCTGGAAAAAGGCGGCGCCGGTGCCATCGTAGGTACCATCGGCCTTTAACTTTCCGTACATATAAACATTGTAATCAATACCCGTAACCAGAAGCAGTACAATAATGATGATACACGAGATCAGCAGCGGATTCAGCAGCGAGCTCTTCAGCTTGCTCTGCAAAACAATGGCGATCAGATAGATCATGCCGGTCAAGAAAACACCAAAAAACGAAACATTCGAAAGCAATTCATTAATCATGATGTTTGTGCTCCTTTCGATTGTGTCGGAACATCAAAATTTGAGCGGTACAGCCGGTAATCGCCATGGTAAGAATGGTGGTCACAACACAGATTACAATAACCGGAATTAAAAAAGATTTATAGGATTCATAACTGGTCATCAGGCTGACGGTGGGGCCCACAAACATGATCGGCATCAAGCTCAGCAGCCAGTTGGCCACAGCCTTTACCTGACGCAGACGAATCGTCTTGGTCACCAAAAGCAGCAACATCAAAAGAAGACCGTAAATACTGCCCGGCACCGGCAGCGGAATCAAATAACTCAGCAATTCTCCGAACAGCGACACACCGGCAATGATCGCAATTTGTCCCAAATGTTTCATAGAATCAATTTCCTTCATAATAAATAGTATACGCAGAATTACAACATAATTGTATCTGTTTCAGCAATAAAAAACAATAGCCAAAGTAACCAAGCTTTTGCTGGTAAACTACGAAAAATTGATGGTTGAATGCGCATCCGCCCTGTATTATAATAAAATTAATCATTTACGAAAAATCCATGAAGGAGGATCCATATATGAATCTAATTCCCTGTATCAATGGCCTGGTTTCCCAGACCGCTGAAGTGGCAACTTTTACCCTGCCCCTGACTTATGCCGGCACCTGCGCTGCAGACCAATTCTGCCTGGAGCTGTCGGATGCCCCCGTGCTCACCTTTGAAACCGCCGACCTGCCCGTTGATGGATACGCCATCGATGTAGCACCCGGCAAGATCGTGATCAAAGCCGCCGGCGAAGCCGGAAAATATTATGGTCTGCAGACCCTATTCCAGTTACTGCAAGAGGGCAACAACACGCTGCCCGTAGGCTCTCTGTCGGACACACCCCGCTATGCATACCGTGGTTTTATGTGGGATGTAAGCCGTCATTTCTTTACCGTAGACGAAGTTAAAAAAGTAATCGACCAAATGGCGCGGTTGAAGTTGAATGTATTCCACTGGCATCTGAGTGACGACCAGGGTTTTCGTATTGAAAGCAAAAAGTTCCCGAAACTCAACGAGATCGGCGCCGTACGTGACGATGAGCGTGGCAGCGGCTTCTATACCCAGAAAGAGATCAAAGAAGTGGTGGCCTATGCCGAGGCACGCCATATCGATGTGATTCCCGAGATCGACCTGCCCGGTCATACCACCGCCATTATTGCAGCCTATCCGGAGCTGAGCTGCAGTGGGGAAGAGGTACAGGTAGCCGTAGGCGGCGGTATCTACAGCCACATTCTGTGCGGCGGTGATGAAAAAGTATATGAATTCCTGTATGAGCTGCTGGATGAAGTACTGCCCCTGTTCAAGAGCGAATACTTCCACCTGGGCGGCGACGAAGCTCCCAAGGCCGAATGGAAGAAATGCCCGAAGTGCCAGGCCCGTATGGCGGATCTGGGGCTTGCCAACGAGGAAGAACTCCAGGCCTATTTTACAGCGCAGCTGGTGGACTTCTTAAAGGGCCGCGGCAAGAAAGCGATTGTTTGGAACGAGGCGCTTGCTTCCGGTAAGCTGGAGCCTACAGCGGTAGCCCAGTACTGGAAAGAGTGGGGACCCAGCTATTCCTATCCGGAAGTGGCCAAAGGCCGCAAGTTCATTATGTCCAACAACGAAGAGTTCTACTTTGACTATACCCATGCTTTGGTGAGTTTGAAGGGCACTTACGTGTACGAGCCGGCCATGCAGCAGTTTACCGACATTCCGGAAGAGTCCGTATGGGGTCTGGAAGCGCCGCTGTGGTGCGAACGTGTGCCTAGCTTTGAGGTAGCCTGTAAGCAGATCTTCCCCCGTATGTGTGCGCTGGCGGAGAACTGCTGGACTAAGGCAGAGCAGAAAAATTATGATGAGTTCCTGAATCGCTTGGAGGCGCAGGAAGTTTATTGGAAGCAGGGCGGCGTAGCCTATTCCACCGTGGCTGAGGCGACCATTTGTGGTAAGGAAGGCCTGATGGCAGCCTGCGAAATGCTGAAGGCCATGAGAGGCAATGCAGGCAGCAGCCGAAAGGAAAAACCGGCACTGCCGCCGGAGGTAATGGAAAAGATGATGGAAGGCTTCCGTCGCTTCCTTACCGGTATGATGAAATATACCTATACGCCTGAGGAAATGGAATTGTTCGGTCAGATGATGAGAGAAGGCATGAAATAAAAGCCGATCGAGAGCGTAATTTTAAATATTCGAAAAGGAGCTTGCATCATGAATCAAATTTATAAATGTATTTCCGGCAGTCCGGTGGATTATGCAGCAGAAGAACTCAAAAAATACCTGCGTATGCTGATGCCTCAGGCCAGTGAGATCGATATTTTCTATGATCCGGCAGCGGCGAAGGAAGGAGCAAAGGGCTTTCGCCTTGGTTTAATGCAGGACTTTGGCCTGGATGTATCCGATGCGGCAGATCCGGAGCTGGATGATATTTTGTATATCGAGGCCGATGCCGAGGGTGGTATCATTGCGGGCGACAATCTGCGCAGTGTGCTGCTGGCGGTGTATGAGTATCTGCGTCGGCAGGGCTGCCGCTGGCTGTTCCCGGGCGTGGATGGAGAGTTCATTCCAATTCGCGAGGCTTTGGCGCCGGTGAGCTATCGATACAAACCTTCCTGTCGCTATCGCGGACAATGTTTGGAAGGCTCGGTGTGTCAGGAAAATCTGCTGGACGCCATTGAGTTTACACCCAAATTGGGACTTAACGTATTTATGATGCAGTTCCGTATTCCTACTGTTTTTTATCGTCGCCATTATAATCACTGGCATAACGAAAACAACCGCATACCGGAACCGGTGAGCGTGCAGGCCATGGAGCAGTGGAAGCGTCAGTGTGAGGCCGAGATCGCTAAGAGAGGGTTGCAATTCCATGACATCGGTCATGGTTGGACGGCGGATCCCTTTGGCATTGATTCGTCGCTGCGGCCGGAGGATGGCGATAACGATACCAAGATCCCGGCAGAAGCCCGTGAGTTTGTGGCTCTGTCCCCGGGTAAGGATGGTCTTTCTCGAACACTGGTCAATAACATTCCCAATCATACTCAGTTCTGCATGTCCAATGAAGTTGCGAGACAAAAGGTGGTACAGTATGCCGCCGACTATGCAGAAAAGCATACTAACGTGGATTATGTGCATATGTGGCTGGGCGATGCTATGAACCGTCATTGCGAATGCGAAAACTGCCGGAAGCGGACTCCTTCCGATTGGTATATGATCCTGTTGAACGAGTTGGATGAGGAACTGACCCGCCGTAAGCTGAATACCCGTATCGTATTTATTATGTATACCGACACCGTATGGGCGCCGGAAACGGAAGAACTGAAGGTGCCGGATCGCTTTACCATGTTGGTGGCTCCCATCTCTCGCAGCTATACCCAGTCCATGCCGGAGAAGACCAATGAAGTGGAATGTCAGCCCTATGTAAGAAACAAGCTGGAAAATCCTAAAAATCTGGAAGAGTTCTTTGCTTACTTTAATAAATGGAAACAGATCTGGAAGGGTGCTAACGTGGCCTTTGAGTATCACTTCTGGCGTCATCAGTATTATGATTTGGGCGGCATTGCGCTGTCCTCCATTCTGGCAGAGGATATCAAGGCATATAAGAAGAACGATGTGGATGGTTTGATCCACTGCAATTCCCAGCGCTGCTTCTTCCCCACAGGTCTTGGCTTCTACACCGGAGCACGGGCAATGTTCGATACCTCTCTAACCTTTGAAGAGATCGTCGAGGACTATTTCTCCTGCGCCTTTGGTGAAGACTGGAAAGCGTTCCATGAGTATTTGAAAGATCTGGGCGAGGCCTTTGATCATAAATATCTGGAGCGTGAAAACTCCGCCGACACAGAGCGGTCGCCTTATTATAATCCGGCGCATGCCGAGGATCTGGCCCGCGTAAAGGATCTGGTGGCCAAGGGCCGTGCACTGATCGAGGCCCATTATAACATGCCCCATCGAATCCAAACGGTTTCGGTACGTCTGCTGGAACTGCATGCAAGATTCTGTGAACTTTTGGCTGAAGCGTTGATCCCCAAAACCATGGGCAACGATGCCGAGGCGGATCGCTTGTTTGAAGCCATGCGGGATGAACTGGGCAAATATGAGATCTATTTCCAGAACTGCTATGATCATGGTTTGGCTATGTATTCCTTGAAAATGATTTTCGATAAGAAGACCAAAGGATCCGAATTGATCATGTATTGATATTGGAACAAATTCATGCAGAAAGAATGTACCAAAGCAGAAAAGAGGGCTTTCAATGGAAACCTATAAACGCTTAAACCACTGGCTGCGGGTCATCCAATTTACCTACTTGGCGGCCTTTGCCAGCTTCCTGAACTACTTAACGCTGTACCTCGATGATGTTGGCTTTTCCGAATTCAAGATCGGCATCATCAATGCGGTGGGAGCTGTGGTCATGCTGCTGCTTCAGCCGCTTTTAGGGCGCATCCTCGACCGTACGCAAAACTTTCGCCAGGTGGTGCGCATCGTCCTTCTTGCCTGCGCAGCAGGGGTAGCGGCCACGCCCTTTTTGGGAGGCCTGGTCTGGCTGCAGCTGTTCATCATTATCTTGTTGTATGCCGTGATCAAACAATTCGGTAATGTCTTTGATCTGTGGACCTATCAGCTAAAAACCCAATACCCTCAGGTGGAGTACGGCAGTACCCGCGGTATCGGTTCCGTGGGCGAAGGCCTGTCGACCTTTGTGGTGGGCTATTTGATCGCTTGGTTTGGCTTTGGCGTGATGTTTGGCATAACGGTGGCGCTGCTTTTGGCCGCTTTGTATGCCGGCTTGCAGCTGCCCAATCCGCCTAGGGCGGAAAAAGCCGAAGAGAGCAGCTCGGCCAAGGTCAAAGTAACTTGGACAAAGCCACTGCTTTTCTATATTGCCAGCTATTTGACCATGAAGATCTCGGTGTCCATCATTAGTACCTTTAGTTCGCTGATGGTGCAGAATCTGGGCTTTGGCAGTGAGTGGTTCGGCATTACGATCTTGATCTGCGGCATTGTGGAACTGCCCATTTTTATGTTGCTGGGTAAGTGGTGTCAGGGCAATAAAACGAAGCTGTGGTACCGGATCTGTATGCTGGTGGGTATCACCGGCAGTGTGATGGTGGCACTGGCGACGAATCTGCCGGTATTTATGATCGGCCGCGTATCGCTGACGGTGGTGTATGCGATGTACACCGTGGCGAATCTGGAATATGTAAAGACCAACGTGGATCCGGCGCATCAGGGTCAGGTCATTCTGTTGATCGGTGCCTTCTCCAGCAGTGTGGGTTATATTGTTTCGAATCTGCTGGGCGGCTACATTTTGGAAATGGGTACACCGAAGATGATGGCCATGGCGATGGTGGTGATTTTCGGCATTGCATTTTTATTACATTTTGGCGGATTTGTTCGTCGCAAAGAGAATCGATAAAAGGCAGCAGGCGTAGAATCAGCTGCATAAGGAGGATATAGACATGGGTTTAGAAAAATGGATCGGTGTGGATCAGGGCTGTACAAAGATGCTGATGACCGCACAGTATAACGGAGAATATATCGATCGTAAGGTTCCCACCGGCTTGGACGTGACCAAGGAATATCTGCTGGAGCAGATCAATGCTTTTATTGCCGACCTGCCCTTTCAGCCGGAAGGCATGGGTATGGGTGTGGTAGGCCTGGTGCAGGACGATGAACTGGTGCTGAGTGATACCCACAATCTGGAAGGTCTGAAAGCTTCCGATCTGCCGCTGCCCTGTCATTTCTTGAATGACGTAAAGGCAGCTACGGTGGAAGAGGCTTCCTATTACGGTGACACCGACTGTATGGTATTGATCATGGCAGGCAGTGGTTTTGCCATGGGTGTGAAGGAACAGGGTAAAATTTTGTGGGGTAAAAATGGCTGGGCCGGTGAGCTGGGCTCCTTGGTATATCCGCTGGACGGAGAATTGCAGTCTTTGGATTCCATTTCCGGCGGTATTGGCGTTTTGAACCGCGCCGGCTGCACCGCAGAAGAACTGCACGCGAAGCTGCAGCAGGGCGATGCGGATGCAGTGGCCCTCATTCAACAGGCGGGCTTGTATTTTGGTCTGGCCTTAGTGGACATTGTGCATACCTTTAATCCGTCTCACATCGTAATCGGCGGCAGCACACCCAGCTACCCCGGTTATATGGAAGCAGCGAAACAGGTGCTGGAAAAACATGCACTGGGTACCATGCTGGAGCAGGTGCGCTTCGAGAAACCCCATGATCTGGCACGTATCGTGGCACTGGGTGCCCGCCGCAACGCTTATGAATTGGAGTATAAGGCGCAGTAACGTTATAATCTATGTTCAGTTTCGAATAATACATGGACGGATTGACAAAAAGATATTAAAATGATTTTAAAAAGAAACCATGAGAATGGGAATCTTTGTACGAAAATCAAAATTATAAGGAGTGTATTCCAATGGCTATGAATTTAGGTATTAGCAGCTACTGCTTGTGCAAAAAGCTGTACACCAACGAAATGACTATGTTTGACATTCTGGATTGGGCAAAAGAGAATGGTTGTACTCATCTGGAGATCTGCCCCTTCGGTCTGCCTTTGATGCTGGAAGACGGCAAAACTCCCAACGTAGAGTTTGCTGTTCAGGTTAAGGAGTATGCAGCAAAGATCGGTCTGCCTCTGTCTGCTTCTTCTCTGAACGCTTGCTTCATCCGTCCCGCTGACGAAGATGAAACCGTTGAGCAGAAATATGAAAAAGAGATGGAGCGCACCAAAGCTTATATCGAAGTTGCTTACCTGATGGGCATCAAGAACATGCGTGTAGATATGTGCTCCGGTCAGCATCCTCTGGGCAACAACACCCCCGAGCAGTTCGAGATCGACCTGCCTGTATTCGTTAAAGCAGCTGGCGAACTGGCTGACTACCTGGCTACCAAGGGCATGAACCTGACTCTGGAAAACCATGGTCTGTATGTAAACGGCGCTGACCGCGTAATCCGTATTCTGCTGGGTGCTAACCGCCCCAACATCGGTCTGACCGTAGACGTTGGTAACTACCTGTGTGTAGATGCTGATCCCGTAGTTGAAGTAGCTAAGGCTATCAAGTACGCTGACATGGTTCACCTGAAAGACTTCTACATCCGCAGCAACGAGACCATGTATCCTCAGCAGGGTATGTACACCAACTTTGGCAACATGGCTAAGCCCATCCGTCAGGACGGCAAGAGAAAAGAAGAAGAAGGTCCCCGCATGCCTCGCTTCGGTTATGTTGGCACTGCAGCTCGTAACACCATTCTGCGTGGTGCTATCGTAGGTCAGGGCGACATGAACATGTGGAAAGTACTGGAGACCATCAAGAAATCCGGTTACGACAAACAGATCTCTCTGGAATTCGAAGGTATGGAAGATGTAGTAGCAGGTACCTACTACGGTCTGGAAACCGCTCGTTACATCTGGGATCGCGTATAATTAAAATCCTCCCTTGGGGATCTATAACGAATTCTCACCTTATGGTGAAAAAACTCTGGGCTGTCATCACATCGATGACAGCCCAGTTTTTTATGTGAAACTATTTTTATGCGAAGCTAAATGCCACAATACCGATCAAACTAAACACCAGCATGATGTAACCGAACTTCGAGTGGCCTTCTTTGTAGTACAGCAACGACAGCAGAAAGACGGAAGTGGTGGATACAGTGCTCATCAGCGGATAGCAGATGCTGGAAGGAATGTACAGCAGAGCCACCATGATCAGCAGGTTGATACCGGCGCAGCCCAGACCGGACAAAAGCGAAAGCAGGGTAAAGGTCTTAGGTTTGGCGGTCACTTCGGGGAAGCGCTGTCCACGCAGCTTGCGCACCAGCAAAATGATCCAGCAGATGGCCGAACCCAGCAGGTAAGACCAGAAGTTGAAGATCATGATGTTGCCATCGGGAGCCCACTGCACGGCCATGTTCTGCAGGGTACACAAAATACCGTTTAGACCCATACAGAGCAGGGTAACCGGAAGCCAAATCTTCGCGGGAATGTATTTATACTTTTCTTTACCTGACTTGGCTTCGCCATCGCGCCAGGAAAGGATCAGCACGGTAAAGGCACAAATCAAACCGATGCCCTTAAACAGGTTCATCTCCTCGCCAAAGCCGATCAGACCCACCAGAACCGGTATAATGGAACTCATACTCAGCACCAAGGAAACCAGACCCATGGGACCTTTGGAGTAACAAATGATCATCAAATATACTGTGGCCACGAAGACGGCGGCATAAATGGTGGACATAATCAAAAACAGTGTATTCGGCGCTAGCATACCGCCTGCCAAAGCACTGATCAAACAGGTCACACTCAGGGTGATGGCCTGATAGAACATGTTGGTTTCACCGCTGGTGAAACGCTTGGTAAATTCTTTGTTGCAGATGTTGCGCATAAACGCAGACAAAAATGCAAGTATAAAGAAATGCATAAAGACCTCCAGTCCAAGGCTGCGGCGCAGGGCGGCAGTCCAAAGGAAAACAATATTTTAAAGCCATTTTAAAATATAATTGTCGAAAAGTAAATGGAGAAAGATAAAGAAATCTATATTTATCAGGTGTCCGTGTCAAAAAAATCCGTCATCGTTCATCAGAGCGTATATGTGTCAGAGGGACAGATCCCTTTATTTATGCGGGTTTGCGGGATTTTTTCTTGAATTATTTTGACGAAAACTATTGCAAGGATCATACTCATGACTTATAATAAAATTGTCTGCAGACACTATAAACTGAATAGGGGAGTGTTATACCATGCAACAGCTTGACATTGCACAGAAGGTTCTGGAGGACCACAAGGATGTGTTTGCGGATATTGTAAATGGTCTTCTTTTTCAAGGCCGTGAGGTTGTCAAAGTGACGGACCTAGAGGGCGCAGGTGTTGTTTCTTCGTATAAAGCAAAGGGGCAGCTGCGAAGGAAAGAGCGCGATGTGGCAAAATACTGGAAAGGCGGCCAGATTCGCATAGCGATGTTTGGTTTTGAAAATCAAAAAAAAGTCGATTATGATATGCCGCTGCGGATCATCAACTACGATGGTACAGAGTACGGTAAACAGGTTAGAAATAAAGATCAAAAAGAGCGTTATCCGGTGATCACTTTGGTATTGTATTTTGGTCAGGGACACTGGAAAGCACCGAAGGATCTTCATTCGCGGCTGAAGATGCCGGAAGAAGTGAAGAAATATGTGAGTAATTATGAAATCAATGTGTTTGAAATGGGGTACTTGACGCCGGAGCAGGTTAATCTGTTCAAAAGTGATTTTAAAGTTGTGGCGGAATACTTCATGCATCTAGTTCAAGGAACCGAATATAATCGTGAGGGACAGGAATTACATCATGCAGATGAGGTTTTGGATCTGCTCCATGTAATGACTGGAGACGATCGGTTCGAAGAGATGCAGAAGGAAGCACGTCAAAAAAAGGAGGAAGGTGAAACCATTATGAAGAATTGGATCTTGGACGAAGCGGAAGAACGGGGCATTATTAAAGGTGAAGCTAGAGGTGAAGCAAATGGACGAAGAAAAGCTTGGGCTAGCTCGATCCGTCATATGCGTTTAACTCGCAATATAACCGAAGAAGAGGCCTTTGAAATGCTGAATGTTCCTCAGGAAGAAATACAAAAAGTGAAAGAACTGTTAGAAGAATAACATCAGCGGGCGGTGCATCGATTGGTATGTTCCGCTCGTTATTTTTATTATTTGTGTCGTTGACACGAAGTCAAATATCTTCTATAATAAAACTAACAGGTGATAAAGAGACAGAAAGCCTGCAAAATTGAATAAAGTGAGGACAGAGAAAATGAGAAAACGTAATATCGTTCACAATGCATTTGTATTTACTCTATTACTTCTGCTGTTTATTTCGGGCTGTAGCAACGAAATTCGGGAGTCTGAGAACGAAGTAGTGAAAGAGGAAATAAAAACAGAAGAAAAAGTGGAAAAAACACCACTGCGCCTTTTTACCATTGGTGATGAAAGCCAGGCGTATGTCAGCGGGTTTCAGCTGAACCATCCTGAAACAGAGCTGGAAGTCATTCATGTAGATCTGACAGCTCTGTGGCAAAAATCGCCCGATCAAAACATCACCTATTTAGACGCTATTGAGCATTATACCGACAAATATGGCTATCCGGATGTGATCATCTGGGAAGATACCGGCAATCAACAAACCAATCTGCCCTTCTGGGTGGAAAATAATATTGCTCAAGATATGGAATGGCTCATGGCCGATGACAACAATTTTGAAGAAACAGCTTACTATCCGGGCGTTTCCACTATCGGAGAGATTAACGACACTTTGTATGCCCTACCTCTTACGCTAACGGCAGAATACTGGACCATTCGCGAAGATGTGTGGGTAGATAGCACATTCAGTCAGCTGGGTGAAAATTACACCGCAAAAGAGTTGTTGGACTGCTTGGAGGCGCAGCTGGAAACAGAAGTGGCCCTGCAGGAGGAAGGCTGGGTCGTAATGCCCATGGGCTATAGCGACATGTCGGATGTGTACAATTGGCTGCAGATGTTCGGCGCTCTGCAGATCACACCCGAAGGCATAGAGTTAGATAAGGATCTATATGCCCAGATCTGTCGCATTCAGGCTTTGCTAATAGAAAACGAAATCATATACCACGAGCTTACCGGATTTTCACCGATGCAGGATCCGACGGTCTTTAACAGTGAATACATTATCACCAGCTGGTCGGAGAGTAAAAATATCATGACCCACGCACCCCAGCTGGGGCTGCTGCATGCCCAAGCACTCAACCATAAAGTATTTGGGCAGGATACCCGCGTACTGTGGCTTCCCTATAAAACGGAGAACAACAACAGTGAATACGCCGCCGAGGTGGTGTGTTGGGGTATGATTGGTAAAGAGTCCAACCGAGCACAGGAGGCTTATGAGCTGATTCGTCAGCTCATGGACACCATACCGGCGGTCAGCTTTGATCAGTGGGGAATTTGTACGGTACCCACAATTCCGCTCCCGGTGAATCGCAGCGCAGCGCTGGAAATGATTGATGCAATGGAAACCGGTTGGGTACAGTCCTTCTCCTACCGAAGCAACAACATGACCCAAAGTATCGCCAAGGAGCCCCTGGATACCAACCTGCGGGAAAGCATGGAGCAGTTCCTAAGCAACATAACTCTGCTGTACGTCCCCAACTATACAGCCGATCAGGAAGTATTCTGGTTCCTGTCCACCTATCAAATGTCCGGCGGCAAAAGTTTTGAAACCTACTATGAAACGGTGCTGGAGATCATAGAGGAACATCAGTAAAAAAAGAAAATGCCCGCAAAGCGGGCAAAAGGATGTTAGATTTGGTAAAATGGATGCAAATCAGAGTCAACGACCCCAAAAGCCGTTCGTACATGTGCGGGCATAGGTACGAATAAAGTGGTTCAAATCTTGGTCCTTTAAAATAAAGAGGGTAGGGCATTTATTTCAATTGAAATTGCATACTAATTCTCCGTCTGCATTTAAAAAAGCATGATAATTACAATATATTATTATATACATTAGTATAGCGAATAAAAATGACAGATGCAACATTGTAATTGTTGCATTGGAAAATAAAATATTTTAAATCAAAAATAATTAAATCAAAAAACAGATGTTTTTGACAATTAAACAAATTTTGATTTCAAATATTTTAATTCTGGCTATCTAATTGACAGATGCAAGTAGCATCTTCTATAATGAAACTAACTTGCAAGTAATATACCGGATGGGAAGTTGTAAAATCCTATCAAGGGAAAGAGAGGAGTGTGAAACCGATGGGCAAAGAAGAAATGGAACCGCAAGACAAGATGAATGATAGTCGTAATATCAGAAAAGTGACGTTGGGATCACACAGTATGCCACTAAGGTAATGTAAGAGCTCAATCGATATGAAAACATGAAGTTCATCTTGTCTTTTGAATGATGCAATTTAAAAATCAGGAGGAAAATAGGATGAAGAGAAAATTCTTATCATTAGCATGTGCTTTGGCACTTCTGCTGACGATATTTGCTATGCCAGCAAATGCTGCAACACGTGTAGTTGATTCGGATCATGGAGTGTTAACCGTGAATAATGTTCCATATACTTTTGATCTTAATGTTAGAAATAAAATAGCGACTACAACCGGAACATCAAGTGGATCACAAACCATGAGTTGTTCTATGTCAGCTACATCAAATTCGGGAGTAGAATGGAATGATGATTCAAGGCAATACAGTCTAACGGTTACAATAAGTAAATCAGATGTAATTTACCAATCAACATCTCATTGTGGTGTTACCGGAACGACATATGGTCTCACTTTAATGGTTAGATCATAACTTGTAGATCCAGCGTTAGACAGTGTTTATACGGTCTAACGCTGGTATTTGTATTATTATATTCTGCGGGGGAGGACTAAAAATTGAGAAAATGCAAACACATGCTGTTGCATGTTCTTTTTGTAATTCTGTTGTTTATGGTTGGCTGTGCAATCAAAGAACAGAACGTAGAGGAATCGCAAAATATAAAAGAGAAAGTAGAAGAATCATCTACAATCGAAGAGGGAAAAAAAGAGAAAGAAATTACAACTCTCCGTTGGGGCATCATTGGTGAATACAACTTTGTAGGTGATGATATAGAATTTATCGATAAAAAGAGAGCCAGTAAAGTCAATGCTACTTTGAAGGAGAAAGGATATAACTACAAAATTGAATTAGTATATTTGGGGCAACATGAAGTGGGGAACCGTTTGGAAACAGCAATTCAACAGGACAAACCCTTTGATATTATTACTTTTGAAGTGGCCGGAACAAGTGCAGAAGATATGGAAACATATTTGTTGCCCTTGGAAGAATATATGACAGAAGGAAAACAATTGCATGAAGTGTATCAAGTATATTCCGAGGAAGTTTGGCAGGCCAATCAGGTGGACGGACACATCTATAATATAGGAGAGTTGATTGGAGCAATTTCGCCAACATATAAATTTACTATCATGAAGGCGGAAAGCGAGCCGGAATATCCAATAGAAGCAATTAAAAATGGGAACAAAGAAGAAATCGACCAATTTTTCAAAGAAAATAACGGATACTATTTTTTGCCGAATATGTATTATTTTTATAGTTCTGATGAAATCTTTGCAAATTACCAATTTCATATGATTGCTCCCGGAGTGGGGCTGAATGTGGAAGGTGGAACCGAATTTGAAAATATATGGGAATCAGAATATGCTAAGCAGATGATTGAAAGTACATTGGAAAGTGTACAGGAAGGCACAGCCGATATAAATGTTGGCCCTAAAGCAGAATCCGGACTGATGGCGGAGCGTATTGTAGGGAACATGAGCGAGGTGCAAAGTAACAGTTATGCGTACAGTGATTTTGTATCATATGTTACGTATGTACCCTGTACGGAGCAGAGTCGAATGGTTCCAATGCTGGAGCAATGTTATACATCTATATTAAAAGATTCTGTGCATATTGAAGAGAGTTTGTCGTTATTGGCAGCGCTTAATACGGATGCGGAGCTCTGTAAAAGCATGTATGAAGAACCAAGTCGAGGATATATGGAAAACCCCACAGGGAAGTTTGCATATCTTTGTAACTATTATATTGGAGCTGATGTAGCTGATGGTGCGCAGATACAGAGTGATAGAGTAGCTGCTCTAACAGAGGATCAAATCTCCCCAATCATTGGTTTTACCTTTGACCGTACGCCTGTGGAAAAAGAGCTTCTTGCATTGGAATTGATTTACGAAAAAGTAGCAGACATAGATGAAACAAAGGTGGTCGATGGGGAACTGGTGTTTGTTAAAAAGAGTATGGTGTTGGAACTGTATGAAATATTGCAAACAGAATCGGAAAGATATAATGATGTTTTAGTTGAAAGATGGCAGGAAAAACATGAGGAATATATGCAAGCAGCCAAAGAGGCAGGTATCGATAAAGTGATAGAAGAAGCGAACCGACAGCTGACCGAGTGGCGCAGCCAGAATGAAACCAATGGGTAAAAAGATGAAGAAAATTGTTATTTTTTTAGTATTAATGGTAGTGTTTATGCTAGGCTGTAAGGCTGAAGAAAATACAGGTCAATTGACCGGTACAGAACTTATCAACGAGGCAAAACCGGGTGAATTAAAGGTTTATGTTATGGGCGATCTGGTGAGCGGCAGCGTGGAAGGAGAATCGATCGAATATTTTCATACAGCATATACGGTGGGGCCCTTTGGCCCGTTAACCAATGGATCTAAGTTTGAAGGTCATATGTTATATGCTCCGCTGCAAAGCTTTGAAAAGGAAATGGGAATACCATTGAACGTGCAGTATTTTTACTCCATGGAGTTGATGGAAAAACAAATACTGGAAGACAAAAAGAATGGCGATACACCGGATGTAATTATTATTGATTACCATGGATGGGGCACTGGTCGCGAATATGATAATGTTTATCGACTTATTTATAACGGATGGTTTGCTGATATGCTGCCTTTTTTGGAACTGGATAAGGTATATGAAAGCGACGAGTATTATAATGAGGTTTTAGAGGCAGGGCTATTGAGCGGAAAACAATATATAGTTCCTTTAAGTTTTAACATGAATGCACTATTTGCGTCAGAAGAAGATATGAATCAAATCGGTGTTGCAATCGAGCCCGGAATGGAAAGCACACAGCTATTGGAGCAAATGGAATTCGGCTGCAATATGGCACAATATGACGAAATAATTGTGGATTCACTGTCAACAGGGATTTGGTCAACAGCTATCATTCAAGATTACTGGGAAAGCACCGGTCTATCAGTAGTAGATTATGAAAGACAAGAAGTAACCATAGATAAAGAGTTGTTTGAAGATATGGCGGTCTTCTTTAAGCAGTATTTAAAAATGAACATAGTCGACGAGTGGGAGAGTGTTTTGACAAATGCACAATCTTATATGACTGAAGAAAACTGGAGTCCCTACAGAACGCCGGGTGATTTGAAAACACTGGATGATCAGAAACGTTGGGCGCAGATGTTTAAAGAAGCGGCAATGGAATGGTTGAATCAAGGCGTGTTTTATTATGAAAATAGTACGTTATCTCGGTACAAGCATTCTTTACCCGGTCAATGCACTGCGCTTAACACGCTATATGAAGATATAAATGAAACTATGGTTATGGTGGGAATACCAACGTACAATGATAACGAAAAATACATGGCTCAGGTTCAGCTATATGGCGGGGTTTTGGCAGAGAGTGAACATCCGTATCATAGCTATCAATTGTTAAAACATCTGATGGACCAAGAATATGATCCTTATTATGCGATTCCGGTACAGAAAGAAAAGGCAGAAAGCGTACTGGATCAATTAACCTCATCAGTATATACGTTATATTTAGGATTGGAAGTATACTGGGAAGAGGATGCTGATTTTTCGCAAGAGGTGGACACCTATGATCTTCAGCCCTTGCCGGAAAAATTGCAGCAGCAATTGCAGTATATGTTCGATAACATTGGCGGAGCAGCATTGCCGCAACCTTCGATATATGGACCTATTGTACGGCACCTTGAAGCGTATGCATTTGAATTGGAATCATTGGATGAAGCCTATGAAAATGCCTGTAAAGATTTGGAGGAACATTTGGAATATATTACCGCGGGAGATTCAATGCTTCCGTTTTAAAGCATATTTGAATCGAAAAAGGGCGAATCTTATGCACTTTAATGCACAAGGTACGCCCTTTTTGTGTTCATTTTTCATTTCAACTCGATCCCACAGGAGAACTTCCTCTCACCATCTTCGCCCACACCTTTTACCAGAGTGATGACATCGGAAACTGCATAGCCCACATTCAAGGGCTGCCCCAGCATCACTTCGTGGAGAAAATCGATCTGAAAGCAGTCGATCACACCGCCAAAGTCACCGAGAGCCTTGTAAGCAAAACCTGCATACTCCGCATTATTCACATGATTATTACTGTCGATGGTGGATTCATCGGGAATAATGCGGCAGACCGCACTGCTTGCCTCAAAGTCGCGGATACGGCGGATCTTTTCCTCAAAGTTTTTGTTGGTGCAATACTCCGTCAGCGGATACACATTGGATCCGGGCACCAATTTCCGCTCAACTGCGTCTATCTGCATCCACTTGGATGTGCCCTTGATCAGAACTTCACCCGCTTCGTCGCAGATCAAGTATTCACGGTCAAAGCCTAATCGGGTCGGTGGCAATGGCCAGGTGGTCACAGTGAGGGCCTGCGCCGGTTTGGGTGCGTTTAGCACCTGATACTTGATTTGGGTCACTACCCACAAAAGATTCTTCGCTAGCATGGCTTCAAAACCCACGCCCAAACGCTCAGCATGATTGCCTGCTGCTTTTTGGAACAGGTCCAGCACTACCGCCGGAAATACATTGCCGTGGTGGTCAAATTGGTCGGCGGTTAATACTGCGGATTCCGAATATTGTTTCATACATATCCTTCTTTCGAATTTGAGAATATCATATTCTAACATGGCTGCGAATAAAAAACAACAAACAGAAGAAACTCAAATGTAAAGTAAAATTTAGTTCTTTTTTTGGTTTTTTGTAAAATGTATTGAGTTCCTTGAAAAAACTTAAAAAATATGATGTTATCTTAAATAAGAAATGGAGGAACTAAAATGACGCAGGAAGAATTATTTGAAAAACTAGACAAAAACGGCTCATACCAAATCAAGGCATGAGCCGTCGTCATTTTTGCCGCCTCGCGGCTCATCATCCCAGTGCTAACAGGAAGATACTCACAATACCAATACCGATCATATAGAAACCGTACTTCGAATGGCCTTCCTTATAATAAAACAGGGAGATCAGGTAGATGATAATGGTGTTCAGGGTACTCAGCGCGGGGTTGCACACCGATGCAGGAATGGTCAGCAGGGCGTACATGATCAGGATATTGCCGCCGGAGGAGAATAGACCGCAGAGCAGGGAAGCCAGCGTAAATCCTTTGAGATTCTGGGACACATCGGGGTAGCGCTTGCCGCGCAGCTTCATAATGAGAAGGATGATCCAGCCAAACAATGCGCCAATGGAGAAAGCCCAAAAGTTAAACACATTGGTGGAAGTACCGGGGCACCACTGCACCATCATCTTTTGAATGGCGCTGAGTAGGCCGTTCAGCAGCGTGGTTAGCAGGGTAACCGGCAGCCAGATCTTAGCGGGTATGTAAACAGACTTGCTGTTTTTGGCTTCTTTATCGCGCCAGGAGAGGAAGATAACGGCCAGCACGCATATAAGACCCAGACCCTTGATCCAGCTCATGGGTTCATTAAACATAAACACGCCCACGCAGATCGGCACCACCGAACTCATGCCGTATACCAGCTGCACCAGACCCAACGGACCTTTAGCATAGCTTACAATCAGAAAATATACCGTGGCCACAAAGCAGATGCCAAACAGGGCTGCCAGCAGCAAAAGAAGAGCGGAGGGCGTCTCAAGTCCGCCGATAAAAGCGCAGATCACAGCGGTCACAGTCAGACCAATGGTATTGAAAAGCAGGTTAGAGTCTTTGGAATTAAAGTGACGGGTGTATTCTTTATTTACCAGGTTACGGGCTGTAAAGGATAACGAAGAAAGCAGAAAATATAACATATTCAAAACCTCCCTAGAGAATATTTATGCGATACTCAGCAGTACGATACTGGTGATACCCATCAGCAGCATCAAATAACCGTACTTAGAACGGCCTTCCTTATAATAGAATAGCGACAGCAGATAGATCACCACGGTGTTGGTAGTGCTCATCAGAGGGTAGCAAACCGTGGAGGGAATATAAGAAAGCGCATACATGATCAAAATATTACCGCCGGAGGAACCTAAACCGCAGAGGATCGACAGCAGCCAGAAGGAGCGGGGGGCGGCGGTGATCTCGGTATAACGGGTACCGCGGAGCTTGCGGATCAGCACGATGATCCAGCCGATCAGAGCGCCAAAGCCAAAGGCCCAAAAATTAAACACAGAGGTGGAAAAATCGCCGGACCACTGTACCGCCATGTTTTGAACACTACTCAGGCAACCATTCAGCAGGGTGGTAAACAGGGTAAGAGGCAGCCACACCTTAGCAGGGATATATTTGCTCTTGCTGCCTTTCGCTTCGCCATCTTTCCAGGAAAGCAGCACCACGCTCAGCACACAGAGCAGACCTAAACCCTTGTACAGGTTCATGGGTTCGTGGAATACGGTGAGGCCCACGGTGATGGGTACCACCGAGCTTAGACCAAAGATCAGCGATACCAGGCCCATAGGACCCTTCGCCAAACAGATGACCC
Organism: Bianqueaceae bacterium; assembly: GCA_045632125.1. Taxonomy (GTDB): domain Bacteria; phylum Bacillota; class Clostridia; order Lachnospirales; family Bianqueaceae; genus CALWPV01. Next base: position 28,814 of record JAZQWC010000067.1, read on the forward strand.
AGAAATAAACCGTGGCAATAAAGAGCGCACCAAATAGGGCCGCTAACATAAGAAGAGGCAGCGGAAGCTGAACCATGCCCCCCATGAGAGCACTGATCACACAGGTGGTGGTCAGGCTGATTGCGTTAAAAAACATGTTGGTTTCGCTGGTTTTAAAACGTTTGGAAAATTCTTTGTTACACAGGGTACGCATGATGAAAGACATCGATGCCATAATGAAAAAATGCATATGTTCTCCGTTCTGAGCCGCGGGTAGCAGCCACAACTCGCTTTTGTAAATATTTTAAAACAATTTTAAAATGGACTATTCTAAATGTAAATGGACAAAACGAAAGTACACATCGACAATCCCATAAGCCTAAAAGCACCATATGATGAGGCTGACAGGTTAGGATAAAATGCTGACAAAATAAATTTTCAGAGCACCCTTTACAAAAAAATATTGAAAACCCTATCGAAAAAGAGTATCCTAATTTACAGATCAAACGAAAATTATTTAATCAAAGGAGTTTTTACCTATGAGCTACAATAATATTAATGAAGCAATTGCTAAGTTAGAAGAACTGGAGGCCACCATCGCCGCCTATAATCATGCCATGGGCGTGATGTGGGTAGATGCTGCCACTGCTGCACCTGAGGACAGTGCCGAAGGCCGCGGCCGCACCATGCAGGTGTTGAACAGCGTGGTTTACAAGCTATGGGCCGATCCCGCTAGTTTGGAAGTAGCTAACTATTTGCTGGCAAACGCCGGCGAAGTGGACGCAAAGATCCTGCGCCGTGCAGAACTGTTAAAGAAGGGCTGTGAACAGACCAGCCGCATTCCCGAAGAGGAGTACATTGCTTATTCACTGCTGCTGAATGAGGCAGAGGGTATCTGGAAGAAAGCCAAGGCCAACAATGATTTCGCTGCCTTTGCTCCGTCACTGGAAAAAATCGTAGAGTTCAACCGCAAGTTTGCCGGTTATTATAACCCAAATATTGAGCCTTACAACGCGCTGCTGAATGAATACGAAGAGGGGCTGACCATGGCCATACTGGATGAGTTCTTTGCTACCCTGCGTGAGAAGCTGGTGCCTGTGATTAAGGCGATCGGCGAGAAGGAGCAGTTAGATGATTCCTTCCTGTGGGGACATTTTGAGGTGGAGCCTCAGCGCAGATTTTCTGATCGTCTGATGGAATCTATGGGTATCGACCCCGCCCACTGCAGCATTGCCGAAACGGAGCATCCTTTCACTTCCGGTTTCAATACCAAGGACGTACGTCTGACCACCCATTATTACACTGATTGGGTAGCTAACTCCATGTACGCTGTCATTCATGAGGGTGGCCATGCTCTGTATGAGCTAGGCGGAGACCCTGCATACGACCACACCTTCCTGCAGGGTGGTGTGTCCATGAGTATTCACGAGAGCCAGAGCCGTTTCTACGAGAATATGGTGGGCCGCAGCCGTGGTTATGCAGCCCTGATCCTGCCGGCTATGCAGGAAATCTTCCCAGAGCAGATGGCAGGAGTGACTGCCGAGCAGCTCTACAAGGCCATTAATAAGGCAGAACCCTCTTTAATTCGAATTGAGGCCGATGAGCTCACCTATGCCAATCACATCATGGTTCGTTACGAAATCGAAAAACAGCTGATTGCCGGTACCCTTGCAGTGGCCGATGTGCCCGCGGAGTGGAACCGACTGTATAAAGAATACTTGGGTGTGGATGTGCCCGACGATGCTAAGGGCTGTCTGCAGGATAGCCATTGGTCCGGCGGTGCGTTTGGTTACTTCCCCTCCTACGCCCTGGGCAGTGCCTACGCCGCTCAAATGGCCAGTGCCATGGAGCAGCAGCTGGGCGCCAGCATCGATGAGCTCATCGCCCGCGGCGAAATGAACACCATCACCGAATGGCTGAAGGAGAAGATCCATCGCCATGGTCAGCTGTACAAGCCCGGTCAGCTGTTGGAAATGTGCTGCGGCAAGTTCGATGCCACCTACTACACCGACTATCTGGTGAAGAAATACAGCGAGCTGTATAACCTGTAAGAAAATCCCCTTGACTTCGCCATTCATCTGTGTTACAGTACTTTTGTTAGCGATGAAAAGAAACAGTACATCAGGCCTGCGGCCCAGAGAAAAGGCGGTCGGTGCGAGCCTTTCCAAAGTCTTGATGGAACCCATCTTGGAGCTATGCGCGAGCAGTTTTTCCGCGGTGCGGAAAAAGGTTCATGGTCTCGGCCTTGACCAAAGCGAAGCGCCATCGGCTGATCCCCGATATCGGATCACGAGTGCAAGACTGCTGCGGTCTTGAATTCAGGTGGTAACACGGAAAAGTTTTTCGCCCTGAGTCTATTTCGACTCGGGGCTTTTTTATTTTAACGGGCCTGCCCGTGACATTAGGAGGAAAAGCAATGAAAGTTAGAAATCTTGTAGGCGAGCGTTTTAAAGAGCGTCCGTCCGATTGTGTCGTAGACAGCCATGCACTGATGGTGCGCGGCGGTTACATTAAGCCCGTGGCCAACGGTATTTTCTCTTTATATACCCCGGCTAAGCGCATTACTCAGAAGATCGAGCAGATCATCCGCGAGGAGATGGACATGGTAGATGGCCAGGAAGTTATGTTCCCGGTAGTTCTGCCCGGCGCTCTGTGGGAAGAGTCCGGCCGTTTCCAGGCTGTGGACAGCACCTTGGTGCGTTTCACCGACCGTAACGATACATCCATGGTACTGGGCATGACCCACGAGGAAGCCAGCGTACAGCTGGTACGTGAGTTTGCCAACAGCTATAATAAATATCCCTTCATGATTTACCAGATCCAGACCAAGTTCCGTGACGAGGCTCGTCCTCGTGCCGGCCTGATCCGCGTGCGTGAGTTCACCATGAAGGATGCTTATTCTTTCCACACTTCTCAGGAGGATCTGGAACAGTACTACGAGCGCTGCCTGCGCGCCTATGAGCGTGTATATGCCCGCGCCGGTGTGCCCGAGGTTATTGCTGTTGCTGCTGACTCCGGTATGATGGGCGGCAGCGTTTCTCATGAGTTTATGATGCTGACTCCTATTGGTGAGGACTCCATCGTGATCTGTCCCGAGTGTGGCTACCGTGCCAACATGGAGGCTGCTGAAGTAATCGTGAAGAACGAAAATCTGCTGCCGGTTGAGGACCTGACCAAGGTTCACACCCCCGGTGTGAAGACCATCGAGGACCTGGCTGCTTTCCTGAAGCGTCCCATGGATAGCATTTGCAAGGCCGTGGTTTACCAGCGCAACAACGATGACAGCTTTGTGGTTGTATTTGTTCGTGGCGACATGGAAACCAACGAAACCAAGATCAAAAACCTGATCGGCGAGAACATTCATCCCGCTGTGATCGATATGGAAAGTCCTCTGGTGGCTGGTTTCATCGGCCCTGTGGGCATCAGCAAAGACGTAACTGTGATCTTCGACAGCTCTCTGCAGGGCATCGATAATCTGGTTTGCGGCGCTAACGAAGAGGATTATCACTTCACGGGTATGAATCTGGCTCGTGACTTTGGCGAGGTGACCTTCGCCGATGTGGCTAAGGCTGTGGACGGCGGCATTTGCCCCCACTGCGGTAAGCCCGCTTTGACCATCTCCCGTGGTATTGAAGTAGGTAACATCTTCCAGCTAGGTACCAAGTACACCAAATCCATGGGCATGACCTATACCGATTCCGAGGGTAATAGCCAGTATCCTATCATGGGCTGCTACGGTATTGGTGTTGGCCGTTTGTGCGCTTCTGTTGCTGAAGTTAAGCATGACAACTACGGTCCCATTTGGCCCATTACCATCGCTCCCTGGCAGGTACATGTATGCTGCCTGCGTGCCGATAACGAGGAAGTAAAGGGCGTATCCGATAAGCTGTATAAAAATCTGCAGGCTGAGGGCATCGAGGTTATTTACGATGATCGTGACATCCGTCCCGGTGCCATGTTCTCCGATGCTGACCTGCTGGGTGTACCGGTACGTGTGGTTGTGAGCCCCAAGAACCTGGAACAGCAGGTGATCGAGATCGTGACCCGCGACAAATCCATCGCTGTAAAGGCTCCTGTAGACCAAGTAATTCCTGAAATCAAGCGCATCATTGCCGAGCTGAAGGCTGCCATTGATGCCAACGTTCCCGAAGCTCTGTAATTCTGTAAAGGAGAAGCATATGCGAGCTCGTAAAAAAATGAGTGTTACCAATATCACCGAAGGCGTGATTTGGAAACAACTGTTGATGTTCTTCTTCCCGATTCTGCTGGGAACCTTCTTCCAGCAGATGTACAACACCATCGATACCATTATTGTTGGTCGTTATGTGGGCACCAATGCTCTGGCTGCGGTAGGTGCAGCCGGTGCACTTACCGGTGTACTGGTTGGTTTCTTCACCGGTATGGCTTCCGGTGCCACGGTAGTTGTATCCCAGCGCTGTGGCGCGGGTGATGGTGAAGGCGTGAGTAAAGCAGTACACACCGGCATGGCGTTGGCCATTGCGGCGGGTGTTATGATCACAGTATTGGGTCTGATCTTTACACCTTCTGTACTGAAGCTGACTAACACGCCCGATGCGGTATTTGAAGACGCTAAGCTGTATACCATGGTGTATTTTGCCGGTGGTATTGCGTTGGTAATCTATAACGTAGGTTCCGGTATTATGCGTGCGCTGGGTGATTCTAAGCGCCCCATGATCTACCTGATGATCTGTTGTATTGTGAACATTGTGCTCGACCTGTTCTGTATTGTGGTTCTGCACATGGGTGTAGCCGGTGCTGCACTGGCCACCACAGCCTCTCAGGTAGTAAGTGCGGTTCTGGTGGTGATCCATCTGATGCGTCTGGACGGCGAAGCCAAGCTACATCTGAAACAGATCCGTTTTGACCGCAGCATTTTGAGCGAGATTCTGAAGATCGGTGTTCCTTCCGGTCTGCAGTCCACTATGTATAGCGTGTCCAATCTGATCATTCAGGCGGGCATTAACTCCTTCGGTTCGGTAACTGCAGCTGCATGGACAGCTCATGATCGTATGTGTTCCATCAACTGGATGGTAGTCAGCGCCTTTGGTGTGGCGATTACCACCTTTGTGGGTCAGAACTTCGGTGCTCAGAAGTACGATCGTGTACGTAAGAGCGTAAAGGTCTGCATGGGTATGGCTATTGTGACCATTGGGTTGATTGCTTTGGTGACCATCGTGTTTGGCCGCCCGATTCTTGGTATTTTCACCAGCGATCCGGAAGTAATCGATATGGGTATGAAGGTAGTTTGGTATATCAACCCCTTCTATGTGATGTATGTGCCCATCGAAGTATTCTCCGGCGCCATGCGTGGAACCGGCGATTCCCTTATGCCCACCATTATCACCTGCGTAGGTGTTTGCCTGCTGCGTGTGGTTTGGATCTTCGGCGTGGTAAGCATCTGGAATTCCGTAATGATGCTGGCCCTGGCCTATGGCGTAACCTGGACGGTAACTTCTACCACCTTCGGCATTTATTACTTGCAGGGTGGTTGGCTGCGCAAGCGAATCAAAGCAATGGGATTTGCACCTGAGAAGAAATAAAAATAGTGCCCGCCTGGGGGCTCTCGCGCTACAGTGGTATGCGCTCGTGCCCCGCAGGCGGGCCTTGTTGTTTATTTCGCCATTGAATCTAAAACAGAAATCCCTTGCTCTTCAATAGCCATCTGAAATTGTTTTATAAAAAAGATTGCACTTTTAGACGCACATACCACTGTAGTGCTCTAAAAGTGCAATCTTTTAATGTAGAGGATTCCAACTGCCTCTTACATAACTAATCATGAACAGGATGCAGATCAGCAGATTATGGGCGATCATGCAGGCCCAGGCGGAGATCAGACCGAAACCTAACAACTGGGTACAAAGGAAGGTGCCAATAATGCGCACTGCCCACATGCCGATAATATTATAAACAAAGGGAGCTTTGGTACGGCCAACACCCTGCATCATACCTTCGATGATAATGGAAAATCCATAGAAGGGCTCCGATACTGCTACCATTCGCAGTACTGTGGTACCGAGGGCGATTACGGCGGTGCTGGTGGAGAAAAGTCCCATCAGTGGCTCTGCAAAAATGAACAGCATGCCGCCGGAGAAAATCATCAAAATGATCTCAATGGGAATGAACATGGAGGCCAGATCCTTCATTCTCTGGCGATCTCTAGCACCATAGGCGTTACCTGCTAAAGTGGCGGCTGCGGTCTGCATACCGTAACCGGGTATGTAAAACAGTGATTCCACCGTGTTGGCAATGGTGTGAGCCGCGGTGGATACATCACCTAAAGAATTGATCATGGAAGCAAAGGCCACATAACCCAAAGAGGTTCCGAAACGCTGCAGCATATTCGGGAAAGCCACTTTCATACAGGGCTTCAAAATCGTAGGATCCGGACGAAGCTTTTGACCGCGGGGAGACACCAGAGGATGTTTCCACATGGCAACAGTAATTAGAATACCACCCACGGTAAAAGCAAGGGCACTGGCCACAGCTGCACCGATCACACCCATATCGGCACCGGGCATGGTAAACTCAAAGCCTAAAAGAGAAAGCCGACGGGTGGGGTAGATCAGCAAAAAGTTCAATATCACATTGATCACATTGACGGCAATACCCGCCTTCATGGGCGTTTTCGTATCGCCGGCGGCACGCAGTACCGTACCGAAAATAATGCTGGCAGTTCGTGGCAGCATGGGCATATATATAATGAAGAAATACTGAGAAGCCAAATCATGAATGGATGAGTCCACCTGCATCCACACCGGAACCAGACCGCTCAGAGCCAAAGGCAGAATGGTAAAGATCACACCCAGTACCAAGGTGGCTAACACGGCCTGTGAAACAGAGCGGCGTGCGCCTTCGCGATCGCCGGCACCGCAGGCTCTGGCGATAAACGATAAAAAGCCAACGCTGGTGGCAGAAATGGTACTTCCAATCAACCAGCCCACGGTGCTGGTGGCACCAACGGCCGCGGTAGCTTGAGTTCCCAAAGAGCCAACCATGGCGGTATCGATGTATTGTACCGCTGTCTGCATCAGCTGCTCTAGCATGGTGGGCCAAGCCAGAGCAAAAATCACGGCAAACATGGCCTTATTCAATCGTCGTTCTTTTTTCATAGAACCATATCCTCCCCAAAGGTCACATAATTAATAAGCGAATCACCGCGGTAATTTAATTTCATGGAAAAGAAAGGTGCGCCTTCTAAAATCGGCTTCAAAAACAATCGATCGCCCTCCCATTGAGGCAAAGCATCAATTTCAGCCTCCGGCACCCAAGCCAGTTCGCCCTCATCGCAGACCTTGGTCAGTTCACCGGAAAACTGCTCGCAAGTATACACAAACATATACTCCACATCCCAATCCTCTAGTTCCGGCTGAGGACTTTCGAAGTTAAAGGTCACAATGGCCCGTAACTTGGGATCATGAATGATCAGACCGGTTTCTTCCAGTACTTCACGGCGCACACACTCATCGGGGCTTTCGCCACCCTCGATCTTGCCGCCGATACCGATCCACTTACCCTGATTGATATCGATCTTCTTTTTAATACGGTGCAGCATCAGGACCTTGTCTTCGCACCGAATATAACATTGCGTTGTTAGTTTCATAAAAATCTTCCTTATTATATAGTGCAGCAAAGCTGCAAAAATGACATTATATAACAAATAGGATAAAGGCAACCGGAATCGTAATCAGTGACAGCACAGTCGTGAATACCACGCCCGCCGAAGCAGTAAGAGTGTCGCTTTTATATTCTTTACTGAGCATAACTGTCATGGTAGCACAGGGCATAGCAAATGTTAAGGTAATAATACCGGTGATGACAGGGTCAGTAAATACCAGATGAGCTAAAACGGTAGCTATCACCGGCAGCAGTAGCTGCTTTACGATCAGCATCAAATTGATTTTTAGATCTTTAAAAATACTGGAGAGCGGATATTCTGCCAACACGCTGCCTAAAATAATCATAGATAGAGGCGGTGTCATGTTACCTAAAAAGCTGAAGGTTTCGGTAGCCACCTTAGGAAGCGTAATATTACAGAAATACAGCAGCAGTGCAATGGCGCTAGCCACAATTCCCGGATTAACGAATTTGCGCCAGTTCAGTTTGCCGCCAGAGGCTCCTGCTGTTTCCCGGTTCATTAGATAAACGCCATAGGAAAAGAATAAAAAGTTAAAGGGCAGATTCAAAATATTACTGTAGAACACCGAAACATCGCCATATAATGTTTGCAAAATAGGAATTGCCATAAAGCCTGTGTTAGAAAAGATGATCAGAAGCTGGGCAATGCTCCGTTTGGAAGGGTGGATCCGCAGCAGATGTACGATCAACCAGGCAAAGATGGGCAGCATAATATAAAAACACAAGCCAAACACCAGAAGCTTGCTCACATCTCCCTTCGCCACCCCTCCGGTGGCACCCAGAGAAGAGAGGATCAGAGCGGGGTTCGTGGCATTCAGCAGCAAGGCTGATAGACCTGTGTTGATATGTGAATCGAGAATCTTCTTTTTGTTGAGAAAGTAGCCAACGATCAGCAAAGAAAAAAGTTTGCACAAAGCGATGGCAATGTTGGAAAAGTCCATAAATATATCTCCTTTTAATAGCTGGATTTATTCTAACAAATCACCGAATAAATTGCAACAGGCCGAAAAATTCTTTGAAAAATCAAAAAGACACTTGTGTTTTTTGTGCAGATGCTGTACAATAACAATTACACATTTGTCTTCGTATTAAAGATTCTGTGAAAGGAAGGAATAAGAATATGCCGTCGAACTCAAGTATTAAAATCCCTACCAAGAATGGTAATTTATTTTTGCGTGTGGCTAAGGGCCATTTTGCTACCATGCACAGCCATACCAACTACTATATCGATATTACCACTCACAAAACACGCCTGTCTGAGGCTAAGGCTTTGGCACAGGAGATTTTGCCGCATTACCATACCAGTACGATTATCGATACCATCATTTGCTTGGATGGCACTCAGGTAATCGGTACCTGTCTGGCAGATGCATTGACCAAAAATGATTTTGCCAATATGAATGCTCATCAGACCATTTATGTAGTAACCCCCGAGTTGACTGCAAACAACCAGCTGATCTTCCGCGACAATATCGCCCCCATGATCCATGGCAAGCATGTTCTGGTGCTGGCTGCCTCCGTTGTAACCGGTAATACTGCCAAAGCTGCCATCGAGGCCATCAAATACTATGGCGGTTATGTAGCCGGTATCGCTGCTGCTTTTGCAACTGTTGACAAGGTAGATGAGTACAAAGTAGTTTCCGCTTTCGATCCCACTAAGTTGCCTGACTACGCTGCCTATGCTCCCGCTGATTGCCCCATGTGCAAGCAGGCTCAGAAGTTGGATGCGTTGGTAAACAGTTACGGTTACTCCAAACTGTAAAACACAAAAAATCAGGATCGACCTGTTGCAGGTCGATCCTTTTTAAGTTAAACCATTTGTAATTCGAATCACAGCCCGTATGTGCGTATCCCGAGGGCGCTCCAAAATCGCCGACATGTTATTCACATTACCCTCCGCTGTCGTAATCGTCGTGTCGGAAACCGCCAGTACGATACCCATGTGATCGTGCTCTTTGTCTTCAAATACACGGTCGAACAGCACAATATCGCCGCGCAGCGGCAAAAAGGACGAATCGCTTCCTTTTATATAGGTGATCCGTGGATCGGCCAGAGCCCATTGTTCCCAGGAAAGACAACCGGCCAAGCTTCCGGCTGAACAATTCGTCGGGCGGACCGGCAGGTCGAATCCGGTTTTTTTCACACAGTGATACACAAAGGCAGCACACCATAGGCTATCAGCTTCTTCTATTGTCCAGTTGGGGAAATGGGAAACGATCTCTTGCAGATTGGAGGGAACGGCGGGAAGCGTTCCGTGATAGAATTTCAATGCCTCCGTCTGAGCGATACGGGCCAGATACTCTCTATCAGGAAAGGCTCTGTCCCACTTGCCCCGACGGCGCTCAAAGGGATGGTGGATCTCGCCATCCAGTAGGGGCATGTAGGCATGAACTTTACGGAATGTATTGCCCATCATTTCGTGTTCGCGAAAATCACGGATATCGTCCATGTCAAATTCGGCATAGAATAGTCCCGCTGTCAATTCGTCAGCGATCAGAAGGGCATTGTTAATACAAAGGCCATTGCGATCCCAACAGCGAGGACCAAAAGCACAGGAGGCTCCGGCATTTTCTCCGGGAGGATTCGCCATGGCGATACCTACCAAATTTTCGTAGGCTCGAGTGGATAGACAATCCAAGCGAGGCTTCATACTATAGCAATCGTTGGGAAGAAGGATGACTTCAGCACCTTTCATCATGAGGATACGGGCGCTTTCCGGATATTCGCGGTCATAGCAGATCATGATGCCGAGCTGAATGCCGTGGAAGTCGCATACATAATAATCATCGCCGCATTCCAAGCAGGACTCGTCGGCAAAATCACAGGTGTGGACCTTATCGTATTTGAGCAAGATCTGGCCTTCTTTATTGATGACCCATGCTGTGTTGCGGGGTTTTAAGTGTCCTTTGGTAAAGGCAGTGGCGATCACACCAATGTGGTACTCGCGAGCCGCGTGGCAAATACGGTCGATGTACGGATTTTTTTCGTCTAAGGCTTCTTCATAGCTGATGGGCAGTTCATAGCCGGTAATGTAGGCCTCGGGAAGGAGGAGAATATCCGCCCCGTTTCGGCCGGCGGCCGCCATTTGATCGATGATGGTCTGGGTGTTATATTCGCAGGCACGGTATTTGGCGCGCTGCTGCAGAATGGCTATTTTAAAGATCATGGAGTACCTCGTAGTTTTTCGGGTTTTTCTTATTGTATATTGATTTCGATGCGTTGACAAGTGGGCAGGGAAGATTTATAATAACTAGATAATATGAAGCTTTCAATTATTTTATATAGAGGAGATATTGCAATGAGCGAAGTTGTTCAGAATGTGCAGGCAGAAGCTAAGCCTGAACGTAAGAAAGTAATTTTGAGTGGTATTCAGCCCACGGGTACTTTTACTCTGGGTAATTATATTGGTGCGGTTCGTAACTGGGGTCAAATGCAGGAGGAGTTTAACAGCGCATTTTTTATTGCGGATCTGCATTCTTTGACAGTACGTCAGGATCCGGCAACGCTGCGTAAGCAGACTCTGGATGCTTTCGCCCTGATGCTGGCCTGCGGTATTGATCCGGAGAAGAGCCTGGTGTTCATCCAGAGCCATGTGACTGCTCATGCAGAGCTGGCATGGATCTTGAATTGTAATTCACAGTTTGGCGAGTTGGGTCGTATGACTCAGTTTAAAGATAAGTCTGCTAAGCATGCCGACAACGTTAATGTTGGTCTGTTTACCTATCCTGTGCTGATGGCTGGCGATATTCTGTTGTATCAGCCGGATCTGGTTCCCGTTGGTGCGGACCAGAAGCAGCATTTGGAATTTACCCGCGATGTATGTGCTCGTTTTAATAATCTGTACGGTAATGTATTTAAAGTACCGGAGCCTTATATTGCCAAGGCCGGTGCTAAGATCATGTCTTTGCAGGATCCGCTTAAGAAGATGTCTAAATCTGATGAGAATTTAAATGCCACCATTAGTATTTTGGATGAGCCTAATGTGATCATTAACAAGTTCAAACGTGCCGTAACCGACAGCGAACGCGAGGTATGCTATCGTGAAGGTAAGGATGGTATCAACAACCTGATGACGATTTATTCTGTTATGACCGGTGCCAGCTTTGAGCAGATCGAAAATGAATTTGCCGGCAAGGGCTATGGTGATTTCAAGTTGGCGGTTGGTGAGGCTGTGGCTGAGGCGCTGCGTCCGATTCGTGAGAACTTTGCCCGCCTGAGCAAAGATAAGGCATACTTGGAGGAGACCTATCGCAAGGGCGCCGAGATGGCAAGCCGCATTGCGGAGAGAACTCTGAGCAAAGTGAAGAAAAAAGTAGGACTTCTTGGTAAATAAGAATGGCTAAATATTTGATCGTAAATGCCGATGATTTCGGCATGTGCAGGGCTGCCAATGAGGCAGTGTTTGACCTGTTTAGAAGAGGATGTTTGAAATCTTCCACCGTGATGATCCCTTGTCCGGCGGCAGAGGAAGCGGCCCGCTTTGCAGCGGAAAATCCGCAGTATGCGATAGGTGTGCACTTAACCACTACCAGTGAGTGGGATACTTACAAGTGGGGTCCGCTGACCGGTGCGAAGTCATTGAAGGAAGAGAATGGATTTATGACGCACCATGCGGCTGACGCGGAGTCCCGTGCCGATCTGAAAGAACTGGAAGCGGAGCTGAAGGCACAGATCGAGCAGGCAAGAGCTTGGGGAATGGAGCCCTCTCACTTAGACAACCATATGGGTTCTTTGTATGGTCATAACACCGGTCGTTTCGAGGTGATGGAACTGACGCTGCGGATCTGTGGTGAATATGGTAAGGCGTTTCGTTTGTTCACCGATGCTCATGAGTTGATTCCTTTTCCGGGTATTCCCATGGAAATGCAACAGCAGTTGTTGGGGATGATCCGTCCCTGGGCGCAGAAATATGGCGTACCTATGCCCAACTATCTGCTGATGCCCAATTGGACCGAGGATCTGCGCACCAGCTATGAGCACTACCGCGAAGAAATCTTAAAGATATGGGTCAATATTCCTGAAGGAATCACGGAAACTTTCGTACATCCCTGTATCGAAAATGATGAAATGAAGACCATCATCCGTAGCTGGCGTGACCGCGTTTGGGAGTATCAGCTCATGGGCGATCCTTACACCCATCAATATTTGAAGGACCATGGTGTAGAACTGATCAGCTATCGTGATTTGGTAGAAATACGTAAAAATGAATTTCCTGCTTATAAAGCATAAGTGAAAGAAAAGCGTTCCTTATGGATCTTGGATGAGATCGAAAGGAACGCTTATTTTTTGTCATATTTGCGGCTATGCCGCAGAAGAGCAAAGATTATAGGGCAGCAAAGGGATCTTCGCCGTCGTATTCGCCCAGTTTGTTGGCCACTCGTTTCAGGAAGCTGCCTTCGCTGGTGAGGGCGCCGTTCATAATGTCTTCTTCGGTGATACGGGCGATCAGCACCTCGCGAGCCGCCTTCATCACATCTTCCATGCTGTGCAGATAGGCACCGCGCTCGCGGTCGTAGGTGATATAGATGGAACCATCTTCCACCTGCGTTGCATCAGGATACGAAACCTGATCACGCTCGTCGATCCGCAGCTTGTAGGGGAAGGTCTTACCGTCGTCCTCGGATAGCATGGCGGTCAGGTTGTTGCGCTTGCAGAACTTGTGGTGGTTGATCAGTAAAATACGGCCTGAGGCCAAACGACGGATGAAGAAGCGGGAGCAAGGACCACCATAGCCAGAATCGAAGTCGGGGCCCCAGGTGACGCCGCCGTCGGTGGAATCGGCATATCCGATTCCGTATTGGGTTCTCACAAACATACGCAGGGTGCCATCTTCCAGCTTCAGAATCATGTGCTCATCGCAGTGACGGTTTTCCACATCGGCACCACCCAGTTTTTCGAAAGTCTTACCGCAGTCAGTGGTGCGGTAGGCGAAGGAAAGCTTGGGAGTGATGGGAGAGTCGTATTCAGCCGGAATACTGCGAATGCCGTAATTCCAAACGGCAATGGGGAAGAGCCATTCGCCGGTGCTGATGACCGTGGGTTTGTTCATCATGATGTTATTGCCGATGAAAAATTCCGGTCCCCAAACCAGTTCGTCGGCATCGGGATCGTCGCAAATGGAACCAAACACGCCATCATGGGGGCTGCGGGCCCAGGTCAACCACAGGCGACCCAGGGGATCAATCCATAAACAGGAGTCGTAACAACGATGATCTTCTTCATACATGGCAGCAATGGGCTCGGAGAAGCTGATGCCGTCATCGGTTTTGAGCACCACGGCATAGTTGCCGATCTGTTCTTTTACGCCGCCGGCGTAGAAGGTAATAAAAATGCGGCCTTTAGGAGTGACTTCGATGCTGGGGATACCCTGCCACAGACGTTTGGGTGTATTGTATTGTTTTAATAGATTCGGATCGGTAATTAACATGCTGGTCACCTCACGAGTTTTTGTTGTCTATATTATATAGGAAGCAATTCAGGTTGTCTATATGGAAGGTATGATAGCTGTAGCTTATGGCGTGATTATTATTGCAAAAAAGATTTTACTGTGGTATAAATTAATTAACTTTGTAAAATGTTCGAAACTTGATACAAAACAGGAGGTTCGCTATGTGTAATTACCAGTTCTACGATATTAATCAGAAGCTTTGTACGAAAGATATATCCTTGATTTTTCCGAATTGGAAGGGTGAACAGGAAAGTGTAGCGGTGTTTGGCCCCCACGATGATGATGCGTTGATTGGTGCATCCTATGCTATCCGCAGTGCAGCACAAAATGGTGCACAGGTCTATGTTGTGATTTTCTGCAGCGGCAATGCCGGCTATACGAAGGTCGAGGAAAGAGAAAGCATTTGCAGTGTTAGAAAACTGGAAACGGTGGAAGCCTATGGTAAAATTGGTGTTCCGGCGGATCACATTCTCTTTTTGGATTACAGCGATTTTTCTGCAGCAGCCTATGTGGGTTGGCAGTTGGATGAGCAGCGGACGGGTACTTTTCCCAGAGTCATTCAGTTTTTAAGAGAAAAGAAGATTACCAGACTTCTGATTCCTAACCATTACCGAGAGCATGCGGATCATACCGCTGTTTCCGAAGTGGGTATGTATGATGCGCCTCAGTCTACCGATCCGATTTTGCCGGATTGGGGTAGAGCAACGAGCCTTTCCACGGTGATGGAATACTCTGTTTGGGCGGACTTTTCACCGGAAGATATGATGCTGGCAGGAAGAACCGGCAATTTGCGAGCTAATATGATGATCGGGGCACCCGAATTAGAGGAGAAAATCGTACGGGAGGGTATTGAGGCATATCGTTCTCAAGGCGCTATCATTAAAGATCTTGTAAACGCAAGAGAAACCAGAAGAACCGGTAATGGATCCTATTTGGAACTGTATTTGGCTCTGGATCCCAGACCGAAATTGCAATTTGCTCCTTATATCGAATTCGCAGAAAAGCTACAGGCAAAAGAACAGGAGAAGGCGTGATGGATCTGAAAAAATTATATGAGTGGTGCTGCATTCCTAGAGAAGAATTGCTGACTGCGCCGGGAAGAAAGGTTCCCTTTGAAATTGTAAAAGATGGAGACGCGTTGGGTGAGAAGATGGCGCGGGATTTTGTAGATGACATTAAACAGGCAAATGCGGAAGGCAGAGCCTATCATGCCATTGTGCCCTGTGGTCCAAAACAGTGGTACGAGCCCTTTGTTAGAATGGTCAACACCGAGCGGGTTTCTCTTAAAAATATGACTTGCTTTCATATGGATGAAAATTTGGATTGGGAGGCAAAACTGCTTCCGGAAAATGATCCGAATAACTTCCGTACCTTTATGCATCGCTATTTTTATGAGGCGGTGGATAAAGAGCTGCAGGTTCCGGTGGAAAACCGTCATTATCTGACACCGGATAATGTACATTGGATGACCGAGACCATTATGAATACCGAGATCGACTATACCCTCGGCGGCTGGGGACAGGATGGACATTTGGCTTTCAACCAGGCCAGAAGAAATCCCTATGCTGTGGTTACTCTGGATGATATTCGTAATTCCACTGCCAGAGTGCAGGAAAATAACTGGGACACCATGATTGCCCTTTCTCAGCGCGATTTTGGTACTGCGTGGCAGTTTTTGCCGCCCATGTCGGTAACCTTGGGTGTCAAAGAATGTCTGAAGGCCAAAAAAGTAAGAGTATATTCTGCTACCGGTGCTTGGAAGCAGACAGCATTGCGCGTAGCCTTGTTTTCTGAACCGACACCGGAATATCCCATTACTCTTTTACAGGAGCATCCCGATGCCCTGATCGTTGCCACAGAGGAAACAGCAGAGCATCCGTTTTCTCAGCATCCTGAGTGGGAGTTTAGAGGGATCAACGCAAAATAAGCGGAAAGAATGAGAAGGGCTTATGAATAGAACTTTTAATAAAGTCGTGGGTACCGGCGGTATCGGTACCGGAATGCTGTTTTTGAGCAGACAGAACGAAACTCTGGGACGCAGCGAATCCAGATTGGTGGAGCTGAGTGATGCCAAAGATTACTGCAAGCAGCATATTGTGTTATATTACACAACGAAATTACTGATAGAGAAAGCCTGCGTGTACCCCATTGGTTATGTGGGTGCAGATGCTATGGGCGAGGCATTGGTAAAAGATCTGGCAGAGATAGGTATGAAGGCAGAATATGTGGGTAAGAGTTCGGAATATGGTACCATGCTGAGTATCTGTCTGCAGTATCCCGATAAAGAAGGCTGTAATTTTACGGCTACGAATAATGCCACACAGTGCGTGACACCGGCCTACATTCGAGAGTGCATGGAGCAGATCGGAATCGATTGTCACACGGTGGTAGCCGCCATTCCGGAGGTAAGTCTGGAAGCACGTAAAGAGTTGCTTCAAATCGGCCGTGAAAAGCAGGCGCTATGTGTGGCCTCTGTTCCCATGGCGGAAGCGGTGGATTTCGTTGAGAGCGACATGCCGCAGCTGTGCGATATCATTGCATTGAATGAAGAAGAAGCGATGGCAATGGCGAGTGCGTTCCAGCTGGACGATCCGAATGATTTTGAAACGCTGTATGATCGGTTGAAGCAAATCAATTCAGAAATGATGCTTCTCATCACCTTAGGTAAAAACGGAGCACTTACGTTTTATCAAGGAAAAGCTGAAAAAGTTCCGCCCCTTTCCACTGCAGTTGTGAATACCACCGGAGCCGGTGACGCCTGTTTGGGAGGTATGATGGCGGGACTGGTACATGGGTATCCCTTCCAAAAGGGCCGCGACGATCTTTCCTATGGGGAAACTGAGCTCATCAGTGCTGTGGAACTTGGAACCTTGTGCGCCGGAATTGCCGTTGGTTTCGAAGATAGCATTGCCCGCTTTGTAACCAGTGAAAACCTGGAAGGCTATATTCAAGAAAAAGGTTGGAACACAAAATGGCAGTTTTAACCGCCGACATATGCTTGAAATAGATAAGGAGTAAAAAATATGCTGACTTTAGATAAAGCAAAAGAACTTTTAAATACAACCACAACGGAGGAGCATCTGTTCCTTCATGCTAAAAACGTAAGCATAGCCATGGGAGGCCTGGCTAAACATTTTGGTGAGGATCCGCAGTACTGGTCCGCCATTGGCTATCTGCATGACTACGACTATGAGCAGTATCCGGAAGAGCATTTGGCACACACCGAAGAACCCCTGCTGGCCGCCGGCGTAACGCCTGAAGAAGTAAGAGCGATCCTGGCTCATGGCTATGGTCACTTGAACGACGTCCAGCCCCTTACCAACATGGAAAAGGCACTCTTCACTGTAGATGAACTGACTGGTATTATTCAGACTGCCGCCAGAATGCGCCCCGCCGGCATCACCGACATGGAAATTGCAAGCTTCATGAAGAAATTCAAAGACAAAAAGTTTGCCGCCAAGTGCGACCGAGAGGTGATCCGCAAAGGCTGTGAAATGTTGGGCATGGAAGTAAAAGACGTCGCCTCCCTTTGCATCGAAGCTATGAAAGAATACGCCGAAGAACTCTGCATCGGTCCGAAGGCATAAAAGAAAAGCAGTTGATTGCGAAATCAAATAAAAAAGTGATAAAGCAAAAACTGCCGATATAAACAAAAGGAAAAAAGGAGCTTCCGTAACGTTTTGAAAGGAAGTTGATTTTGAAACCAATAAATAAAAGCTAAAAGGGCACCCTGAGATCTGCATACCACTGTAGCAGTCGAAGGGTGCCCTTTTGGCTATTTTCTTATTTACTTGTTTCAGCAATAAACTCGTCGATCTTATCAGCAATCACCTGCAAGCTGGTTCTCCAGAACTCAGGCTGAGTCAGGTCGATACCGGCAATACCGGCTACATGCTCAACGGTGTCCACGGTGGTAGCATTCAGCAGGGCGCGGTACTTAGGTAGGAAGGCTTCGCCTTCTTCCAAATACTTAGCGTACAAGCCACGGGAGAACAAACCACCAAAGGCATAGGGGAAGTTGTAGTAGCTCAGACCTGCACGGTAGTAGTGGCTCTTGCAGCACCACATCCAAGGATGCAGATAGTCAGGATCCAGGCCGTCACCAAAGGCTTCTTTCTGAGCATTCAGCATGATCTCCTCCAGATCCTTAGCATACAGGAAGGTATCTTTACGGCGACGGATCACTTCGTCTTCGAACAGGAAGCGGGAGTAGATGTCTACGATGATCTGAGTGCAATCCTGGATCTGGCTCTCGATCAGACGGATCTTCTCTTCACCGCTGGCCTTGGCAATGGCATCGTTTACAATGATCAGTTCATTGAAGTTGGATGCGGTTTCAGCTACAGGCATGGTGTACATGGTGTTCAGCGGACGATGATCCTGGATCTGCTGACCATGGTAGGCATGACCCAGTTCATGTGCCAGGGTAACAACGGAGCCGAAGCTGCCGGTGAAGTTGGTGAGCACACGGCTCTGTTTCAGGAAGGGTACGTTAGAGCAGAAGGCGCCGCCCACTTTGCCGCTACGCGGCAGGAAATCGATCCAACCTTCGTCGTAGGCGCGTTCTACCATCTCAGCCAAATCGGGCGCAAAGGAGTTAAAATGCTCTACCAAGTAGTCGCGGGATTCTTCTACGGTAAAGTTCTGAGCAGAAGCTGCGCCCATGGAAGCCAAAATATCATACCAGGGCAAACCGTTCTTATGGCCCAGCAGTTTAGCCTTGTGTTTCAGGTATTCCTGGAACTTGGGCAGGTATTCACGCATAGCCTCCAGCATGGCGTCCAGAGTGGATTTCTGCATGCGGGACTGATTCAGAGTCATTTCCAACGGATTTTCAAAACCACGCAGCTCGGCTTCCAGATTTACCTGAGCCTTGATGCTGTTCAGCGCATAGGCGATGGAGTCCTTGATCTTGCTGTAGCAGGCAAGTTCAGCTTCGTACGCAGCTTTACGCTCTGCCTGGTCATCGCTTTCGGCGAGGCCGCGGATGGTGGACAGGTTAGTTTTGCCGCCCTTGTAGTCAACTTCTACGTTAGCGGTCAGATCAGATACCAGGTCACCCCAAGCCTTGCCGCCGCTGATGTTCATGCGGGCGAAGATTGCTTCGGCCTCGTCGCTCATCTTGTGAGCTACAGCCTTCTGGATCTGGCTAAAATAGAACTTATACTGGCTCAGCACTTCGTCGCTGTCCAGAATTTCTTCCAAGTTCTCCAGAGTGCCGGCATATTTTTCAAACATAACATTTTCTTTAGCGGTGCTTGCCATTAAAGTACCGATTTTGGTCTGGTAGCTGGCGCCTTCGGAATCTGCACTGTTGGCAGAACGGCGCAGGCTGAAGTAGCCGCCCAAGCGACGGGTCAGTACGGCCATTTCTTCCTTAATATCGATTACCTTGCGCAGGGCAGCGGCGGGTTCTTCGGTACCCAGTGCGGCGATCAGCTGCTTGTAAGCAGCGGTTTTCTCTTCCAGCTTAGCCATGTCAGCAGCCAGAGCCGGATCGTTAATACCCTTATAGAATACGTCTAAAGACCATTCATAACTCATAGTCGGTAAGTCTCCTTTTTTAAAGTTGTTTAAGTAAGCCTAATCATAGCACGAATGCGGGCACTTGTCCAGAAAAATAAAAACACAATTGCATCTTGCAGGCGAACGCTTCGCCGTAGTATAATAAAACAAATTTAAAAACACGAAATAAAATCCATAGAAGCGTATTGGCCGATGGCAGTACGATTCAGAAAGGAAAATTATTATGCGACAAATCACATCTCCTGAGCAATTTTTCGGATATCCCTTGGGCACCGATCGTACCATGGCCCGTTGGGATGAAATTGTAAAATATTTTGACCTGCTGGATCAGGAGTCTGACCGTGTTCGTACCATTAACATGGGCCCCTCCACCGAGGGTAAACCCTTCCTTGAGGTCATTATCACCTCGCCGGAAAACTTTGAGAACCTGGAAGAGATCCGCAAAACCAGTATGGCACTGGCAGATCCACGAGGCCTGAGTCAAGAAGATATTGACGCACTGGTACAGAAGGGCAAAGCTGTATGCGTACAAAGCATGAGCCTGCACGCCACCGAGATCGGCGGCACTCAGATGGCCCCCATCCTGGCCTATGACATGGCCACCAAGAATGACTCCGACACTCTGCGCATTCTAAACGAAGTAGTGTTCATTATGGTACCCTGTTTCAATCCCGACGGTCAGATCATGGTTACCGATTTCTACAAATCCACCCTGGACACTCCCTACGAGGGCTGTCATTATCCGATTTTGTATCATAAATACACCGGTCATGATAATAACCGCGATGCCTTCGCACAAAACATCGTGGAATCTCGCTACATGGGTAAGATCATTTTCCACGAGTGGATGCCTCAGGCCTATCAAGACCATCATCATATGGGCAGTAATGGCGCCCGTATCTTTATCGTTCCTTATAAAAATCCCATTCGTCCCGACACCGATCCGTTGGTTTGGCGTGAGCTAAACTGGTATGGTGCTAACATGGCCTATCATATGGAAGCCGAAGGCCTGGACGGCGTGGGCAGCGATATGTCCTTCCCCTCTTGGGGTCACTACGGCTATCATTGGATTACCAATAGCCATAACATTCCCGGTATGTTGACCGAATCTGCCAGCGCCCGTTTGGCAACTCCTCTTTATATTGATCCTGCCACCTTGGAAAGTGCTAATGGCAACATTGAACTGCAGCCTCAGACCAAGTTCCCCAATCCCTGGAAGGGTGGTTGGTGGCGTCTGTCCGACATTATGGACCGCCAGTATGCTGCTGCCTGGAGCCTTCTGGATACTATGGCCAAAAACCGTGAAGCTGTACTGAGCAACATGGCCAAGAAGGCACTGAATCAGACCGTACGCGGCGGCGAAAGTGCCGAAGTAGCCTACATTCTGCCCGCTAAACAGTACGATGCCGGTACCTATCGCAAACTGATCGCCATCCTGCTGGGTCAGGGTATCGAGCTGCAGCAGGCCAAAGCCGACTTCGTAGTGGGCAACCGTTTGTACAAGGCTGGGGACATCATCGTATCTCTGGCACAGCCTAAGTTTGGTCTTATCAAGAACTTGTTGGGCGAAACTCGCTTCCCCGACAATAAATGGACCCGCGGCGGCCGTATGGGCGGTGTAGAAGCTCTGGACTCTGCTACTGATACCGTAGCTGAATTCATGGGCGTACAGGTGGATGTAGCCGGTCAGCCCTTTGAGGTTGAAGCCGATGTGATTCGCGCCATAGGCGCCAACACCGACTGGGAAGCAGCCCTAGCGGCAGGTGCAGCAAGCCCCGGTGCCCGTTTCGATACGCCCATTGTAGACGGAGAGCTCAGTGGTTTTGTACTCAGTGCTAAGGAAAACGATGCCTATGCATTGGCTAACCGACTTTTGAAAGCCGGCTTTGCTGCTTGGCGTATTGATGACTGTCCTTACCGTGATTTTTATGTGGAAGGTGACGAAGATACTCTGCGCAGTCTGTGGCAGAAAACACCGGTGGCAATTCGTAAAGCTGGTCGCCCTGAGGGTATTACTGAACTGAAGGCTGCCCGTGTAGCCATGTATCAGCGTTACTATGGTGGCAATGCGGAAGAGGGCTGGATGCGTCTGGTTCTGGAAAACTTCGGTTTTGACTATACTACCGTAATGGATCAGGATATTTGGGATGGTAAGCTGGCTGATTTTGATGTACTGGTACTGCCCAGTGATCGTCTTCCCATGCTGGAAGGTCCTGCAAAGATGAGAGAAGGCTATATGGCAGCCATGAGCAAGAGCATGCCGCCGGAGTATCGCAGCGGTTTGGGCGACAAAGGTGCTGCTGCCATTCGTGAATTTGTGGAAAAGGGCGGTCGTCTGCTAGCGATGGAGGGCTCCTCTGATTATGCCATTAAGGTGCTTGGACTGCCGGTTCGCAATATTTTGGATAAAGTACCGAGAGATCAGTTCAATGACCTGGGTTCGACTCTGCGTGTAATTGTGGATCCGAAGCATCCCATGGGCTATGGTATGCCGAGTGAGGCGCTGATCCTGCATTGGAATGGTCCGGTATTTGAAGTGACCGATCGCTTCCATGCGGATGAGTATCCCATCATCGTACGTTTCCAGCAGGATAATCTGCTGAAGAGCGGTTATCTTTGCGGAGAAGAGAAGATCGTGGGCCGCGCTGCCTGTCTGCAGGCTCCCTGCGGTAAGGGTGAAGCCATTCTATACGGTTTTGCTCCTAGCAAACGTGCTCAGACCCATGGCACTTTTAAGCTGTTGTTTAATGGTCTCTATAAATAATCAAAATAAAGAGAAAAGCGATACAGGCTGTCAGTCAGCTTGTATCGCTTTTTGCTTAAAGGATCTTTGGAAGATATCGTATAAAAAAGAACCCAAGATTCAATACTACGAGTCCTGAAATGATGGAGGCACTAATGATGGCGATTCGCTTGGGTACCCAGGAAACGATTTTCGAAACGAAGGGATAGAGGACCAGCATAAAACCTGTTAGCATAAAGCCCCAGAGTAGTGATACCTGCAGGCATACATAGCCCATCAGGTTAAAAGCCTGTTTTTCGTAGTACCAAAGGCGTACACCCAGTAGACCATCGAAGAATAAACCGGTAAAGAATTCGGCTGTAGTGGGGATCAAGATCGCCAGAAGAAAATAAATGAGGAATCTTTTTCGACCGGGTTGGCAGCGCTTTAAAAGGAGTCCACCTTCCAGAGGAGTGCCAATCAGCCAATGAATGACACCAACAGTAAGGCCATAAATCGGACAAAAGGGGAGGATCAAAAGACCGCGATCCACCAAACGACCAGCCGTGAGCGAACAGTACATCGTTTCCATGATCCATGAAGCAAAAGAGATGAGCCAAATGGCCAGCCACTTATGGCTGAGATGGAGGGGCGGACGCTGATTAGCCCATTGCCAAATTTCAAGAAGTTGTCGTTTTGCTTCTAATAAAAAAATTTTCATAAGTAAGGGCCTCGATTTGAAGGAGTTTCTTCCTTATATAATAGCTCCAAATTTTCAGTAAATCAATATGAAATTGATAGACTGGAAGAAAGAGTGGTAGGAATTTAGGGGAAAACGGAATAACACCTTGTCACGCACCCTCTAAAAGTGATATAATGACAATGATTCCCAAATATATAGGAGGCACTATGCCACCCATTAATTTATTGATCAAACCCGCATCCGGCAGTTGCAATATGCGGTGCCGGTATTGCTTCTATATGGATGAAACCAGTAAGCGCGAAGAGGAAAACTATGGAATGATGAGTCTGGAAACGCTGGAAACCATCATTCAAAAAGCGTTAGCTGAAACGGAAGGCGCTTTGGATATTGGTTTTCAAGGCGGAGAGCCCACTCTGCGAGGGCTGGACTTTTATAGAAAACTCATTGAAATCGAGAAAAAGCACAACACCCGCGGTATTCGCATCAGCCATGCCATTCAAACCAATGGCTATCTCATCGATGATGAATGGGCCGAGTTCTTTGCAGAACATCACTTTCTTGTAGGACTTTCCATGGATGGTAACAAAGATATCCACGATACCAATCGCCTGGATGCCGCCGGAAAAGGCACCCACAGCCGCGTAGTCCGTGCTGCTCAGATTCTGACTCGCCACAAGGCTGAGTTCAACATTTTAATCGTGGTCACCCGCGAATTGGCCCGCAGCATTGGAAAAGCCTACGGCTACTTCAGCAAACAGGGCTTCAACTATCAACAATACATCGCCTGCCTGGATCCGCTCTACGAACAGGAAGGTCAGCAGACCTACTCTTTGACCCCTGAAATGTACGGGCAGTTCCTCTGCGACCTGTTCGACCTATGGTATCAGGATCTGGAAAAAGGTAAATTCGTATACATTGGCTACTTCATCAATCTCATCAACATGCTCCGGGGCGGGCGTCCCCAAACCTGTGGCATGAGTGGAAGCTGCAGTCGCCAACATGTCATAGAAGCAGATGGCAGTGTGTATCCCTGTGATTTCTATGTACTAGATGAATATCGCATCGGCAACCTAAATACCGACAGCTTTGAGGAAGTAAATCGTAATCGTGATGCCCTGGGCTTCATCCCGCTGTCGCGGGAAATCGACGAAGCTTGCAAGCGCTGTCAGTGGGGTCCCATCTGCCGAGGAGGGTGCCGCCGCAATCGCGAGCCCCTTGTGGAAGGACGACTTTCCCACAACTATTATTGTAAGTCCTATCAAATGTTCTTTAACTATGCAATGCCGCGTCTGAGCGCATTGGCCCGGAGCCGCTCATAAGGTTCTGAGGTTTGGCGGCTGCGCCGCCTGCTGCTAACGATGCTAAGATAAGAAAATGTTACCTGGAGGTAAATTATGAACATTATCAAGTATTATGAAGATCCCAATACCCTTCATGTGGGTAATGTGGACAACCGCTCCTATTATGTGCCTTTCAGCACAGTAGATGAGGCACTGATCGGCGATCGTGAGATGTCCGACAGATTTTTGCTGCTGAATGGTATGTGGGGCTTCCGCTACTTCGATAGCGTATATGACCTGCCCGACGATTTCTGGACCGAGTATATCGCCAATGACCAGATCCCCGTACCCTCTGTATGGCAGAATCATGGTTATGATCGTCATCAGTACACCAATGTAAACTATCCCTTCCCCTACGATCCGCCCTATGTGCCTGCACAGAATCCTTGTGGTGTGTACCAGCGTGATTTCGAAATCGAAGATAAAGGCACCGATCGTTACTACCTGGGCTTTGAAGGCGTAGATTCCTGCTTTTATGTGTGGGTGAACGGCCAGTTTGCCGGTTATAGTCAGGTAAGTCATTCCACCAGTGAGTTCGATATTACCGATCTGCTGGTTGAAGGTGACAATGACCTAACCGTACTGGTGCTGAAGTGGTGCGATGGCAGCTATCTGGAGGACCAGGATAAGCTGCGTATGAGCGGTATTTTCCGCGATGTATATTTGATGCTGCGTCCCCAGAATCACATCCGCGATTTCTTTGCTCATGTGGATCTGGTAAACGATTATCAAGATGGTACTCTGAGCGTAGATGTTGACTATGTTGGCGGCAGCGTTCCTGTAAAAGCTACCCTGATGGATCCCGAAGGGGAGATCGTTGGCGAGAAAAATGTAGAAGGCGGCAATGTTGCTTTCGAAGTGGAAGATGTTATTAAGTGGAATGCCGAAGATCCTCAGCAGTATACTTTGATTTTGGAATGCGAAGAAGAAGTGATCGCTCAGAAGATCGGTTTCCGTACCATTGAAGTGAAAAAGGGTGTAATCCTGATCAATGGTCAGAAGGTTAAATTCCGTGGTGTAAATCGTCATGACAGTGATCCTTTCACCGGTTATACCATTAGCATGGAACAGGCTATGGTGGATCTGATCCTGATGAAGGAGCATAACATCAATGCGATCCGTACCAGCCATTATCCCAATGCGCCTTGGTTCCCGCAGCTGTGCAGCGAATATGGTTTCTATGTGATCTCCGAGTCTGATCTGGAGTCTCATGGTACTGTACCGCTCATTGGCGGCAACTGGGTAGACAACTACTGCAAGCTGGCTTGCGATCCTATGTTTGAAGAGGCAAATCTGGATCGTCAGAAACGCAATGTAATTCGTGATAAGAACTGCGCTTCTGTTGTGATCTGGTCTTTGGGTAACGAAGCCGGCTATGGCCCCAACTTTGAGAAATCCGGTCGCTGGGTGAAGGAATATGATCCGTCCCGCCTGCTGCATTACGAGCGCGCAGCCGACAGCCCCAGCTATCATAAGAATGACGTTAGCATGTTGGATATGTTCAGCCGCATGTATGACCCCACCGAAAAGATCGAGCGCTACTTTGCCGGCGAAGATCAGGGTGCAGGCTCCGGCTTTGATGAGCACGGCGTTGTAAAACCCTATATCCTGTGTGAATATATCCATGCTATGGGTAACGGCCCCGGAGAGACCGAGGAATATTGGGATCTGGTAATGAAATATGACGGTTTCGTTGGTGGTTTCGTTTGGGAGTGGTGTGATCACGGCGTATATGCCGGTACCACTCAGACCGGTCAGCCCAAGTTCCTGTATGGTGGCGACTTTGGTGAGTTCCCCCACGACGGCAACTTCTGCATGGACGGTTTGGTATATCCCGACCGTACTCCTAGCTTGAGCCTTCTGGAAGTGAAAAACACCTACCGTCCGATTCGCGCTGAGCTGGTAGATGCTGCCAAGGGTCGTGTTCGTTTCACTAACCATTACGATTTTACCAATATGCAGGACGGCATTGCCGGTTACTACGAAGTAGAACGCGATGGCGAAGTGCTGCAGAGTGGTCTGCTGCCCGAGATCGTGGCCGCTCCTCATGAGACTGTAGAAGTAACTCTGGATTATAAGATGCCTCGCAAGGGTAATTGCTTCCTTAATATTATATATGTACAGCGTGACGAAAAGCTGCTCACCGAAACCGGTCACGAGCTGGGTCGCGATCAATTGACCCTGCGCACCGAGGAGATCGAACTGCCTGAGCAGGAGCCCGGCAGCTTCAAATTCCAGGAGAGCGAAAAAGAGCTGACCATCGTAGGCGAAAACCTGCGTTACACCTTTGATAAGATCACTGGCGAGTGGACTCACCTGGTATATGAAAATCAGGATCGTATTGTGAAGCCCATGGGCTTTAACATTTGGCGTGCACCCACCGACAATGATCGCAACATCATGCTTAAGTGGAAGCAGGCAGGTTTTGATCGTGTTCTGCCTCGCGTATACAGCGTCAAGGCTAAGGTAAAAGATGGTCTTTGCAGCGTACGCTGCAAGATGTCGTTGGCTCCCATCTATCTGCAGAAGGTATTGGAGCTTGATGTAACCTACATCATCGGTGGCGATGGCAGTATTGACGTAACGGTAAAGGCTAAGAAGGAAATGCTGATGCCCGATCTGCCTCGTTTTGGTCTGAGATTGTTCATGCCTAAGGAAATGGATCAGGCTGAGTACTACGGTTATGGTCCGTATGAGAGCTATATCGATAAGAAGCAGGCTTCCTACATGAGCCGCTTTGCTACTACTGCAAAAGAAAATCATGAGGATTATATTAAACCTCAGGAGAACGGAAGTCATTACGGCTGTCTGGAAGCATTGGTAGCTGACGAGTGGGGCAATGGTATTGAGGCAGTTTCTGAGAAGGGCTTTAACTTCAATATTTCTTGTTATACTCAGGAAGAACTGGCAAGCAAGATGCATAACTTTGAACTGGAAGAGGCTGACTGCACGGTGGTTTGCCTGGATTATGCCATGAGTGGTATTGGTTCCAATAGCTGTGGTCCGCGTCCGAAGGAGCATCATTTGTTCAACGAACCTAAGTTTAAGTATCATATTAGAATCAACATGATTTAAGACACAGTGATGTGTGTTTGAAAAGAGCAGCAGGAAGCCCTTAGGGGCTTCTTGTTGTATAAGAGTACACGGAGGATGAAAGTATGGATTTATGGCAGCCGGGAAAACGGTGGTTGAAGGGTAATTTACATGCCCATACCACTGCATCGGATGGAAAAATCAGTATTGAGGAGTGCATCAAACGCTATAAAGAGCATGGTTATGACTTTCTGGCGATTACCGATCATAGAAAGCGATTTGCAGGATATCAGGATGATGAGATTCTGGTAATTCCGGCGGGAGAGTATCATCGCAACTTTATTGGACAGCCTCCGGAACATGCCTTTCATATTACCGGAGTGGGTATAGAATATGATATTGTTCAGGACGATAGTTTTTCTCCTCAAGATATAGTGGATGCCATTAAAGCAGCGGGTGGTTTTTGTACGCTTGCTCATCCGATTTGGTCATTGATGACATTTCAGCAGTGTATTGATTTGAAGGGCTATGATGCAATCGAAATTTATAACACGATTTCGGACGTATACAGTGGTCGTGGGTATTCGGATCTGTACATCGATATGCTGGCAAGCAGAGGCATTTATAAAAAGATTACTGCAGTAGATGATGCTCATTACTATGATAGAGATGCTTTTGTAGGGTATATCATGGTACAGGCAGAAAATAATACATGGGAAGAGATTCATCAGGCGCTGAAAGAAAATCGATTTTATGCCAGCCAAGGTCCGGAAATTCATCGGATTCAGGTGGAAGGAGCTAAAATCATTGTGGATACATCGTCTGCGCAGTGTATTCGATTAATGAGCAATACATTAAGCGGCGGCCGACGTACCTTTTTCGGTGATGGAATTAATCATGCGGAATATACTTTACCGGAAAGCGAAAGATATGCTCGTATTGAGGTGATCGATGAGGAGGGCCGCAAAGCTTGGTCCAATATTATACTAAGAGAATAAAAATACGAAAACCTACGCAGTAAAGCATAAAGAAAGGTTTTCAACATGATTTTAATAAGCGGTGGAACAGGGTATTGGTCAATTTGACCAATACCCTGTTTTTGTTAAAAATGACGAAAGCAAAATTAGGCGTCCGTCAAAATTAACAAAAAAGTGTAAACGAATTTTGAATTGAAAAAAAGAAGGTGAGAGGGGCGGAAATGCTGATTTTATACGGGTTTGAGAGGTGTTGAGAGCGAAGAAAAAGTGTGGAAAAAAGAAAAGCTCGGATTTACATTTCGTTCATATTTTGGTTACACCCAGGAAAAAAATCAACAATTCATATTGACAACTTAAGCATGTTGCATTATAATATGACTACATTCGTTGTGGAAAATACACCAGAAGAGTTTGCAAATGGTAAATTTGCATAGAATCAACTGCTTTCCGAGGTCTTGCATTCAGCTTGGAAAGTCTGTTAGATTCGGCTTTTATGGTGTAATTCTAATCTGGAAGGAGAGGATGAATCAAATGAGTAGTGATTTAAGAACTGCTGCTAAGGGCAAGAAATTGTCTAAGCAGAAAAAGATGATGCTCTTGAAGGATAACCTTGAGCTGTACAGCTTGATGCTTCCTGCAATCTTCATCATCATCATGTATTGCTACATTCCCATGTACGGTGTAGTTATTGCATTCCAGAATTATGCACCTGGTGCACCTTTCTGGGGTGAGAACACCAAATGGGTAGGTCTTGACCACTTTATTCGTTTCTACGAAAGTCCGTTCTTCGGACGTCTGATGGGTAACACCCTGTGGCTGAGCTTTTTGAACTTGGCTTGGGGTTTCTGGGTACCGATCGTGTTTGCACTTCTGTTGAACGAAGTTCAGGTTGTTGGCTTTAAGAAATTCGTACAGACCGCTTCTTACCTGCCGTATTTCGTATCTACGGTAGTTATGGCTGGTATGTTGATTTCCTTCATCAGCCCCAATGGTATTATCAACAAGGCTATTGAAGCTTTGGGTGGTACCTCTCAGTCTTGGAGATCTATGCCTAGTGCATTCCCGACCATTTATACTATCACTAATATTTGGAAGGGCTTCGGTTATAACTCCATTCTGTACATGTCTGTTATTACTTCTATTGATACTTCGATGTATGAATCTGCTCGTCTGGACGGTGCAAATCGTCTGCAGCAGGCAATCAAGATTACCATCCCCAGTATCATTCCTACCATCGCAATTATGCTGATCATGGCAGTTGGTGGCCTTCTGAATGCAAACACCGACCTGATCCTGTTGCTGTATGTTCCTTCTACTTATGAGGTAGCCGATGTACTTGGTACCTACATTTACCGTGAAGGTCTGCAGGGTGGTAAGACCAGTTATACTACTGCAATCGGTTTGATTCAGACTATTGTAAACTTTGCTCTGGTATTCATTGCCAACAAGATTTCCGACAAGCTGACCGGTGCAGGTCTATTCTAAGAAAGGGGGAGAACATAAATGTCTAAACGTAATCCGAACAAAATCAAAGAAGGTTCTTCCATTGCAACCTTTCTTATCCACGTACTGCTTGTACTGTTGGCTTTGATTTGTATCTATCCTATTTGGTACACATTCATTATTTCTTTAAGTACTCCTCTGACCGCTCGTACTTTGGACGTATTCTTGCTTCCTGATACCATTTACTTGGGTTCTTATGAGCAGATCCTGTCCGATACTCAGGTTTGGTATGGTTACGCTAACACCATCCTGTACGCTGCTACTTGCTGCGTAGGTATGCTGGTAACCTGTGCTATGACTGCATATCCTCTGACCTCTCCTCTGTTGGTTGGTAAGAGACTCATGGTATTCTTCATCCTGATCCCCATGTACTTCGGCGGCGGCTTGATCCCCACCTTCTTGTGGATGAACAAGTTGGGATTGTACGATAGCCGTTGGGCTATTATCCTGCCCGGTATCGTATCCATGTGGTACATCGTTCTGGTACGTACCTTCTTTGCTAGCATTCCCGAAGAACTTCGTGAGTCTGCTCGTATCGACGGTGCAAACAACTACCAGATTCTGTTTAACGTATACGTTCCTACTTCTAAGCCTATTATGGCCGTTATCGCTATCTATACCATCGTTGCTCAGTGGAACTCCTACTTCGCTGCTATGGTATACTTGACCACTCAGAACAAACAGCCCCTGCAGTTGTACCTGCGTCGTATGCTGATTCTTCAGCAGCAGGCCGCACAGGCAGCTGATGGTTCCAGCGGTCAGGGTGGTACCTCTGAAGGTGCTGAAGAAGCAATGAAGATGGCTCTGTCTGCTGATCAGCTGAAGTACACCATCATCGTTGTATCTACTCTGCCTATGTTGATCGTATACCCCTTCCTGCAGAAATACTTCGTAAAGGGCGTTATGGTTGGTTCTTTGAAGGGCTGATTAAAAAAATTCTTTACAAACTCAGGAAAATGCATTATAATACCCTAAAGCATACGACATGAGAACATGTCGTATGCTTGGGTCTTGCATAACCTGCCCGACTATGGAAATTCAGGAATTCGCATATTTTCCCTTTATTACAACATTTGCTACCCTTGTTGTGTGATAAAGATGTGCATATTCCTTTATTTTATTTTTCTTTTGTGATATGCGGCTTTGCCGTTTATCAAATATACTATCCAAATCTTATAAGGAGGATTTGACATGAAAAAGCTATTAGTAACCCTTTTAGCTGCTTCTATGTGCCTGTCCCTGCTGGCTGGTTGCGGGTCTGATGAAGAAACCCCCACCACCGATGAGACCACCACATCTGAAGCTACCACTACCGAAGATTCTGCTGATGAAGGCGAAGAATCTGAGGCTGCTGGCGACGTAGAGATTCAGGACTTTACTATCCTGGGTTCTCATGCTACTGGCGCTACCTACTACACCATCGAAGAGTTCGATGAGTTCGAGAGCGTTAAGTCTTTCAAAGCAATGGCTAACGAATATGGCCTGGAGCTGGATTTCGAATTGGTTGCAAACGACCAGTATCTGACCACTCTGCAGACCCGTTTCGCTGCTATGAATGACATCCCCTACTACGTAGCTATGTATGGTATGTCCGAGAACGAAGTAATGCAGCTGGCTGCTCAGGGCGTTCTGTGGGATATCAATGACATGCTGGATCAGGGTGATGGCACCGCTAAAGCTTTCTTTACCGAAGGCGAGTTTGGTTCCGCTGCTTACCGTAAGGTTTGCACCCCCGAAGGCGCTATGTACTGGGTACCCAACTTGTACATCACCAAGTACGAAGATACTATCGGTGAGACCGGTACCAACAAGACCGTAGGTATTCGTCAGGACTGGCTGAACACCTATGAGCTGGAAATGCCCGATACTCTGGACGAGTTCGAAACCGCTATGAAGACCTTCAATGAGAAGGATCCTTCCGGCGCTGGCAATGCTAACGTTGCTGGTATGCACGTTTACTCCGCTAACCCCTGCTCTCTGACTGATCCCATGGCTCAGTGGTTCGGTCTGGTTGCTGGTTTGATCGGTAACAACTGGGATACCGAAGAGGCTGTTTCTCCTTGGCATCAGGCTACCATCAAAGACTACATGACCTACATGAACAAACTGAATGCTCAGGGTCTGTATGACACCGAAATGGTTGGTGCTACTGATACTCTGTCTCAGAAGTACGCTAACAACTACGTTGGTGCTATGTCCGTATACGCTGTAGGTACCACCTACGAGCCCACCATCGAGTCTGTATTCGATCCCGAGAACACCGAGAACCCTGTTCTGTATCAGCCCATGGTTCCCTTCGCAGCTGTAGAAGGCGTTCAGCCTCTGCTGGCTCTGGAAGATCCGGTTTACATCTGGGATGAGTTCTGCTTCACTTCCAACATGGAAGACGCTAAACTG
>JAZQWC010000068.1:0-9213 GCA_045632125.1 Bianqueaceae bacterium
TGGAGGAGCTGGCGGCGATGAGGCTGCTTTGTTTGCAGCACAGCTATATCGTATGTATGGACGATATGCAGAGCGACGCGGTTGGAAAACTGAACTGGCAAGCTTGAATGAAAATGGGTTGGGCGGTTTTAAAGAAGTTGTATTTATGGTGCAGGGACGCGGTGCGTATTCCAGACTGAAATATGAGAGCGGGGTGCACCGTGTACAAAGAGTCCCTGTGACGGAATCGGGTGGACGTATTCATACTTCTACAGTAACGGTGGCGGTGCTGCCGGAGGCGGAAGAGGTGGATGTTGAGATCGATCCGAATGATATCCGTGTGGATGTTTTCCGTTCTTCCGGTAATGGAGGTCAGTGCGTTAATACCACTGATTCAGCGGTGCGTATTACACATTATCCTACTGGTATTGTGATTAGCTGTCAGGACGAAAAGAGTCAGCTGAAAAACAAAGATAAGGCGATGAAGGTTTTGCGAGCACGCCTGTATGAAATGGAACTGGCGAAACAGCAGGCTGAGATTTCGGCAGATCGTAAAAGTCAGGTTGGTACAGGGGATCGAAGTGAGAAGATTCGTACTTATAATTTCCCGCAGACCCGTGTGACGGATCATCGAATCAAGCTGACCACGCATCGTATTGATGAGATTATGGACGGTGAATTGGATGAGGTGATCGATGGTTTGATCACAGCTGACCAGGCGGCCAAATTGGCAAATATTTCAGAATAAACTTTCTAGAGTAAAAAGAAAACACGACCAAATTTAAATTTTTTGTAAATTTGGTCGTGTTTTGCATAAAAAACCCTTTGCAAAACAGAACTTTTGTGGTAGAATCGTACAAAAGCCCAAAAACGAACGACAAATGTATTTTGGGAGAGTTTGAAATAAGGAGGAAAATACTCATGGAAATTTATTCTGCTGAGAATATTCGTAACATCGTATTATTAGGACATGGCGGGGTCGGTAAGACTACCATTGCTGAGCAGATGGCTTTTATGTCCAAGGCCACCACACGCGTAGGCACGGTAGCCGATAAGAACACCATCAGCGACTTCGATCCGGAAGAAACCAAACGTGGTTTTTCTATTAATACATCTTTAATTCCGATCGAATGGAGCAGTAGCTTTATTGGACATAAGATTAATGTACTGGATACCCCCGGTTACTTTGATTTTGCCGGCGAAGTTGATGAAGCCATTCGTGCAGCAGGTGGTGCGGTTATCGTAGTATCTGCTAAGGCCGGCGTTGAAGTTGGTACTGAAATTGCTTGGGAAAAAGCTGAAAAGGCAAAGTTGCCTCGTATGATTTTCGTAAACGGCATGGACGAAGATGGTGCCGATCTTGATAAGGTTTTGGAAGATCTGAAAGAAAAATTTGGTAAGACGATTGCTCCTTTCCAGGTTCCCTTTAAAGAGGAGGGAAAGTTTGTTGGCTTCGTTAATGTACCTAAAATGGAAGGACGTAAATTCTCCGGCAAACGTGTAGAGGATTGTCCCATTCCTGAAGGCATGGAAGATGAAATCGAGCCTGTTCGTCAGATGTTGTTGGAAGCTGTTGCTGCTACCGATGATGAACTGATGGAACGTTTCTTTATGGAAGATGAGTTTACTACAGAAGAAATTCTGGTTGCTCTGCGTAATGGTATTGTAGCAGGTGATATCGTTCCTGTTTTGTGTGGTTCTGCACTGAATGGTACCGGTATTGGTGTTTTGATGAGCTCCATCTGTAGCTATCTGCCTAACCCGGTAATGGCACGTCCTACTAACAAAGCTATCGATATGAATGGCAAGACTCTGGATGTACCCTGTCAGCCTGCAGGTAATTTCTCTGGTATCGTATTTAAGACCAGCGTTGACCCGTTCTTGGGTAAAATTACTTACTTCAAAGTTCTGTCTGGTACTCTTCGTAAAGATGAAACCGTTGTAAACAATAATAAAGAAGAAGAATTCCGTGTAAGCCGTTTGTACACCATGCGTGGCAAAGAGCAGATTGAGGTTTCTGAACTGCGTGCCGGTGACATTGGTGTGCTGAGCAAATTGAATTTGACCGGTACCGGTGATACTCTGACAACTAAAGGATTTAACATTAAATATCCTGGTGTTGAGTTTGCTCCTTCTTTGATGTGCATGGCGATTCGTCCTAAGAATAAAGGCGACGAAGATAAAGTAAGCTCCAGCTTGTCTAAGATTATGGAAGAAGATCCTACCGTACGTGTAGAGACTGATAGTGAGCTGAAACAGCAGTTGATCTATGGTGTTGGTGATCAGCATCTGGATGTTATTGTAAATAAGCTGAAAAATAAATTTAAGGTTGAAGTTGAATTGACCAAGCCGAAAGTTTCCTATCGTGAAACCATTAGAGGCAAAGCAGAAGTTCGCGGTAAGCATAAGAAACAGTCCGGCGGCCATGGCCAGTATGGTGATGTTCTTATGGTATTTGAGCCCTCCGGTGATATGACTAAGCCTTATGTATTCGAAGAAAAGATCTTTGGTGGTTCTGTACCGAAAAATTACTTCCCGGCTGTTGAAAAGGGTATTCAGGAATGCGTTAAGGCTGGTGTATTGGCAGGATATCCTATGGTTGGTATCAAGGCTACTTTGACTGATGGTTCTTATCATCCGGTAGACTCTTCTGAAATGGCCTTCAAGATGGCTACCTCTATTGCTTTCAAGGATGGTATCCCGAAGGCTAAACCTGTTATTTTGGAACCCATTGTTGCTGCTCATATTCTGGTTGACGAGGAATATATGGGTGACATTATGGGTGATATGACTAAGCGCCGTGGTCGTGTATTGGGCATGGAAGCTCAGGGTAAGAAACAGCTGATCGATGCTGAAGTTCCTATGTCTGAGATGTTCAACTATCCTACCGAACTTCGTTCTATGACTCAGGGTCGTGGTTCTTATACCATGGAGTTTGTTCGTTATGAAGAAACCAGCAAAGATGTTATGGATAAGATCATTGCTGATAGCCAGAATGAACAGGCTTAATTAAATAAGAAAATTGTATTGACAAGCAGTCGAGAAATCGACTGCTTGTTTTTTGGCATTTTTAAGAAGAATCCAACATAGGTATAGAAAAGAAAATTAAGGAGCCGCGGAATGTTGTTTACCTTTTTGCTGCAATTCTTGTTTCACGTTAGATATGAAACAGGCAGCGGCGCTTTTTCAAAACCAATGTCAGCAAAAGAAGAACAGGAGTACCTAGCAAGATATCATAGAGGGGATTTAAAAGCCAGAGAAGAGCTGATTGAGCATAACATGAGATTGGTGGCACATATTGCAAGAAAATATACCGGCACAGTTACAAACTGGGAGGCGGATGATCTAATTTCGGTGGGAGCGATTGGTTTGATTAAGGGAATAGATACATATGATGCGGCCAAAAAGGCTAAATTGAGCACATATTTGGCACGGTGTATCGAAAACGAAATATTAATGCTATTGAGGGCTGATCGTAAAACAAAGCAGGATGTGTCGCTTCAAGAGCCGATTGGAGAAGATAAAGAAGGAAATACGATCTCGTGGGATGATGTATTAATATATGAGGAAGAATCGGTTATGGAAAAAGTGGACCGAGTTATGGACAAAAGAGAATTACTGCGTGCCATTGAAGGTGAATTGACATCACAGGAAAGGTTGGTGATTCAAAAACGCTTTGGTTTAGAAGGGGAAAAAGAAGAGACACAGCGTCAGATTGCAAAATCCATGGGGATCAGCAGAAGCTATGTCTCTCGAATAGAAAAAAGGGCACTGGAAAAACTTCAGCGTAAAATGAACCGATTCGATTAGTAACCGATGTGAAAAGCTGAAGGTTATTTTGTTTTTTCGGCGAATTGACCGTTGATCTTCAATATGCTACGAGGAAGGGCGTCTTTAGCATTCTTCCAGGGTTTATCTTTGTAACGGTAGTCAAACTTCAGTGTGAACCACTCTAAATCATCCTCTACACGTGTTAAGTTCTCCATTTGGATAGAAGCAATCAACTCGCGAAGTTCGGCGGTTTGTTCAGCGTTTAAATGCTTAGCAGCGGTTTCGTAAATCAACATAAAATGGTTTAAACAGAATCCTTTGCAGTTTTTCACCATTTGACGGAATTCTTCATTCTTTTTCCAAAGCATGAAGAATGCGGAAATGTAACGATCAAATACGGCCTCCACCCGCTCACATACATAGCAGCTGCTTTCGAAGTGTTTGCGATGTTGTTCCAGCGGGCTTTCTTCTGTTGATTTTTTTGCAAATAACTTTTTGGGACCACTGGCAGTTTTTAAAAGTTTTTCGATGATTTCATGCTGAGCTTTCATATGAGAGTGGAGCATAAGAGCAAGACCTAAAGCATTACCTTCGTTATAAAGACGCTGAGTGTGTTCGGGGCAAAAACCCTTTGCGTTGGTTTCACCGCGCACATCTTCTTCCATATAAGAAGGGCTGAGAACATAATTAATTGTATTGGTTTCAAGAGTGCGTTTCATTGCACAGAAAGGACATTCACAGTCTTCTTTAAATCCATCGATCACGGGTATTGTATAAATTTCTTCTTTCATGTCTGCCTCCTGACAGGTAGTATCGTCATATCCATTATTATGAAGGTTTTATTAAAAAAAGTCAATTAGAACTTGCAAATAACTTATAATTGTCTTATAATAAACCTATATTACGATCATATACTGGTCATCGTATGTATAAGATCAAACTGAATACAAATCAGAAAGGGGACAAAAGTCCATGAGTACATTTTTGGAGAATGTGATTGCAAGAGCAAAAGCAGACAAAAAAACAATTGTTTTGCCTGAGTCTATGGATAGACGTACATTTGAAGCTGCCGCTGTTGTTTTAAAAGAAGGAATTGCCAACCTGGTTATTATCGGCAGCCCTGAAGAAGTAGAGGCTAACAGCCAGGGCTTGGATATTACCGGTGCAACTATTATCAATCCCGCTACCTATGAGAAAACTCAGCAGTATATCGACATGCTGGTTGAACTGAGAAAAGCTAAAGGTATGACTCCTGAAATGGCAGAAGATCTGCTGTTGCACGAGTACATGTATTTTGCATGTATGATGGTAAAAGCCGGCGATGCTGATGGTGTTGTTTCTGGTGCTTGCCATTCTACCGCTAACACTTTGAAACCCTCTTTGCAGATTATCAAAACTAAACCCGGTGTTAAACTGGTATCCTCTTTCTTCGTAATGGTTGTTCCGGATTGTGACATGGGTGCAAACGGTACTTTCGTATTCAGCGATTGTGGCTTGGAACAGAATCCTGATGCTGAAAAGTTGGCTGCTATTGCACTTTCTTCCGCAGAGTCTTTCAAAATGTTGGTTGAAGAAGAGCCCAGAGTTGCAATGCTTTCTCACTCTACTATGGGTAGTGCAAAACATGCTGATGTAGATAAAGTAGTTGCTGCTACCAAAATTGCTAAAGAACTTGCTCCTGAACTGAAACTGGACGGTGAAATGCAGTTGGATGCTGCTATTGTACCTAGTGTAGGTTCTTCTAAGGCTCCTAATAGCGAAGTTGCCGGTAAGGCTAATGTATTGGTATTCCCCGATCTGGATGCCGGTAATATTGGATACAAGTTGGTACAGCGTCTGGCTAAAGCAGAAGCATATGGTCCTGTTACTCAGGGCATTGCTGCTCCCATTAATGATCTGTCTCGTGGTTGCTCCGCTGATGACATTGTTGGTGTAGTTGCTATCACTGCTGTACAGGCTCAAAATCAGTAAGCAATTATTTAAAATATAACATCTTATAAGGAGAGTATTAAAAATGGCTAAAGTATTAGTTATCAACTGTGGTAGTTCTTCCTTGAAGTATCAGCTGATCGATATGGAGAATGAATCCGTAGTTGCAAAGGGTATGTGCGATCGAATCGGTATCGAAGGTTCCGTTTTGACCCATAAACCTACTGGAAAAGACAAATATGAGGATCATTCTGAAATCAAAGATCATCAGGTAGCAGTAGAGAAAGTTATGGCTGCTCTGATGGATCCGGAACACGGTGTGATCGAGAGCGCAGATGAGATTGCAGCAATTGGTCATCGCGTACTTCATGCCGGTACTGTATATAGTGATTCTATTATTGTAGACGAAGATGTTAAACGCGTAATTCGTGAATGCTTCGATCTGGGCCCCTTGCACAATCCTCCGAACTTGATCGGTATCGAGGCATGTGAAGCTGCAATGCCTGGCAAACCCAATGTAGCTGTATTTGATACTGCTTTTGGTATGTCTATGCCTGCTAAAGCTTATACCTATGCTATTCCTCATGAGTATCAGGAGAAGTACGGTATCCGTCGTTATGGCTTCCATGGTACCAGCCATAAATTCGTTTCCGGGGAAGCTTTGAAGTTTGCTGAATTGGATCCTGAAAAGGGTAAAGTAATCGTTTGTCACTTGGGTAACGGCGCCAGCGTTTCTGCTTCCATTGGTGGTAAGTGCGTAGATACCAGCATGGGTCTGACTCCTCTGGAAGGTTTGATCATGGGTACCAGAAGTGGTGACGTTGATCCCGCTGTTGTACAGTATATTGCTAACAAAGAGGGATTGGATGTTAATGAAGTAATCAATATCCTGAATAAGAAATCCGGTCTGCTGGGTATCAGCAATGGTCTTTCCAGCGACCATCGCGATATCGTAGATGCAGCTGCAGCTGGCAATCCTTTGGCACAGGTAGCTATCGAAGCTTCTGATTATCGTATTGCTAAATACATTGGTGCCTATACTGCAGCTATGAATGGTGTAGATGCTATTGTATTTACCGCAGGTATCGGTGAAAATGATGCACCTACCAGATCTCATGTTTGCTCTTATCTGGGTTATTTGGGTGTTGAACTTGACGAAGAGAGAAATAAAGTTCGCGGTGAAAGAAGAATGCTCTCCACTCCCGAATCTAAGGTTAAGGTAATGCTGATCCCCACCAACGAAGAGTTGGCAATCGCTAGAGAGACTAAAGCTCTGGTAAACTGCTGATCAAAAAAACGAAATTATAGTTGACAAATAACTATAAGGCGTGTATAATTGATAAGGTGACGAAAAAAGGGGGATGTAAACTATGTTATCTGTTCAGGTAAAAAACCTGCTGTTAGATCCGAGTTTAAGCATTCCGGTGGAAGCGGTTTGGGAGAGAGAATCGATCCTGACTGTGGATGGAGAAACACCTTGTTTGGAGCCTTGGCGAATTCAAGGTAAAATATCCAATGTGGGCGGAGCAGTTCTTGAGTTTGAAGGTACAGTTGATACCAAGATTACAATGGAATGTGGACGCTGCATGAAACCGGTAGAGGTACCGCTTCATATCGTCATTGAACAGCGTTTTGCGAAAGACCAAGCTTCCGATGTGGAGACTCTGGATCAGGATGACTTTATTCTTCCTATTGAGAATGATCGAATCGATCTGGACGAGACAATCCTTCATGAGGTTCAGCTCGGTGTTCCCATGAAAGTGTTGTGTAAAGAGGATTGCAAAGGGCTGTGTCCCATATGTGGACAAGACCTGAATGAGGGTCAATGTGATTGTGAAGAAGACAATACGGATCCTCGTTGGGAAGCTTTAAAAGGTCTATTTTCTGAATAGACAGGCTTGTGTGCCTATGATCTTAGTAATAGGAGGTGTAACCAATGGGTGCTATCGGACCGAAGAACAGAACTTCCAAAGCTCGTCGCGATAAGAGAAGAGCAAACTGGAAGCTGAGTGTTCCCAGCTTGGCAAAATGCAGCAAGTGCGGCGCATTAATTATGCCTCACCGCGTTTGCAAAGAGTGTGGAACTTATAACAAGAGACAGGTTGTTACTGTTGAAGAAGAATAATTCTGCTTACGAGAGGAACCATTGAAAAATGGTTCCTTTTTCGTTATAAAAGAAATTAAAAAGGAAGTTCAGTATTACGCGATTATACAGCTTTTGACTATAAAAAAGAACCCGATTTAAATCGGGTTCTTTTTTTATGAAATAGAAATTAGGGAAGCATATT
Organism: Bianqueaceae bacterium; assembly: GCA_045632125.1. Taxonomy (GTDB): domain Bacteria; phylum Bacillota; class Clostridia; order Lachnospirales; family Bianqueaceae; genus CALWPV01. The sequence continues at coordinate 7,968 of JAZQWC010000068.1, forward strand.
GCCAGCTGCTGTATACAGACGGTACCACTCTTGACGGGTTAACGGAAGTTCGGAACCATCCACAACATCTTTCATGCGTGATACTTTGGTGGAACCAGCGATTACCTGAATGTTAGCAGGATGACGAGTAATCCAAGCGGTAGCGATAGCGGTATTGGAAACACCGTATTGAGCGGCCAGTTCATCGATTACTTCGTTCAACTTACCGTACTTTTCTTTATTGTTGAAGATAAGACCTTCGAAATAACCGTACTGGAAAGGAGACCATGCCTGAATTGTAATATCGTTAAGACGAGCGTACTCTAAAAATTCGCCGGTACGATGAGTTGCTTGGTCGATTGTCATGTTTGCAGCAATTCCGGCGTCAATTAAAGGAGTATGTCCCAAACCGAATTGCAACTGGTTAATACCAAGTTTGAAAGGACAATATTTCTGTAAAAGTTCCATTTGCAGGCTATTTTGATTAGATACACCGAAAGCACGTACTTTGCCAGCCTGATGCAATTCGGTAAATGCTTCAGCAACTTCGGCAGGATCCATTAATGTATCAGGACGATGAAGCAGCAGAACATCAAGATAATCAGTATTTAAACGCTGTAAACTATTGTCAACACTGTTAATAATATGTTCTTTGGAAAAATCAAAATAACCGCCGCGAATGCCACATTTTGTCTGGATGATCATAGAATCACGGAGAGAAGAGTGCAGATCAACTGCCTGACCAAACAAAGTTTCACAGTTACCTTTACCATAGATATCTGCATGATCGAAAAAGTTGATGCCCAATTCCATATTTCCTCGAATTAAGGTTTCGAGTTCAGCGGGTGTAAGAGATCCGATACGCATGCATCCCATAACAATATTGGACGATTTTAAAGAAGTACCAGGAATAGATAGATATTTCATAATGACCTCCACTTTTTAAAGTTATGTTAATTATAGCATATGTGACTGTAAGGTGCAACATAAAACTCGTGAGTATGAACTGAATATGTTATATAAATATGAATTGTGATAAAAAAATATAAAAAAAGGTGTTGACATTAATGAGACGTTGTGCTATTATAATATCAACAAATGAAACAGAATCCTATTAAGGGTGCGTAATAAAAATTAAAAGAAAAGAGGAAAATTAAAATGGCAAAATTTGTATGTAGTGTATGTGGATATGTTCATGAAGGCGATGCAGCTCCGGAGAAATGCCCGGTATGTAAGGTTCCCGCTTCTAAGTTCAACAAACAGGAAG
>JAZQWC010000069.1:0-2340 GCA_045632125.1 Bianqueaceae bacterium
TGAGATTATGTTTGAAGCGCGGCTGCGTACCGATGCTACCAAAACTTCCGACGAATACTGCATCGATCTGAAAATGCTGCTGGAAGTGAACCATGTGCAGCCTTCTCAGATCGAGGGTGCGATCATCGCATCCGTTGTTCCTCAGGTGCTGAACTCCATGCAGACATCCATCAAAAAACTCACCGGCAAAGCACCCTTGGTGGTTGGCCCGGGTTTGAAGACCGGACTGAATATCGCCATTGAGAATCCTTCTCAGGCAGGCGCGGATCTGGTTGTTGGCTGTGTGGCTGCCCTGCGGGAGCATAAATCGCCCATGATCATTGTGGATATGGGTACTGCCACCACCATGATCGTGGTGGATAAGAACAGCACCATGATTGGCGGCTGCATTATTCCCGGCGTGAAGATCTCTATGGATGCTTTGACAGATCGCACCGCGCTGCTGCCCGGTCTTCAGCTGGATCAGCCGAAGCGGGCCATCGGCAGAAACACCATCGACTGCATGCGCAGCGGCCTGATGATGGGTGCGGCCTGCACCATCGACGGTATGATCGACCGGATGGAAGAGGAATTGGGATATCCCACCACCGTCATTGCCACAGGCGGTATTGCCAAGTTTGTGCTGCCTATGTGCCGCCACGAGATCATCTACGATAAGGATTTGCTTGTAAAGGGCCTTGCGGCCCTCTACCGGGAGAATAAGCGCAAGTAATTACAGCGTTACCAGAAAGAACAGGAAGGTAATCGCGCCCAGTCCTGTCACAACGGAGAGTATACCGTCCACCAGCTTGTCTAGAAAGTAGCCGGGATCGGCTGCGTTGGGGCAGGGGGGCTGGTAGTTCCGGTAAATGTAAAGGTTGGTCTTCTTAGTCTTATGTGTTGTCATGGTCGTTACCCCCTTTTGTTTTGTAACCATAGTATACAAATCAAAGAGTACGATAAAATGGACTATTAAGATTTCTTTCTGGATCGCTTCACCCCTTGCGTAATGCGCAAATGTATGGTATGATAAACCATATTTCACTATGAGGTGTCCTATGAGTTCCTTTGCTGAAACCACAAAAAGTGTATTTGAAACGGTTCGCCGTGTTTATAAGAAAATAGAAGAAGTGATCTCCGTGATCTACCGCTGCATTTTCCGGCTGCGGAAGATTTTTATGGCGATTCCGGTTGTTTATTTGGCAATCAAGATCGCGAAGGAGAATATGGAGTTACTGCCGGAAGCGGTTGGCCTGAATATCCAGTCCAACGGCGAATTTGCGGTGATGGTGACCCGGAACTATGCGGTTTATGGCCCGCTGGCGATTACCGGTTTCTGCCTGCTGTTGATGTTCTGCTCCCGGAAGACGCTGTATCCTTGGGTCATCAGCATCTTTACGCTGGTGCTTCCCTATTTCATTTACTTAACCAACATCATTCCTCTCTAAATGAAACATACCCGGCTCTCAGGAGCCGGGTATTCTTTTATGGTTTATTATCAATCGATTCAAGGATTCTTCATGAATCGCAGAGCATCTATGCTACAATATACTTACAAACCGGACTGCACAGGGAAAGCCGATGCCGTGGAGGATTTCGCGGATAACCCGACGGCGGACTCGTGACAGGTGCAGTCCGACAAAAGAGGAACGAAATAGGAAAAAGGCCGGAATTTCCGGCCTTTCTATTTTATCCTTCGAAATCTTCCACTTTGGAGTTCTTACCAAAGAACGCGAAAATATAGCTGATGAATGCATAGGCAAGGAAGATGGCATCGATGGTGGCAATGGTATTTGCGATCCAAAGATCCATTTCCGGTATCAGCACCATGACGATGAAGCTGACGAACAGCACGGTGGTGCAGATCTTGCCGGGCAGAATTGCTCCGGGAAGTGCTTTGCCGCGGCTGAACATGATCGATGCCGCAATGGCCTGAAACAGCTCCTTGCACAGTAACAGCAGCAGAGAGATGCGCAGCAGGGGATACTGAATGGACAGGCAGACGATCAATGCCAGCTGGGTCAGTTTATCTGCGATGGGATCAAGAAGCTTGCCTAAAGTGGAGGTCATATGGAATTTCCGGGCGATCTGTCCGTCAATCATATCGGTCAGGCAGGACACCACCAAAATACCACCGGCAATATAATAATCTCTGGCCTCCGTGGCATTGAGATAAATATAGATATACACAGGAATCAGCGCAAGCCGAATCATGCTGATCAGATTCGGAATGGTGAATACATCCTTTTTCCAGTCTTTGATGAACATTGGTCTTCCTCCGGGAATGCTGTTTGATTTCCGTTATTATATGCATTCATTTCCAATGAATCAAGGGTTTGGGGTACATTTCAGGAAAAGTTT
>JAZQWC010000070.1:0-52825 GCA_045632125.1 Bianqueaceae bacterium
ATTCCGGCTTTGCCGGAGGAAAAATGGCTTAGTGCCGATGGGCTTTTGGATATGCCCGTGTGGCGGACCCGTAAGCCGGGAGATTATATCACCTTGGGAAGCGGGCGAAAAAAGCTTAAGGAATTTATGATCGATGAAAAGATACCGAGAGAAGTACGGGAAACAGTTCCGCTGCTGGCGGATGGCTCCCATGTGCTTTGGGTATATGGGTATCGGATCAGTGAAACTGTAAAAATCACAGAAAATACGCAGCAAGTACTGCATGTGAGGAGGATCACAAATGGTATATGAGAATCAGATCGGTGTTTTGATCGACCAGGAAACTCTGGAAAAAAGAATTGAAGAAATTGGTCGTCAGATTTCAGAAGAGTATGCAGGTAAAGAACTGAAGTTGGTGTGCATTTTGAAGGGCGGTGCCATGTTCATGACACAGCTGGCTAAATACATAACCATTCCGGTAACGATGGATTTTATGATCCTGTCCAGCTATGGTGACGCGCTGATCAGCAGCGGTACAGTGCATATTAAAAAAGATATGGACGATGATATTGTAGATAAACACGTGTTGATCGTGGAGGATATCGTAGATACCGGACGTACCCTGTACTTTTTGCAGGATCTGCTGAAGGAGCGTGGTGCTGCTTCTGTTAAGATTTGTACGATGCTGGACAAGCCGGCACGTCGTGTATCTCCGGTTCAGGTGGATTATACCGGATTCTCCATTGAGGATCTGTACGTAGTAGGCTACGGGTTGGATGCTGCTCAGTATTATCGTAATCTGCCTTATATTGGATACGTGCAGCTTGACGAATAAAGAGTGTTTTAAACAGGAGGAAAAGGTTTGAAAGATGGATTTAAGGGCCTCGGTATTTACTCGATCATTATGCTGATCGTGACCGTGGTGCTGCTTTACACAAGTTTTGGCAGTTTTGGAGATCCGCAGCGGCTGACCGATGCGCAGCTGTATCAGGATCTGAAAGACGGCAAAATTGAGGCGATCGATATTGAACCCATTAAAGTGGGGACTGCGACCATGGGTGATGCCTATGTGTATTATACCGATGAGGCAGGCAACGATGTAAAGACTGTATATGTATCGGATATCGACCGTTTTCGTGAGGAAATGAAAACTGAATATACCGATGTGGAAGTGTTGGTATATGCGGTAGAACCGGATAGCTTTTGGAGTGAGCTGATTCCTATGATCGTGATCATAGGCGTGACTCTGTTTGTGCTGACGTTCTTAATGAATCGGGCACAAGGTGGCGGCGGTGGCGGCAAAATGATGAATTTTGGCAAAAGCCGTGCCCAGATGATCGATAAGAACAGCAATCCCATTCGATTTAATAATGTGGCTGGTTTGGAAGAAGAAAAAGAGGAAATGAAGGAAGTTGTTGACTTCCTGAAGGCGCCTCAGCGTTTTACTCAGCTGGGTGCGCGCATTCCCAAAGGTGTGCTGTTGGTGGGTCCTCCCGGTACCGGTAAGACCTATCTGGCGAAGGCAGTAGCCGGTGAGGCTGGTGTTCCGTTCTTTAGCATTTCCGGTTCTGACTTTGTGGAGATGTTTGTGGGCGTGGGTGCTTCTCGTGTGCGTGACCTGTTCGAGCAGGCTAAGAAAAATGCACCCAGCATCGTGTTTATCGATGAGATCGATGCCGTAGGTCGTCAGCGTGGTGCCGGTCTGGGCGGCGGTCATGATGAGCGCGAACAGACCTTGAACCAGTTGCTGGTTGAAATGGATGGTTTTGGTGTAAATCATGGTGTAATTGTGATTGCAGCCACTAACCGTGTTGATATTTTGGATCCCGCATTGCTGCGTCCCGGTCGTTTTGACCGTCAGGTTGTGGTAGGTCGTCCCGATGTGAAAGGCCGTGAGGAAGTGCTGAAAGTGCATTCTAAGAGCAAACCTTTGGGCGAGGATGTGGATCTGAAGGTAGTAGCGCAGTCTACTCCCGGTTTTACCCCTGCTGATTTGGAAAATCTGATGAATGAGGCCGCGATTTTCGCTGCCAGAGCACAGCGCCGTTATATTATTATGGAAGACATTCAAAAGGCCGTGATTAAGGTTGGAGTGGGTACCGAGAAGAAGAGCCGCGTGATCTCACAGCGTGAGAAAAATATTACCGCAGTACACGAAGCCGGTCATGCGATTTTGCAGCATGTTCTGGATGAGTTGGATCCGGTACACAGCATTTCCATTATTCCCACCGGTATGGCTGGTGGCTACACCATGCATTTGCCCGGTGAAGATACCATGTTCATGACCAAGAAGAAAATGGAGATGGAAATCGTTTCTCTGCTGGGTGGCCGTGTGGCAGAAGAAATGGAGATCGGTGATGTAACCACCGGTGCTTCCAATGATATTCAGAGAGCTACGGCCATGGCTCGAAATATGGTTACTAAGTACGGTATGAGTGAAAAGATCGGTCTGATCCAGTTGGGTCAGGAGAACGAGGAAGTATTCCTGGGACGCGAGATCGGTCATAGTCGCAATTACGGTGAGGAAGTGGCTGCCCTGATCGATAGTGAAATCAGACGTATTGTGGAAGAAGCGCATCAGAAGGCAAAGGATCTGCTGACAGAGCATTATGCAGTGCTGCTGAAGACTCGTGATCTGCTGCTTGAAAAGGAAAAGGTAACCGGCGAAGAGTTTAAACAGTTGTTTGAACAGGTTGAAATGGAAACTTCCAGTTTGGAAGAATATTTAGATTAATCAAAAGGATGCTGCTATGAACTGGCAGCATCTTGTTTTTGGGAGAATGCGATGGACGATAAAGTGATCCTGGCTTATGCCAGCCAGTATAAAGAGAAGTATTTTTTTAACGATGAACTGGGGAAACTGCCTCAGACAGTGCGTAATGAAGCTCTCATGTGTCTCATCATGATCGTAGAAGAAGCAGGGGGTGTAGCTGAATTGGGGTTCTATCCGGATGGCGAGATCTATGTGGATAGCTACTGCGAAGAGGGAGATTTGGGCTACGATGAAATTTCCGGTGGCCTTTTGGTAAGAGAAGTAGAACGTGATCATGCAGAGCTGTTGGAGCAGCTGGAACTTTGGTATCGTACAATTTTGGAGGCAAAGCGCCGCTAATCGGCAGTTAAGTGGAGGATAAAATGTTACTGGTATTTGATATTGGTAATACCCAGATCAAAATGGGTGTATTCTGTGATGATCAACTGACCGGCAGTTGGCGCATGACCACGGGTTCTAAAAAAACGGCCGATGAATATGGTATTGATATGCGCATGCTGCTTCAATTCGAAAATATTGACGTACAGGATATCGATCAGGTAGTGGTTTCTTCGGTTGTGCCCAATATTATGCACTCCTTCTGCAATGCGATTCGTCGATACATTGGTATTGAGCCGCTGGTGATTGGTCCTGGCATCAAAACAGGTGTAAAGATCAAAACCGAGAATCCAAAAGAAGTGGGAGCGGATCTGATCGTGGATGTGGCTGCAGCCTGTGAGATCTATGGATATCCTTGTGTAGTGGTGGATTTTGGTACAGCCACCAAATATGAAGTGATCAATGAAAAGGGAGAGTTTATGGCGGCGGTGTTTTCACCGGGAATCGGTATTTCGGCCGATGCTTTGTGCTCTAAGGCGGCTCAGCTTCCTATGATCGAGATCAAGAAACCTAAGAGCATATTGAATTCCAATACCGTGGCCTGTATGCAGTCCGGTTTAGTGTACGGCTATATTGGTCAGGTGGGCTATATTGTAGATCAGATTAAAAAAGAAATGGGACTGCCCAATATGAAAGTAATCGCCACCGGCGGTTTTAGTAATATTTTCACCGACGAACTTCCCTGTATCGACGTATACGACGCAACTTTGACTTTGAAGGGCTTGCAGATCATTGCCAAACGCAACGAAAAAAACTGCAAGGGAAATCGAAAAAGAGGCGAGGAGAAGGCATGACAAACGGACTAAAGATTGGTTCTTTGGAGCTTTCATCAAAGGTATTGGCCGCCCCCATGGCCGGCGTGTCGGATTCGAGTTTTCGTATTTTGTGCCGCGAATTTGGTGCCGGAGCAGTATATACCGAAATGGTAAGTGCCAAGGCGCTGTATTATCAAAATGAAAACACAAATGACTTGCTGTATAAAACCCCGGAAGAAGAACCGGTGATTTTACAGCTTTTTGGTTCGGAGGCAGACATCATTGCCCGTGAAGGTGAAAAGCTGCAGGATCGCTTTGTGGCGATAGACCTTAATATGGGGTGCCCGGCACCCAAAATCGTGAAGAATCACGAAGGATCATATTTGATGCGAGAACCCAGAAAGGTATATGAAATCGTGAAAGCACTGGCTGGAGCGGTGAATATTCCGGTTACTGTGAAGATTCGAAAGGGTTGTGCACTAGAGGATGATATGGCGGTGGATATCGCCAAAATCTGTGAACAGGCCGGTGCGGATGCAGTTACGGTTCATGGCCGTACAGCGGCTCAAATGTATAGCGGTCATGCCGATTGGGACGTGATTCGGCGGGTGAAAGAGGCAGTTTCGATTCCGGTTATTGGAAATGGAGATGTGGTGAGTGCCGAAACGGCCGCGCAGATGCTGAAAGAGACAGGCTGTGACGGAATCATGGTGGGTCGCGCCAGCCGGGGAAATCCTTGGTTGTTTGAAGAAATTCGGGCTTATGTGGAAGAGGGGCGCCTTGTGCCGAGACCGAGTGAGAAGGAGATTCTTCAATTAGCTCTCCGCCACGCGGAGATGATCGTGGCTGAAAAGGGTGAGTACATTGGGATGCGACAGATGAGATCGCATATCTTGTGGTATTTGAAGGGGATGCACGGCGGAACCGAGAAAAAACGGCGATTGCAGCAAATTTCTTCCTTGGATGAGTTAAAAGCGCTTTTGGATTCTTGACAAAGTGCGTTCTTGCATATATAATATGCGGATATGAGCAAAAATGCGGGCTGAGGCCTTAGGGCCAAGCCGAAGAAAGAAGGTTTGGTTATGGAAACTAAGAAAGTAATCTTGACCCATGCTGGCATGGAGAAGATGGAAAAAGAATTGTTTGAACTGAAGACGGTGAAACGTCAGGAAGTTGCACAAAAGATTAAAGAGGCACGCGCTCAGGGCGATTTGTCTGAGAATGCTGAATATGATGCTGCTAAGGAAGAGCAGGGCACGATTGAAGCTCGTATCGTTGAGATCGAGAAAATGCTGCGCAATGCTCAGGTGATCGATGAGGACGAAACCAGTGTAGATAAGGTTTCTTTGGGCAGCAATGTTGTTTTGTATGATTATGAATTTGAGGAAGACATTACCTATACCATCGTTGGCTCCACTGAAGCTGATCCTATGGCAGGATTGATCTCCAATGAGTCTCCTGTAGGCGCTGCTCTGCTTGGCAAGGCTGTGGGAGAAGATGTGGAAGTGGCCACTCCCGGTGGAGTAATGAAGTTTAAAGTAAAGGAAATCAGCCGATAAAAGGCTGCGGTCGCAGCGACAGATAAGGTTGGTGCGATTTGAAATGGAGGAAGAAGCAATGGCAAATGAGAATCAGAAGGGTCAGGATTTGAATGAGATCCTGCGTCTGCGCAGAGAAAAGCTGGCAGAGCTGCAGGGTGCAGGAAAGGATCCTTTCCAAATTACTAAATTTGATGTAACTGCCCACAGCACTGACGTGTTGAATCGATTTGAAGAACTGGAAGGCCAGGAAGTTGCTGTAGCCGGTCGTTTGATGGCTAAGCGTGTTATGGGTAAGGCTTCCTTTGGTCATATTCAGGACAAAGAAGGTAAGGTACAGTGCTATGTAACCCGTGACAATCTGGGTGAAGAGGCCTATGCTGAGTTTAAGCGTTTCCACGATGTGGGCGATATTATCGGTGTTGAAGGCGAAGTATTCCGTACTCAAAAAGGTGAGATCTCTGTTAAGGCTAAAAAGGTAACTTTGTTGACCAAGAGCCTGCAGACCATGCCTGAAAAATATCATGGTCTGACTGATACCGAAATTCGTTATCGTCAGCGTTATCTGGATCTGATCATGAATCCGGAAGTAAAAGATACCTTTGTAAAGCGCTCTCAGATCATCAGCAGCATTCGTCGTTATCTGGATGCTCAGGGCTTTATGGAAGTTGAGACTCCCATGCTGGTGGCTAATGCCGGCGGTGCAGCTGCTCGTCCTTTCATGACTCACTACAACGCGCTGAATGAAGATATCAAACTGCGTATTTCCTTGGAATTGTATCTGAAGCGTCTGATCGTAGGCGGTTTGGAAAGAGTATATGAAATCGGCCGTGTATTCCGTAATGAGGGTGTTGATACCCGTCATAACCCTGAGTTTACTCTGATGGAGTTGTATCAGGCATATACCGATTATTATGGTATGATGGATCTGGCTGAGAACCTGTTCCGTCATGTGGCTCAGGAAGTACTGGGCACCACCAAGATCTGCTACAATGGTATCGATATCGATCTGGGTCAGCCCTTTGCACGTATGACCATGGTAGAGGCCGTTAAGAAATATTCCGGTATCGACTTTAATGAAGTTGCTGACACCGAGGCTGCTAAGGCTCTGGCTAAGGAACATCATATTGAATTTGAAGCTCGTCACAAGAAGGGTGATATTCTGAACCTGTTCTTCGAAACCTATGTAGAAGAGCACCTGATTCAGCCCACCTTTATTATGGACCATCCCATCGAGACTTCTCCTTTGACCAAGAAGAAACCTGAAGATCCTAACTTCACTGAGCGTTTTGAACTTTATATGAACTGCTGGGAAATGGCGAATGCTTATTCTGAGCTGAATGATCCTATTGATCAGAGAGAGCGTTTTGCTTTCCAGGAAGAAATGTTTGCACAGGGTGATGAAGAAGCTAACCACACTGACGAGGACTTCTTGAATGCTCTGGAGATCGGTATGCCTCCCACCGGTGGTATCGGTTTTGGTATTGACCGTATGATCATGCTGCTGACTGATTCTGCTGCAATTCGTGACGTTCTGCTGTTCCCCACTCTGAAGAGCTTGGGCGGTGAGAAGAAGAGTGAGAAGGCTGCTGTAGTTGAAGCTGCTCCTGAAGTAGAAGAAGTGATCGATTTCTCTAAAGTAGAGATCGAGCCCCTGTTTGCTGATATGGTTGATTTTGAAACCTTCAGTAAATCTGACTTCCGTGCAGTTAAGGTTAAGGCTTGCGAAGCTGTTAAGAAGAGCAAAAAGCTGCTGCAGTTTACTCTGGATGATGGTACCGGTACCGACCGTACTATTCTGAGCGGTATTCATGAGTATTATGAGCCCGAAGAGTTGGTAGGTAAGACCTTGATTGCTATCACCAATCTGCCTCCCCGTGCTATGATGGGCATTGAATCCTGTGGTATGCTGCTGTCTGCAATTCATAATGAAGAAGGTCAGGAGAAACTGCATCTGCTGATGGTAGATAAGCATATTCCGGCCGGCGCAAAGTTGTATTAATTTAAAATGAATGTATAAGAACCCCGAGGAGCTGCGCTCCTTGGGGTTTATGCTTGGTGGCGGATTCTCTTACTTGATTTTTACCTGTGTTGATAGTATAATTGGAATAGTTTTGTATTCTGGAAATTAATTCATATGAGGAGGAATTTCAAATATGATTCAGTGGAATAATCTGGATACCCTGGCTTCTTACAAGGAATTGTTCGAGGTAGAAAAAGTAAATCTGGCTGCAGCTATGACCGGTGAAAACGGTGCTGAGCGTGTTAAAAAGTATAGCGTACCCATGGCGGCCGGAATGGCATTTAACTATGGCGCTAAGGCAGTCGATTGTAAGGTTTTGGAAGCTCTGGCAAAATTGGCTGAAGAAGCACAGCTGACAGAGAAATATGCGGCTTTGTATAATGGTGAAGTGATCAATACAGGTGAAAAGCGTATGGTTTTGCATCAGATGACCCGTGGTCAGCTGGGCGAGCCTGTGGAAGCTGATGGTGTTGATAAGCGTACTTTTTATGTAAATGAGCAGACTAAGATCGCTGAGTTTGCGAACAAGGTGCATGCAGGTGAGATCACCAATGCAGCTGGCGAGAAGTTTACTACTGTAGTTCAAATCGGTATCGGCGGCAGTGACTTAGGTCCTCGTGCCATGTATCTGGCTCTGGAGAACTGGGCTAAAGTAAACAACACCTTCAAAATGAAGGCTGAGTTTATTAGCAATGTAGATCCGGATGATGCCTCTGCTGTACTGAGCAATGTAGATGTGGCTCATGCTATTTTCGTACTGGTATCCAAATCCGGTACTACTTTGGAAACTTTGACCAATGAATCTTTCGTTAAAAATGCGCTGAAGAATGCAGGTTTGGATCCTTCCAAGCATATGATCGCTGTAACCAGCGAGACCTCTCCGTTGGCTAAGAGCGATGACTATTTGGCTGCTTTCTTTATGGATGATTATATTGGCGGTCGTTTTTCTTCTACTTCCGGCGTAGGTGGTGCAGTTCTTTCTTTGGCCTTTGGTCCCGAGGTGTTTGCACAGTTCCTGGAAGGTGCTGCGGAAGAGGATAAACTGGCTGCTAACGAAAATCTGCTGGAGAATCCCGCTATGCTGGATGCCTTGATCGGTGTGTATGAGCGTAATGTGCTGGGTTATCCTGCTACCGCTGTATTGCCCTATTCTCAGGGCCTGAGCCGTTTCCCTGCTCATTTGCAGCAGTTGGATATGGAATCCAACGGTAAGTCTGTTAACCGTTTTGGTGAGCCTGTGAGCTATGTGACCGGTCCTATCATCTTCGGTGAGCCCGGCACCAATGGTCAGCATTCCTTCTATCAGCTTCTGCATCAGGGAACCGATATTGTACCTCTGCAGTTTGTTGGTTTCAAAAATAATCAGATGGAAAATGACGTAATCATCGAAGACAGTACCAGCCAGCAGAAACTGTGTGCCAACGTGGTAGCACAGATCGTAGCCTTTGCTTGCGGTAAAGCCGATGCTGATCGCAACAAGAACTTTGAAGGTGGTCGTCCTTCCAGCATTATCATTGGTGAGCAGCTGAATCCGAAATCCTTAGGTGCGCTTCTGTCCCACTTTGAGAACAAAGTTATGTATCAGGGCTTTGTATGGAACATTAACAGCTTTGATCAGGAAGGTGTTCAGCTGGGTAAGGTTCTGGCTAAGCGTGTATTGGCTCACGATACCGACGGTGCATTGAAAGTATACAGTGAATTGCTGAATATCTGATCCATTGTAAAGGAATCAGCAAGAGAGAGTTACAGTATAGCCTGTTGTGCTGAATTTTAAAATATAACAAAGAGAGAAGACTCTTATTGAAGATCAACTGTGGAGATTTTGTGGTCACCACAGTTGATCTTTTTTCGTATCTGAATTGTTAAAATTGAATAGAAAGCCTTGTATTGTCAGGGGGAAATATGGTACAATAAGAGTTAAATTCGAGGGGTATGCCTTTCGATAGATTGGAGATAAAATGATAAATAAAGAAAAAATACGGCTAATGACACAGGCAGCTGCGTATGAATCCTCCGGATTGCAGCGAGATTCCTTTGCCAAACGCTATTATAAAAAAGATTATGTGGGACTTGAAAAATTAAAAAGCAAAATATGGCTCACTGTTTTTTACGCGGTGTATTTAGTATATTTTGCAGTGGATGAGTTTTATGTCAAAAATGCTGATCTGCTGCATTATGATTATGTAGGCTTTGCTGTTAATGCAGTAGTGGTATATTTCATTCTACTGGTAATCATATCAGCAATTTCCGGCATGGCTCATGGCAATCGATACGATAAGGCCAAAAAGCGAATCGATCAGTATTATGATTTGTTAGAGCAAATTAATGAGATTGAATGAGGAAGGTGCGAAAATGAATTTATCAACTTTATTTCAGGTGAGAGGTATCGTATCTAAATATTTAAAGCGATACGAATTATATATTAATGTAGTACTGAAGTTTGCTGCATATTTGCTTTTGTTTAGAATCATGAGTGGGAATACGGCCTTTTCAGGTGAAGGAGTGTTCAATTCCTTTGTTGTACAACTGGTTCTAGCGTTGGTTGCTACTTTGTTGCCGAATCGCTGCGGTGTCATGATTGCATTGGCAATTTGTGTATATAATATTTTCCTATCATCGCTTATCGGATCAGTAATCGTGGGAGCCATGATGTTGGTGCTGTATATTGCCATGGCTAGAATGTTTCCTGATCAGGCATATTTTTTGGTGTTGATTCCCATTTGTATTCAATGGAAACTATATTTATTAGTGCCCATTTTTGCAGGCATGTATGTGGGAGTAACAGCCATTGTACCGGTTGTGGCCGGCGTCCTGATGTGGGGGTTGCAGCAGATCATTCCGGCATTTATGACGTTGGAAATGGGAGAATCCTTAGATGCGCTTCCCAAGATGATATCGGATGCATCTACTTATGGTATTGATCAAATTGCCAAAAATGAGCAGATGGTATATCTGCTGATCATTTCAGTGGGTATTATTCTTGTGGTAAGTTTGCTGCGAAAACTGCGTCTTGACTATGTACGTTATATTGCGCTGGGTGCAGGCGGTGTATTAGGAATGGTATGTTTGATTATGGGTAAAGCTGTGGATAGTCTGCAGGGAAGCTTGATCGTGATGCTTCTTTGGGGCTTGTTAACAATTTTGGGCATTGCTCTTTTGGAATTCCTGAATCTAACGCTTCACTACAAAGCAGCACAGGATTTGGAGTTTGAAGATGAAGAATACTTCTATCAGGTGAGAGCTATTCCTAAGATCAACCCTGTATCCAAAACAAAAAAACAAGTTAAAACCATTAATGAGGTGACGGAAGAGATTCCGGTGGTGGAAAAGCCAAAGAAGACTGAAGAGAATAAGAATGGCAAAAACATCAGCTTTAAGGGTATGGGTCGTAAGAAATCGAAAGATGAAGCGGTGGATGAGCTGTTTAAAGATTTGCGGAAATAAATGATCATTTGTCTGATCCAATAGCTGGGAGGCGAATAAGATGAAAGAAATTTTGACGGAGTGGTTTACACACGGGTCGGTAGGAAGTTGGTTGTTGCCTACATTTCAATTCACAGATGCTCTTGATATCTTTTTGGTGGCAGTGCTTTTTTATGAGATCCTTCGTTGGGTAAGAAAAACGAAAGCCTGGGTCTTGATCAAAGGTATCATCATTGTTCTGGTAATTTGGCTGTTGGCCTCTGTTATGGAACTCAATATGGCTATCTGGATTTTGGAAAGCACATTAAGTGTTGGTATCTTGGCCGTAGTAATTATTTTCCAACCGGAACTGCGAAGGGCATTGGAACAACTTGGTCAGGGTAACTTTTTTACGCGTTTCTTTGGTGAAGAAAAGGAAGTTAAGGCTGTGATCACAGAGGAAGCAGCAGAAAATATTGTGCAATCTATGGTGGCGATGTCGGCAGTAAAAACCGGAGCGTTGATTGCAGTAGAGCAAACAGTACAGCTGGATGAATACGAGCAGACCGGTCTTCCGGTGGATGCTAATATTACCAGCCAGCTGATCATCAATATTTTTGAAAAGAACACCCCTCTGCACGATGGCGCGATGATTATTCGCCAAAATCGAATTTTAGCAGCTACTTGCTATTTGCCGCTGTCTCAAAATAATGACATTAGTAAAGATCTGGGTACTCGACACAGAGCAGCTTTGGGTTTGAGTGAGGTATCGGATGCGAAGGTATTTCTAGTTTCTGAAGAAACAGGAACCATGTCGATGGCCTATAAAGGCGAAATCTATCGAAGGATCACACCGGATTTTATTCGTCATGAGCTTTTAGGTGATGAAACACCTCATAAGACAAAGGTTCAGGTAGTGAAGGAAAAGATTTTGAAAGAAACCCACTTGATCGATCGTTTCAGCAAGAAGAAGGGGGAGTGACAACATGAAAGAAAAAATCAAGCATTGGTTGACACATAACATTCTTCTAAAATTAGTAGCATTGGTGCTGGCGATTCTGACTTGGATGGCTTTTTACAGCGGAGAGGATCCTATTATTCCGGCATCTTTTGAGGTACCCGTGGAAGTGGTGCATTTGGAAGAGTTTAAGAGCCAGGGGCATTATATTGCCATTGAAGGGGAAGAAAATTTAGAAGATCTAACGGTGGAAGTGTTCATTCAAGCACGAACCAGTGTGATCGAGCAGCTGCGTGTGCAGGATCCTACCAGTTTTATATATGCTTATGTGGATGTATATGAATTGGAAGAAGGAAATGCAGAGCGTTTAATGATTCACTACGAAGATGTGAATACGGCACCTAGACTCAAATATGATTTTTATGATTTGAAAAATACATCATATTTTGATGTGGATGTGGATAATAGTACCACTAAAGAAATTGAGGTACGGTATGAGATTTCCGGTAAACCGCAAGAGGGCTATATGTATCTGCCTGATGATGAAAACATCAAGATCACACCGGAAGTCATTACGCTAACAGGTCCTTCGAATCAGTTGGAGAAAATTGAATATGGTAAGGTAACTATTCGAATTGCCGATGCCAATGCCAACGTAATTAAATCCGGTGACATTGTGCTGCATGAAGCCGATGGAGACGTGGTGCGATATTCTCGTGATGTAATTCGGTCTTCTATCAGCGAAGCCAGTGTATTTGTTCCTGTTTACATGAAGAAAACGGTAGGTGTTCAGCCATATCTGAGTGGACAAGTTCCGGCTGGATATGAATATGGTAAGGATGCAACGGTATCACAGGCGAAAGTGGAGATTTATGGCCCTGAGAGTGTTGTGAATCGAATCAATAATATTGCGTTGCCTACAGTAGATCTAAGTACTCTTACTGCGGATTATCAGGCGACAATTGATCTGAATCAATTGCTTCAGGAGCAGTACGACAGCGAAGTTAGAGTTGTAAACGAGGAAATGAGTAAGGTGGATCTGACCTTTACTATAGGACAGCAGCAAACTCGATCTTTTGAAATTTCGACCAGCGAGGTTACGGTAGCGGGCAATCGAAATGATTGGAGTGTGAATTTTGCAGAGGATACGTTCAATCTGGAAGTTGTTGGTTTGGAAAGTAACCTTGATGAATTTGATCCGGATGTAGTTCGGTTTAGTGTGCGTTTACAGGAGAGTGATTTTGTGGCCGGCAAACATGCAGTGATAGTATCGGTAACGGAACTGGGCGAAGTGAAGTTGAAAAATGATACGCTGAAATTGGATATGGTATTCGCTAAGGCCAGCGAGATCTCCAGCCCTGCTGATATGTAATCTTATGGGAAGAAGCCTGACTTCAGGCTCTTCCCATCTTTTGTATGGAAGTACGATAATTAATAGCAGAAATAGGTGAAATATGAAAAAAAATCAATTAGGCTATGGTATTTGCCTTGTGGTTTTGGTATTATTATATGGTCTGCTGATGGCTTGCCAAAGTCAGGAAGAGACTGGAGATAATGTTGTTCCGCAGAGCAGTACGATGCAAAATACTCGGGAAGAAAGTTCTGAAGTTTCGCAGTCCAATGTAGAAGAAAGCGTTGAGGAAGAAAATAATTCGGAAGTACAGCAACAGGAAAGTGTACGTATTGTTTCCTTCGAAGTGAGACCGGGAGCATATTTGCAAGAAATCTTGCAGGATCTGGTGGACCTTGGTTGGGGCGAAAGTTGCACAGAGCTTCTGCAGATGTTGGATATAAAACAGCAGAATGTGGCAGAAGATGAGTTATGGAACTTGATTCCAAATCCGGAGGAACGTGCATTTGCGGCAGAGGGATATATTGCACCGGGCAGCTATGAATGGGAAGAAACAGCTTCAACAGATGAGGTTTTGGATATCTTGCTGACTTCTTGGGACCGCTCCCTTACGGGTGAAATGATTCATCAGGCGTATCTTCAAGGATATTCAGTGGATGAGATACTCATTATGGCATCCATCGTGGAATGGGAGAGTTCTTTTGATCCATACAATATTGTAAAGGACGAAGTGGCCGCAGTCGTACGGAATCGAATCGAGTCGGAAACACCGCTTCAGATGGATGTAACTGTTTTTTATTTGCAGGAAGCATTGGAACCATATAGAGATCCACAGTTGTATGAGGAGGCCTACGACACTTATATTCGCAGTACACTGCCTGCGGGACCTATTGGAAGTCCCAGTCTGGACAGCATAGTTGCTGTACTGACACCGGCAGATACACAAGATCTGTTTTTTGTGTATGATGAAGAGGGAAATTATTATTTTGCCGAAGACTATGATCAGCACCTGGTCAACTGTCAGTTGGCAGGTATATATTGATATTGGAGGATATAATGGCTAAATTTTTTAAGAAGACAACGCTCCGCTTTATCCAGAATCATTGGGGTAAAGAGGACGAGCATCAGGATATTGACTTTAAAGATCTGGAAGACTTCTTTGTTCATATGATGAAGAAAGACGATTGGATTCTGGATGATCAAACTTGGAACGATTTGGATATGAATCGTACTTTCATGCGTATGAATCGTACCTTTTCTAATCCTGGTCAGCAGTGTTTGTATAATATGCTGCGCATTCTTAAGTTCGATGAAGATGAATTAAAACGCAGAAATCGAATGATCGAATACATGCTGCATAACCGTGAACAGCGAGAAAAAATCCAGAGCCTGCTGTATTTTATGGGTAAAGAGGAATATGACGGAGCAGCTTCACTTTTATATAAAGGAACACCTAAATTGCCTCCGGGACGAGCTTGGGTTCTACCGGGTGCGTTGGGTATGCTTGCGTCCATCGTGGCTCTGCCCTTTATGGGAGTACGTGCTGTCATTCTTTTGGTAATCTTCTTTATTATGAATATGATCATTCATAATGGAATGAATAAATACACCGAGGCTTCCTTGCCGGGTATTCGATATTTGGCAAAAATGTTGATCGCTGCCCGTGAGATCGCAAAACTAAAGATTCCGGAATTAGAAGTGGAGTATACTCCTTTCTTTGAAAAAGTTGTGGATAAATGTCACATTATTATTAAAAAGAATCGGGCGATCGGTACGGTATCGACCGATAGTTTGGGCTTGGGTGAATATTTTAAAATTGCATTTTTGACAGAAGCACGGGCCTATCTGCGTACTTGCATGTACATAGAACAGTTTGCGCCGGCACTTCGCACCTTGTATCGTCGATTGGGTGAACTGGACGCTTTCCAGTCGGTGGCTTCCGCTCGACGCGGTCTGCGTTATTGTTGCAAACCGGAATTCGTAGAGCTGCCGGATTATTTAAGCGTAGTACAAATGGGGCATCCCATGATCAAGGGTGCAGTGTGCAATGATATTACCATTGATGGTCAAAACATTGTGCTGACCGGTTCTAATATGTCCGGTAAGTCTACCTTCTTGAGAACCATTGGTGTGAATGCAATTTTGGCTCAGACATTCTATATGGCCATGGCAAAAAAATACAAGACTTCGTTCTTTAATGTTTTGTCTTCTATTAGTCCCAGTGATGATTTGATGGAAGGTCGAAGCTATTACATGGCAGAGGCGGAAGCCCTGCTTCGTATGATTCAAAATGCGGACGGTGAACGATGCAGTATTTTGCTGATCGACGAAATTTTCCGTGGTACCAATCCTACGGAGCGAGTGGCAGCGGCTTCTTCACTGCTTACCTATTTGTCGCAGCGCAACTGTATGGTAGTAGTGGCTACCCACGATATCGAGATTACAGAAAATGTAAAAGAACAGTACGATAGTTATCATTTTGCTGAGGAAGTTACCAAAGACTCCATGGAATTTGACTATTTGCTGAAGCCGGGTGTATTGAAAAAGCCCAATGGTATTCGTATTTTGGAGTACATTGGATATCCGGAAGAAATCACGAAACGTGCTCTGGAAACAGTAGAGAGAGGCAATCAAGAAGAAGCATAAACGAAAATCGATGACGACCAAAACCTATGAAATATCGGTACGAGCACTGGTTGAGTTTATTCTGCGCAGCGGCAGTATAGAGAGTGGCTTTGCTTCCAATGCAAGAGCTTTGGAAGGAACACGTCTGCATCAAAAGCTGCAGAAAGCGGAAAAGGAAGGCTATGAAAAAGAGGTGGTCTTTCAGAAAACTATGCCGCTTAAAGAAGGTTTGGAAATCTTAATTGAAGGCCGGGCCGATGGCATATATACCAATACCGCCGGAGAGCGGGTGATTGATGAGATCAAATCTACGGTGGTGAATCTGGAATATTTAGATGAAGACCGTTTTCCATTACACTGGGCACAGGCCAAATGCTATGCCTATATGCTGGCGTTGCAGGAAGAACTGGAAACAGTGGTGGTGCGTCTTTCCTATATTCATGTGGAAACTGAACAGGTGAAATATCTGTTTCAGACCTATACGGCAAAGGAATTACAAACCTTTTGGCAGGATTTGATCGATCGTTACAGTCAATGGATACTATGGAAGGATGAATGGGATGGGATCCGTACCGCAAGCCTTCAAAAGTTGCATTTCCCCTTCGAACACTATCGACCGGGACAGCGCACCATGGCTGCTTATGTTTATAAGACGATTCAGGAAGAAGAAAAAATCTTTCTGCAGGCGCCCACAGGAATTGGAAAAACAGTGTCGTCTATGTTTCCGGCACTAAAGGCTATGGGGCAGGAGCAATTAGAAAAGGTATTCTACCTGACAGCCAAAAATGTGACCGGGCAGGCGGCAGTAGCAGCAGTGCAGCGGATGCGTAAGCAGGAAATGAAGCTGAAGAGCGTTCGCATTACGGCAAAAGACCGCATTTGTATGTTGGAAAAACGAGAGTGCGATCCTGCAAAGTGTCCCTATGCCAATGGTCATTATGACCGCATCAACGAAGCAGTGCTGGAGGCTCTGCAAACCGTAGATGAATTTGATAAAGAGAGTATTCAAAAAATAGCAGAAAAGTATCAGGTGTGTCCCTTTGAACTGTCGCTGGATATTGCGACTTGGGCGGATCTAATCATCTGTGATTATAACTATGCCTTTGACCCTACTGCATCGCTGAAACGTTTCTTTCAAGATCGTAAACGAAACTTTGTGTTGTTAGTGGATGAGGCCCATAATTTGGTGGATCGAGCACGGGAAATGTTCAGTGCGGAGATTCACAAACAAGCCTTTTTGGATTTTCGCAGCGGGCTGGATAAGTCGTCAGCCTTGTATAAGCGAGCGGGCAAGATCAATTCACTGTTTCTTGAAATCAAAAAGCTGATGGGTGAGGACGTGAAGTTTTTGCCGCTGGCAGTGGCCATTTCCAAAGCGCAGGAAGAAGCGCAGCAGGAGATGGACGATGGAGAGTCTAAAAAACTGACATATCTGGAACTGCGTTGGTACAATGCATTAAAGGCCTTTGCAGATAAGATGGAGGAGCATTTGGCGCTGCTGAACAAGAAAGGCCGCATTGAAGATGAGGTGTGGGAACTGTATTTTCAGGTGCTCTTTTTTCTGAAAATATGGGATCAACGAGGCGATGGATATGAGTGCTATTTCGAAAAAGTAGGTCGGGATCTGCGGTTTAAGTTTTTTTGTGCGGATCCATCGGAGCCACTGCGGGCGGCCTATCATCAGGTGCGCAGCGTAGTATTTTTCTCAGCGACGTTGATGCCAATCGAATATTATAAAGAATTGTTAGGCGGCAAAGCCGAAGAAAAGGCGATAGCCCTGCCTTCTCCCTTTGATTCGGGTCGGAAAAAGGTGATGGTGAGTCGGGTGAAGGCTACCTATCAGGGACGCCAGCAAAGTCTGGAATCGGTGTGCGAAATGCTGCACCAAGTGATGGCAGCTAAAGAAGGACATTATATGGTGTTCTTTCCTTCCTTTGCCTATTTGGATCAGGTACTGGAGCGGTTTACCGAGTTGTATCCGCAGGTGCCGGTGCTGCGGCAGGAGAGTCAAATGGGCGAAGAAGAGCGAGTTTTGTTTCTTCAGCAGTTTGAAGAAGAGGGCGGCAGTTTGTTGGGATTTTGCGTGCTGGGCGGCGTGTTTTCTGAAGGTATTGACCTGCGAGGAAAGAGTCTCATTGGTGTTGTGGTGGTCAGTGTGGGAATTCCACAGATCGGCACGGAACGGGATTTGATTCGGGATCATTTAGAGACAGCCAAGGGAAAAGGGTACGAGTATGCCTATATGTATCCTGGAATTGGCAAGGTGTTTCAGGCGGCGGGTCGAGTGATCCGTACCGAGGAAGATGAAGGAATTATTCTGCTGTTGGATGATCGTTTTGATCAGCAGCGGTATTATCAGTTATATCCGCCGGATTGGTTTCCGGTGAGCCGGGTATCGACGGAGAATTTACCCGGAGAGTTAGAAGCGTTTTGGAAACGCGACGAAAAGTAATTATGTGAAGTTAAGGAGGAGTTCGATGCGGTTTTGTTCAATCACCAGCGGCAGCAGTGGAAACTGCCACCTGATCGAAACGGGGCAGCACCGTTTACTCATCGATATAGGCCTGAGCGCCAAACAGATCGAAAAATTGTTGAATGAGCGAGAGATCGATCCGGCCAGCATTACGGCAGTGTTTGTGACTCATGAACACACCGACCATACCAAGGGCGTGGGTGTTTGGATGCGGCGGTATAGGGTACCGGTTATGGCGACGGCAGGTACGTGGAAGGGCATGGAGCGGACCATTGGTCAAGTGCCCGGAGAACTGCAGGTGGAGATTCGTGCCGGTAAGGGATACCGTATGAGCGATCTGCGAATCGAAGCGGTGCCCACCTGTCACGATGCCAATGACCCCTGTGGGTATGTGGTGGAAAGCGGAGGCAGTAAGGTAGCGGTGATCACCGATACCGGAATGCTGACCCCAGTGATGCAAAAGCACTTGTGCGAAACAGATCTGGCGGTGCTGGAGTGCAATCACGATATTGACATGCTGATGCAGGGACCATATCCTATGGCACTAAAAAAGCGTATTCGCAGCAATATGGGACATTTGTCTAATGAGGATTGTGGCTACTCCATCACAGAGGCGCGGCAGAAGGGATCCAAGGGAATCTTTTTGCTGGGGCATCTCAGTCAGGAGAATAATACACCGCAGATCGCCATGGATACGGTAAAGCAGATCGTGGACGGAAACGGGCAAAGTATTGCAGACATTTATTTGACGAAGCGCGAGCAGGCAACAGAAATGTTTATGATTTAAAATACTATCAATTATTATAAAGGAGATTATCATAATGGTACGTTACGCAATTATTGGAACCAGTTGGATTACTGAAACGTTTATTGGTGGCGCTATGCTGGTACCCGGCATGCAGCTGGCCGCTGTATATTCCCGCAGTGCGGAAAAAGGACGCAGCTTTGCTGACAAGTTCACGGAAGCTGGAGACGGAAACCAGATCCCGGTATACACCGATTTGTTGGAGATGGCCCAGAGTGATATTGACGCTGTTTATATTGCCAGCCCTAATAAATTGCACTATGAGCAGAGTAAACTGTTTTTGCAGAATGGTAAGCACGTGATTTGCGAAAAGCCCATTACCATTCACCCGGAGCAGCTGGAAGAACTGCAGACTCTGGCTAAGGAAAAGAGCCTTGTATACATGGAAGCCATTATGATGCTGCATCAGCCTCAGCTGCCTGCTTTGAAGGAAGCAATAGCTAAACTGGGCAAGATCCGCACTGCGCATATCGATTTTTCTCAGCTGTCTTCTAAATATCAGGCCTATGTGGATGGTAAAAATCCTAACATCTTTAACCCCGAGTTCTGCACCGGTGCACTGATGGATCTGGGTATTTACTGCATTTATTTTGTACTGGAACTGTTTGGTCAGCCTGAGAAATTGGTGATCCACAGTCAGTTCCTGGAGTCCGGTGCTGATGCCACCGGTGACATTTTGATGATCTATCCGGAGCAGCATATCAGCGTAAGCTATAGCAAGGTAGGTCAGAATCGTTTGGGTTCTCAGATCTTTGGTGATCAGGGCACTCTGACCATCGATTTGATCTCACAGCTGACCGGTATGGATTTCCACGCTAAAGATGGCACTGTTACCAATGTATGGGGCGATGAAGAGAAGAACACTTTGATGGGTGCGGAAGCCCTGAGTTTTTATCGTTACATTACCGAACCTGAAAAATACGCAGAGCACTATGCATATTGCAGCCGCATGGCTATGGAAGTAAATCGCATGCTGGAGGATCTGCGCAATCAGGCCGGTATTCGTTTTAAAGAATAAAATGCTGAGCGCAGGAGGAGATTCTGCGCTCGTATTATAAGATATAAGGAGTTTTTATGCCATTTGATGGAATTACCACCTTTGCGGCCTGCCGTGAGCTTTCCGAGGCTTTAATCGGTGGTCGTATTGATAAAATATATCAGCCGGAGGCGGATGAGGCGGTGCTGAACGTGCGCAGTCACGGCAAGATGTACCGACTGTTATTGACGGCCAATGCTAGTCATGCACGCATGCATTTGACGCAGCAAAAACCGGAGACGCCTTTGCAGCCGCCAATGTTCTGCATGCTATTTCGTAAGCATTTTACCGGCGGCAAGATCGCTCAGATCATTCAGCATAATTTTGACCGTATCATCGAAATTCGATTCGAGGTTCTTAATGAATTGGGAGACCCCTGTGAAAAGTCGATTTTTATGGAAAT
This sequence comes from Bianqueaceae bacterium, assembly GCA_045632125.1. GTDB lineage: Bacteria > Bacillota > Clostridia > Lachnospirales > Bianqueaceae > CALWPV01. The sequence continues at coordinate 20,500 of JAZQWC010000070.1, forward strand.
CATGGGTAAGCACAGTAATCTGATCTTAGTGGATGAGCGTGGACAGATCATTGACAGTGTGCGTCATGTAAATCCGCTGATGAGCTCTGTGCGCAGTGTGCAGCCGGGACTTCCCTATCATCTGCCCACTCATAATCAAAAGGCCGATCCCATGGGACTAATGCCACGAGGGGATGTGTCATTTGGTGCATCCATGATGGCCTACGAAGGTCCGGTGGAAAAAGGACTCTATCAGACTTTCAATGGTCTGAGTCCATTTGCGGCACGGGAGATCCTTGCACGGGCCGGGGTGGATGGTCGCGAGCGTTTTCAAGAATTGGAAATGGAAGAGCAAGGTCGTGTACGTGAGGCTCTGGAGCGTTTGCTGATCCAGATGGAAAATGCAGAGGGTCCCTATTTCCTGTATCGGGATGAGGCAGGAAAGATCCTGGATTTTTCAGTGATGCCCTATCAAACGATGGCCGGAGTCAGCACTGAAGAGTTCGCTACTCTGGGCGACCTGATGGATGTGTACTATCAGCGCAGCGATGTGCAGGACAAAATGAAGCAAAAGTCCCAGGATCTACGTCAGCTGGTGACTACCAATTTGGAACGTGCCCTGAAAAAGCTAGGACTGCAGGAAAAGCAGATGGAAGATACCAAAGATCGCGAAAACGATCGAATCCGCGGCGAACTGATCACCGCAAATGTGTATCAGTTGAAAAAGGGAATGACCCAATGTTCTCTGGTAAATTATTACGAAGAGGACATGCCCACCATGGAGATCCGCTTGGATGTGAACCTGACTCCTGCCCAGAATGCGCAGAAATACTTCGCTCGTTATAACAAACAAAAACGAACCGAAGAGGCCTTGACGGTACAAATTGCCCTAACACGGGAGGAAGTGCAGTATCTGGAAAGCATCCTGACTGCACTGGAAATGGCCGATTGTGAAAAAGATCTGGAAGATATTCGTGCCGAGCTTTATGAGACAGGTTATATTAAAAAGGCGCGCAAAGCGCGCAAGAACCTGTCGGTTTCCAAGCCTATTTCCTTTGTGACCAGCGAGGGTGTAAAAGGTTTTGTGGGTAAAAACAATATCCAAAATGACCAGCTGACCTTTAAGACAGCAGGTCCTTATGATGAATGGTTCCATGTGAAAGATATGCCCGGCTCCCACGTGATTTTACAGGTCGCAGGATTAACCTTGGGTAAGGATTATACTGAGCAGAGCTTTTTGGAGGCGGCAGCTGTGGCTGCAGCCCATTCAAAGGGTTCCGGTGGCAATAATGTGCCGGTGGATCATGCACAGCGGCGCTATGTTAAGAAACCATCCGGTGCAAAACCCGGATTTGTGAACTATACCCATCAGCAGACGATTTTTGTAAAAGCAGAGCAGATGGAACAATACGCGAAGAAATAAATGAGGTAAACGACGATGCAGTTTCATATTACCGGCGGCAGCCCGAATGCAAAGATCAGCCTTGAAAATCAAAGGAAACAGGACGGCATCTTATATGTGGATGTAGTGATGCAGCTTCAGGAGGAAGCTGTGCCTCAGCCTTTTTCCATTGAATGGAAGATGCCCATTATCAACATTTATTCGGTGTGGAGCCCTGCTATGAGGGATAACCGACATTTGGGAGCAAATTGGGGAAAGCACAAAACACCGTCGCGTTTGGCATCCTGGATGCCGGTACATGGTTGGATTTCGATGGACGGCACCAATCAGCTGATGGTGGCCTTATCGGATGCTTTAACGCCTACGGCGATTGGTGGTGGCGTGTGCGAGGAGGATGCCTGCATGGATTGCTGCATCGACTTTTTCACCACCCCGGTGGCTCCGCTTACGGAGTATCGCGTTACTTTGCGATTGGATCGCCGATCGATTCCTTATTATGATAGTGTGTGCGATGTGGCTAAGTGGTGGGAGCAGGATTGCGGTTATGTCCCTGCTTATGTGCCGGAGCATGCCCGTCTGCCTATGAATTCCCTGTGGTATAGCTATCATCAGATGTTAGATGTGGAAGATATTGTGAAGGAATGCCGCTTGTCCAAACCCTTTGGTATGGAAACGGTAATCATCGACGATGGTTGGCAGACCGACGATAATAATCGTGGCTATGCTTTTTGCGGAGACTGGGAAGTAGCTGCTGCTAAAGTGCCGGATATGAAGGAATTTGTGGATCGGATCCACGAGACCGGCATGAAGGTAATGCTGTGGTATTCAGTGCCGTTTGTGGGTCTTTACAGTAAGAATTATGAGCGCTTTAAAGATATGCTGTTGGATGAAACCGGTAATAATAGAGATTACTGGTCGCTGGATCCTCGCTATCCTGAGGTGAGAGAATTCTTGATTGGATTGTATGAACGGGCGCTTCTGGATTGGGGCCTGGATGGTTTGAAACTGGACTTCATTGATTCTTTCTCGCTGCATGGCAAATCGTTAGAGGCAGATCCGCGCCGTGATTATACAGCCTTGGATGAGGCGGTGGATGTGCTGATGACCGATGTAATGAAGCGGCTTACGGCAATCAATCCGGAAGTGTTGATCGAATTCCGCCAGTCTTATGTGGGACCGGCCATTCGCAAATATGGTAATATGCTGCGTGTGGGTGACTGCCCGGAGGATGCTGCTGCAAATCGAAAAGGCGTAGTGAATCTGCGTTTGACTTCCGGTAAAACGGCTGTTCATTCCGATATGTTAATGTGGAATTACGAAGAACCGGTGGAAGCGGCAGCCCTGCAGCTGGCCAGCATTTTGTATTCGGTACCGCAGATCTCTGTAAAGATCGATCGCCTTTGCGAATCACATAAGAAGATGCTCGCATTTTATTTGGACTTTTGGCGTTCTCATCGGGATGTGCTGCTGGATGGTAAGTTGAAGGCAAATCATCCGGATAGTGCTTACAGTTTGGTTTGGGCCGAGAAGGATGATACTGCAATCTTCACGGCGTATACCAATCCGGTGATCGACTGTACTAACTATGATTCGGCGATCGCAGTGAATTCCACCGGCGGTAGTTCTCTGTATTTGCAAGGTGCAATCGGCAAATCCTATCGTGTTGTGAACTGCATGGGAGAAGATGTGGAGCACGGCTATATTGAAGATGCGGTGGCAGTGGTTTCGGTTCCTGCGGCCGGTATGGTGTTTGTGAAGTAAAATATAAAAGCCTGAATGATTTATTATGTCATTCAGGCTTTCTTTTATAGTTTGAGTAATTTTAAGGTATTTTCAAGCGTCATGCTAATGTTTCCATATATGCTTCAGCGGCCTTCATACCATCCATGGCGGCAGACATGATGCCGCCGGCATAACCGGCACCTTCACCCATGGGGTATAAGCCGCGCAGATTACTTTGGAAAGTTTCATCACGTTCGATACGAACGGGAGAAGAACTGCGGGATTCAATACCGGTGAGCACAGCATCGGGACGGTCAAAGCCGTCGATCTTGTGGCCAAAAGCCTGAATGCCTTCAGCAAGAGAAGTAGCCATGTAATCCGGCAGCAGATCCCAAAGGTTAGCAAACTTGGTACGACCGGTGAAACTGGGCTGTACATCGCCAAAGGAAACAGAGTCGCGACGAGCGATGAAGTCACCTACGCACTGCACAGGTGCGCTGTAATCAGAACCACCTAAACGAAAGGCAAGACGTTCCAATTCGCGCTGCAGACCTACACCACTGAGTACACCATATTCGGAACGATAGGAAGCGTAATCTTCGGGGGTGACAGTAATCAACAAAGCACTGTTGCTGTTGACTTCGTCACGGGCATAGTTGCTCATGCCATTGACTACTACAGATTCCGGTTCGGAAGCGGCGGCCACCACAATACCACCGGGACACATACAGAAGGAATATACACCACGACCGGTAGAGGCCTGATGGGTCACTTTATAATCGGCGGCTCCTAAATAAGGAGAGCCGGCATATTCACGATACTGTGAACGATCGATCATAGACTGAGGATGCTCGATACGTACACCCATGGCGAAAGCCTTTTCCGTCATCTTGGCTCCGGATGACTGAAGCATCTGGAAGGTGTCGCGAGCACTGTGGCCGATCCCAAGAAAGATCGTGTGAGTTTTTTCCAGCGTACGCTGGCCTTTGTGCAGAAGCCAAGCGCCGGTGATGGTGTCGCCGCTTAGTTCGAAATCTACCAGACGAGTTTCAAAACGAACTTCTCCGCCAAGGGCGATGATCTCTTCGCGCATGTTACGGACCACGTTCTGCAGGCGGTCGGTGCCCACATGCGGTTTAGCGTCGTACAAAATAGTTTCCGGGGCTCCGGCTTTAACGAATTCTTCCAGCACAAAGCGACCACGAATGGACTTATCTTTAACCAGAGTGTTGAGTTTGCCATCGGAAAAGGTACCGGCACCGCCTTCACCAAATTGTACATTGGATTCGGGATCCAGATTCGCGTGTTCGAAAAACCGTAGGGTATCGAGACGGCGCTGTTCCACAGGACGGCCTCGTTCGATCACCAAAGGGCGAAGACCCTGTCGGGCCAGCAGCAGGGCGCAAAACAGGCCTGCCGGGCCAAGGCCGACTACAAGGGGGCGCTCCGAAGGGAGTCGGGTAGGCAGCACCAGGGCATAGTCATTTTTTTCAGTGATCAGCTGCCAGTTTTTGTGGGTGCGGCTGCCTTTTTTGAATACTTTATCTTCCTTGGCCAAGGTAACATCGATGATATATACAAAATGGAAAGCGTGACCGCGGCGGGCATCCAGAGAACGGCGAAGAATCTCGAAAGAAAGGGGATGCTGATCGGTAATGCCGAGTTCGCGGCGAAGGGCGCGTTCAATTTGAGATTTACCGGCTTCAATGGGCAATTTAAATTGAGAAATACGAATCATATAATCTATCCTTTATGCAGTATAATTCAAAAAATAAGCTGCATTTATTTTACTATATCTGACGCAAAAGGTCAATTTCCATAACAGGATTCCGGCAAATTCTCTGTGGATTTCAGAAGCAGGAGTTTACAAATCGGAAACATTGTGGTATGATTACACAATATAATGCGATAAAAGGCTAAAAAGGGGCTTATAAAAGAGAAAACCGTCAAAGAGGGGCGGAGGCCTCGAAAAATGTGGAGGTAAATATGGCACTAACCAATTCTGAAGTATTTTCCGTGATCCACGGCGCTTGCCGTATGGATGTGGAAGAAGGCTGGAAGCTGATCAAAGTAGACGATGGCTTTGGTGAGCTTACCGGATATACCAAAGAACGCGTTTTTAAAGAACGAGTAGTGTACAGTCAGTTAGTCCATAAGGATGATGTTGCCGACTTTTTCCAAAGATGGACCATGCAGCTTGAAACTAAGGGAACTGCATATTTGAGCCATCGCTTGATTACCCGTGACGGAGAAGAGATCGTAGTGTATTGTCAGGGTGAGCTTTTTGTGGATGAGAGTACAGGTCGTACTCTGGCAAAAGCAACCATCACACCTGTGAAGGAAAACGAAACCGAACTGAAGGAAACCATCGAAAAAGCCAGAAACTAACCTGTTTCTTACAGTAATATGTGCGCTTGCGCAGAAGGAGTATACCAATGAAAAGCATGACAGGTTTTGGCCGGGGCGAAAAAGAAGTCCAGGGTCATGTTTTTACCGTTGAAGTAAAAACGGTCAATCATCGATATTTAGAAAGTTCCATCCGGCTGAGCCGGAAATTGAACGCCCTTGAAAACAAGGTTCGCGGCGTTCTGAAAGAGAAGATCAACCGCGGTAAGACGGATGTTTTCATTAATTATGCCAATCATAGCCAGCAACAGGGCAGTGTTTGGATCAACGATGTAAAGCTGGCTGAGTATCTGAAGGTGCTGAGGGAGCAGGCTCATAATTATGGGCTGGAGGATGATCTGAAACTGAGTCATGTGCTGCAGCTTCCGGAGGTTATGGAAACAGAAGAAAGCCAGACCGATCTGGAAGAATTGGAGCCGATCCTTGTGGCAGCATTGAATGAGGCTTTGGATCAGCTGAGCATTATGCGCGAAAAAGAAGGTGAGAATCTGAAAAAAGATTTTCAGGAAAAGCTTTCTGAATTAGAGACATTGGTAACGCAGATCCAGCAACGGGCACCTTTGGTAGTACAGGAGTACAAAGAAAAGCTATATAATCGCATTCAGGAACATTTAGATAAACATAAGGTGCCGGAGTTTGATGAAGGTCGTTTAGAGGTAGAGATCACCATGTTTGCGGATCGCTGCTGTATTGATGAGGAGCTGACTCGCTTGGGAAGCCACATTCGTCAATATCGTCAGACACTGGAGAAAAAGGAGCCCATTGGTCGTCAGCTGGACTTCTTGACTCAGGAACTGAATCGTGAGACAAATACCATTGCGTCTAAATCTAATGACTTGACGATCACGCAGTGTGCATTGAATATGAAGAACGTAATCGAAAAGATTCGTGAACAGATCCAGAACATCGAGTAATTGAAGGGAGACGATGCACAATGGAAAGCAAAAAAGGAGTATTAGCTGTTATCTCCGGTTTTTCCGGAGTGGGTAAAGGAACAGCAGTCAAAGAACTTTTGAAAAAGTATCCTTATGCGCTGTCAGTGTCTGCTACCACTAGAAGCCCCAGACCGGGTGAGGTGCCGGGTGTTTCCTATCATTATATTACAAAAGAGGAATTTGAAAAACGTATCGAAGAAGGAGACTTTTTCGAATGGGCTCGCTATGTGGAGAACTATTACGGAACTCCCAAATCTTTTGTAATGGAAAAGCTGGAAGCAGGTCAGGATGTGATTCTGGAAATTGAGGCAGAGGGTGCCTTTAAGGTGCGCAGCCAGTATCCGGAAGCAATGCTGATTTTCATGGTTCCGCCGAGTATGGAAGAGCTGCGCCGCCGTTTGGTAGGACGTGGTACCGAAACAGCAGAAACAGTGGCAAAACGCTTGAAAAAAGCGGCAGAGGAAGAACTGGACAAGGCGAAGTTATACGACTTTCTGGTGATTAATGATGATTTGCAAGCTTGTGTAGAGGAACTGCATTTCGTGATCCAAAATCGCAAAGGTATTAGACCGGCAGAAACGGATTTGTTAGAGCGCTTAGCAGAAGAAGCTAAGGAGCTTGAACTGTAAAATTTTAAGGTTAATTTCATGGATTTCTCTGGTATTTTACAGAGAAATCTGGTACAATAAAGAATGTTAAAAAATTATAAGGAGTGAAATACAATGCTGCATCCTTCATATATGGAATTGATTGACCATATCAATAAAGTAAATAACGAAATGGGAAATGAAAAGATCAACAGCCGTTATAGCCTGGTTATGGCTGCTTCCAAAAGAGCACGTGCTTTGATCGATAAAGAGAGCCCCATGATCGTAGATAAATATAATGGACGTATGCTTTCCATGGCTATTGCCGAAATGGAAGCTGAAAAAGTAGGTGTAATCACCCGTGAGCCCTCTCAGGAAGAAATGGAGACCGTAGGTTTCGATGAGATGGCTGTGGTTGACCTGAGCGATAAGTTCGACGAGGAAGAATAAGAGAAACAATATGGCTTGTTATGCCAAAATAATTATTGACCTGCATCATCAAAAGGTCGATCGGATCTATACCTACCAGGTAGATGAGCCTCTGGCAAATCAAATTCGGGAAGGTATGCTGGTGGAGATTCCCTTTGGAATGGGAGATCGCAGATCCACCGGTTATGTGGTCGGCTTTGAGGATGAAGAGCAGGTGCCGCAGATGCGGCTTAAAAAAGTGGTCCGGTTGATCAGTCCGGAGCCTGTTTTTTCAAAGCGAGACTTGAAGCTGGCGGAGCAGATGCAAAAAAGATACCATGCACCTCTGTCGGCTTGTTTGGCGTTATTTATTCCGAAAATTCCCAGTTTTACCGATCCTAAAGTGCAAAAGGTCGATCTGCTTCGCAGACCAAATGAAGAAGAAGGCACGGAAAGACAGTTGGGAAAAAGTCAGCAGTTGTTTTTGCAAAAGCTGATGCAGCAAGGCGGCAAGGGCTGCCTGCTGAAGGAAATTCGAAAAGAAGCGCCAATTACGAAGGATTCGTTGGTTTCTCTGATGAAGAAGCAATATGTACATGTGTACGAAGAGTCGGAGGGGAAACCGCCGACTGCTTTTGTTTCAGGCGAAATTCAAAGAGACGGAGTCGGAGAGGATCGCGCAGGAGGTCAGCTCTTTCGCAGCAGACCTCTGCCACTTAATGCACAGCAGCTTCAGGCACGTGAGGCCATTAGTGAAGCCGCTAAGGCCGGAAACTATCAGGGCTTTCTGCTGCACGGAATAACCGGCAGCGGTAAAACTGAAGTGTATATGCAGTGTATACAACGGGTGCTGGACCAAGGTAAGCAGGCCATTCTTTTAGTGCCGGAAATTAGTTTGACACCGCAATTAATTCGTGTGTTCAATGAACGTTTTGGCAGCCAGGTTGGCATTACCCACAGCCGCATGACAGATCGTGAACGATCGATACAGTGGCGGCTGGCAAAAAAAGGAGAATATCAAGTGATGATCGGTCCTCGATCGGCGGTGTTTACTCCTTTTGAAAACTTAGGTCTGATTATTGTGGATGAAGAACATGAAACCAGTTATAAATCAGAACAAATGGCACCCCATTACCATGCGGCTGAAGTGGCACAAATGCGCTGTGAACAGGTAAACTGTCCAATGGTGCTAGGTTCGGCTACACCGTCTACTGATAGTTTTTATCGGGCACAGTGTGGCGAACTGACCTTGCTGAGCTTACCGAGGCGAGCGGTGGCAGGAGCGCAGCTGCCCCAGGTGAAATTGGTGGATATGCGTAGCGAGCTGGAGGCCGGCAACTTGAGTATCTTCTGTCGGGATCTGCTAAAGGCGATTCGGCAGCGATTGGAACGAAGGGAACAGGTCATACTGTTTTTAAATCGAAAAGGTTATGCGACTTTCGTGAACTGCCGGGAGTGCGGTTTCGTTTTGAAATGCCCCAGATGCTACCTGCCCTATACCTACCATAAAGATCAAAACAAATTAATATGCCATCATTGCGGCAAAGAGGCGGCTCTTCCCGCCAAATGCCCGGATTGTGAATCCAAATATATCCGCCAGTTCGGTGTAGGCACCCAGCGTGTGCAGGAGGAAGTTGAAAAACTATTTCCCGGCGCGAGGGTGATGCGCATGGATATGGGAACCATGAAGACCCGCGACGATTATATGCAGGTGTATGAGGATTTTCGCAGTGGACGGGGTGACATCCTGATCGGCACCCAGATGATTGCAAAGGGCTTTGACTTTCCCAATGTAACCTTGGTGGGAGTATTGGCCGCAGATATGACCCTTTACAGCAGCGACTATCATAGTACAGAGCGTACGTTCCAATTGATCACTCAGGTGGCAGGTCGTGCAGGTCGTGCCGATAAACCCGGTGAAGTTTTAGTGCAGACCTATTCGCCGGAACATTACTGTATTCAGATGGCGCAGCGTCAGGATTATGAAGGTTTTTACCGAAATGAGATCGCGGCGCGAAAACTGATGGAGTGTCCGCCTTTCACTCACCTAGCGCAAGTGATGCTGACCGGGCCTAGCGAGGATAGCGTCATACAGGGAGCCGGAAAACTTGGAAGATTGATGGCGCATTATGCGGCCGGACGGCAGATCGAGATACTGGGACCTTCCCCAGCGGCGCTGGGACGGATCAACAATATCTTCCGTTGGAAGCTGCTGATCAAGTGTAAAGAGGAAGAACGGCTGAGGGCTTTTGTGGACTACTGCTGTGATAAATTTTTAAAAGAAGAAAAAAGAGTGACCGTGCTCGTGGATATCGATCCGGTTACCATCGTATAATAAAGGAGAGAAGAAAAATGGCACTTCGTAGTATTAGAACCAATGATGATCCGATTTTGCGTAAAAATTCCCGTAAGGTGGAGGAGATTGACAGAAGAACTCAGATCCTGATCGATGATATGTTTGATACCATGTATGATGCCGGTGGCGTGGGCCTGGCTGCGGTACAGGTTGGTGTGCTGAAACAGGTCATTGTTATTGATACCGATCAGCCCGGTGAGAGACTGGTATTGATCAATCCGGAGATCATTGCCACCGAGGGTGAGAATAATACACCTGAGGGCTGCCTGAGTATTCCCGGTAAGGCCGGTTATGTAAAGCGTCCTGATAAGGTGACTGTACGCGCTATGGATCGTGATGGTAATGTATATGAAAAGACCGGAACCGGCTTGCTGGCGAAGGCGTTTTGTCACGAGATCGATCACTTGAGCGGTGTGCTGTACATCGATAAAGTGAATCAGTGGATCAAAGACGAAGAGTAATACGAGACGGCGCCGGGGAAGAGAACCGAAGGCGCTAAAGGGGGACTACCATGAGAGTTGTATATATGGGAACGCCGGAGATTGCGGCGAAGGTGCTTGAAGCGGTACATGAACTGCCTGTGGAGATCGTGGGTGTGTGGACTCAACCTGATAAGCCGGTAGGCCGTAAACAGGTGCTGACTCCGCCGCCGGTGAAGGTGCTGGCTGAACAGTATGGAATCCCGGTGTATCAGCCGGAGCGCATCAAGCGAAAAGCGGCAGTGGCAGAATTAGAGGCATTGAAGCCGGATCTGATCCTGGTAACGGCCTACGGTCAGCTGCTGAGTGAGAAAATTTTGAATATTCCGCCCATGGGCTGTATCAATATGCATGCCTCTTTGCTGCCGAAATATCGCGGTGCTGCACCCATTCAGTGGGTGATCGTGAACGGAGAAAAAGAGACCGGTGTAACGGCCATGATGATGGATAAGGGTATGGATACCGGTGATATGCTGATTAAGCGCACTGTGCCTATTGCAGACGATGATACTGCTGAGACGCTGTACGATAAGTTAGCGGAAAAGGGCGGCGTGCTGATTAAAGAAGTGGTAAGCCGTCTATTGGCAGGTGAAACTCTGCCTAGAGAAAAGCAGAACGAGGAAGAGGCCACCTATGCTCCCATTATTCAAAAGGAACATGGCTTGATCGATTGGAGTAAGAGCGCACAACAGATCGAACAGATGGTGCGCGGCTTTTATTCCTGGCCCTGTGCCTATACCATGCTGGAAGATAAAAAGCTGACCGTGCTGAAGGCTCGTGTGTTAAGCGAGGAAGAATGCGGTGCATTTGCGCTTGAGGGAGTGGAAAATGGTGCTGTTCTGGCAGAGGGACTGGTCGGCAAACGTAAGAAACTTCTGGTACATACCGGAAACGGTGTGCTTCAGATCGAGCAACTGCAGCTGCAGGGCAAAAAAGCCATGGAAGCGGACGCCTTTTTGCGAGGCTGCGATCTGACAGGGAAAAAGCTTGGCTGAACCGCTTAAAAAGAGTGACATTCAGCAGAAAGGAACCAAATGTTCTGGATCGATCAATATTATATTTTATTAGTATTACCCACCGTAATACTGGCATTATATGCCCAGGCGAAGGTGAATTCGACATTTAATCGTTATCGGCAAGAGCGCAGCTATCGCGGAATGACAGGGCAGGAAGTGGCCCTGCAGATGCTGCGAAACGCAGGCATTATGGATGTGCCGGTGGAAATGGTGGCTGGGCATTTAACGGATCATTATGACCCGAAAAATCGGGTGCTTAGGTTATCGGAATCTGTATTTAACAGCTCTTCTATTGCCGCCATTGGCGTGGCTGCTCATGAGGCAGGTCATGCGATCCAGCATCAGGAAGGCTATGGACCGCTGCATCTGCGCAATGCGATCATTCATTTGACGAGGATCGGTTCCAACCTATCCATGCCTCTGATCTTTATTGGTATTGCCATGGGAGGCCTCAGTAATGCGGTAAGTGCTACGAATATGGGCTGGTATATCATTGTCGCCGGTATAGCCTTATTTGGCGTAGCTGTGTTGTTCCAGGTGATCACCCTGCCGGTGGAGTTTAATGCTTCACGTCGAGCTTTGGTGACTTTGGGAAATTCGCAGATCTTAACAGAAGACGAAGTGAAAAAAGCACGAAAAGTACTCAGTGCTGCCGCCCTTACCTATGTGGCCGCCATGGCCCAGGCGGTGGCTAACTTGCTGCGTCTGCTTCTCATTGTGGGAGGAAGACGGCGTGATGATTAATATACGTCAGGAAGCCGCACTGGCACTGGAAGAGATTCTGTGCCGGGGCGGCTATAGTTCCCTTACGGTGAACGAATATTTGAAGAAGATTGCAGGCCAAACAGAAGAACGAGATCGTCGGTTCTTTACCAATTTGGTATATACGACCTTGGATCACCTGCCTTCGATAGATGCGGTGATTGCGGCTCATTCTAAAACACCGCTGAAAAAGATCAAACCCTACCTGTTGGTGTGTCTGCGCATGGGCATCTGTCAATTGAAATACATGGAAAGTGTGCCGGATCGTGCTGCGATCAATGAGACGGTTGAGTTGGTGAAAAAGTCGAAATTGCGGGCTTTGGCAGGTTTTGTCAATGGCGTGCTGCGCGGTGCGCAAAGAAACGGCTGTGCGTATCCCTTGCCGGATATGGACAGGGAGCCGGTGAAGGCATTGGGACTTCGGTATGATATGCCGGAATGGATCGTGGCTTTGTGGCTGAAAGATTATGGCAAAGAGCAGGCCGAGATGCTTTTGCAGAAGATGCAGCAAAGCGGCAGTGTATGCTTAAGAGCCAATACACTGAAGGCAACTGCTGACGAGATCGGCGAACGAATCGCGGAGTCGTTGGGGGAAGATGGCAGCGTGCGCCAGAGCAGCGCTGTACCGGAGGCTTTTTATGCAGAACACATTGGAGATATTTCGAAGTGGGAGCTGTATCAAGAAGGTTATATTGCGGTGCAAGATGAAAGCAGCATGTTAGCTGCTTTAGCGACAGGAGCGAAGCCGGGTGATCAGGTGCTTGATCTGTGTGCGGCTCCCGGCGGAAAGTCTGCTTTTATGGCGCAGATGATGCAGAATACGGGGCTGATCAGCAGTCGGGATCTGCATGAACATAGAGTAAAACTGATCCAGCAAAACGCAAAGCGTTTGGGAATCAGTTGTATACAGACGATGACAGCAGATGCCACCCAACCACAGGCGGAAGACTTCGAACGGTATGATGTGGTATTACTGGATGCACCCTGTTCCGGCTTGGGAATTATGCGGTCAAAACCCGATATCAAATTACACCACAGTCTGCAGGACGTGGAAGATTTGGTAAAGCTGCAGCGACAGATCCTGCCGGTGGCGGCAGAGGCGGTCAAACCCGGCGGAACCTTGGTGTACAGCACGTGTACACTGAATAAAAAAGAAAACGACGAGCAGGTGGAATGGTTTTTGGAAAAATATCCGAACTTTGTGCTAAAAGACCTTGAAAACCGTTTGCCAAGCCTGCCGGAATGTGATAGACTATGGAAGAAGCATCTGACGCTGTGGCCTCAGGCCGGTGGACATGACGGCTTCTTTGTGGCGTGTCTGGAAAAGCAGGCATAAGGCGCAGAAGGCATAGAGGAGAGTTATACATGGGATACGATTGGTACAGTCAATCTGTGGAGCAACTGCAGGCGCATCTGAAAGATTTGGGTGAGCAGGGCTTTCGAGCAAAGCAGATTTTTAAATGGCTTCATCAAAGACATGCCGTTAGTTTTGATGAGATGACAGATCTGGGAAAAGCACTGCGGGAAAAACTGCAGACGGCGGAACCTTTGATGCCGGTGCAGATCGAGCAGAAGCAGATTGCTGCTGACGGTACCGGAACGGGAAAGTTTTTGATCCGTTTGGCTGATGGCAAAGCGATTGAAAGCGTGCTGATGAAATATAAATTCGGCTATTCCTTATGTATTTCTTCACAGGCCGGCTGCCGGATGGGTTGTCGTTTTTGTGCCTCAACTTTGGCAGGACTTGAAAGAAACCTGACTGCCGGAGAAATGGTGCAGCAGGTATATGCTGTCGAACGAGAAGCCGGCGTCAATATTTCACACATTGTGGTAATGGGCTGCGGTGAACCCTTCGATAATTTCGAAGAACTGATCAAGTTTTTGCAGCTGATCCACAATGAAGAAGGAAAGGGTTTGAGTCTTCGAAATATCACAGTGTCTACCTGTGGTTTAGTGGATAAGATCAAAGCATTTGCCGATTTAGATATGCCGGTGACTTTGGCGATTTCGCTGCATGCACCTAACGACGAGATTCGAAAACAAATCATGCGCATTGCGCAAGCGGTGTCTATGGATGATTTGCTGGAAGCCTGCCGCTATTATTTAGAGAAGACCAATAAAAGAATTACATTTGAATATATTTTGATACGGGATGTGAATGACAGCAGCAAATGTGCTCATCAGCTGGCAGATCAACTGAAGGGAATGTTGTGCCATGTAAATTTGATCCCGGTGAATCCGGTAAAAGAGTGCGGATTTGAACGTCCGGAACCGGAACGAATCGAACGCTTTGTGAAAACGTTGGAGCAGCGGCATGTTCCGGTGACTTTACGACGTGAAATGGGTAAGAATATTGATGCCGCCTGTGGTCAGCTTCGGGCCAAGGCAGAAAGGAAGACCGATGGAAGAATCAATTAAAACAAGAGTTGTGACAGCGGCCAGCAGGTGTGACGTGGGCCTTGTACGCAAGATCAACCAGGATACGGTATTTTGTTCGTTGGAACCGGTTGGACTTCTGCCGAATCTATTCATTGTAGCAGATGGTATGGGTGGCCATAAGGCTGGAGATCTGGCTTCCACTGAGGCGGTGCGCTGCTTTATTAAGTGCATTAAGGAGCGTTCCCGAGAGGCAGAGGATATTGTAGATCTGATGCGGTTGGCCTTGGAAGAAGCAAATCGATATGTATATTATTTGTCTAAAGAATCTGAAGACTATCAGGGAATGGGTACCACTTTTGTGGCAGCTACTTTCTGTGGCAATAGTTTGTACTGCATTAATGTAGGCGACAGTCGTTTGTACAAACTGAACCGTGCAGGAGAGCATCCCATGTCGCTGAAAAAAGTAACAGTGGATCATTCTATTGTGGAGATGATGATCAAAGAGGGAATGATCACGGAGGAAGAGGCAAGAGTTCATCCTCAAAAAAATATGATTACCAGAGCGATTGGTATTGAAGAAACAGTGGAAATCGATGATTTTCGTCTGGATGTGGACAGCCTGGTGCGTGTGCTTCTTTGTTCCGATGGACTGAGCGGCATGTTGACTGATTTGGATATTTTGAACATAGTTTCCGGTAAAAAAGATGTAGAAGAGACCGCAGAACGATTGGTGGAAAAAGCCAATGAGAATGGCGGAAGAGACAATATATCGGTTATCGTAATTGACTTTACGGGGGAGGAAGTTGAGCATGATTGATCCGGGTATCGTACTGAGCAAACGATATGAGATCTTGGGTGAGATCGGTGCCGGCGGCATGGCCCATGTGTACAAGGCTAAGGACTATAAGCTGCGCCGCATGGTGGCACTAAAAGTATTAAAACATGAGTATTATCAGGATGAGGCTGTGCTGAGTAAGTTTAAAAAAGAAGCTTTGGCAGCCGGAGGCCTGACACATCCGAACATTGTGGCGGTATATGATTTAGGACAGGAATACAATATTGACTACATTGTTATGGAATATATTGATGGTTTGACGTTGAAAGAATACATCAAGCGCCGCGATATGATGGGATCTGAAGAAGTGCTGAAGATCGCTATTAAGATTGCGGAGGCCTTGAAAGCAGCCCATGCCAATGGCATTATTCATCGAGATATCAAACCGCAGAATATTATGGTGACACAGCAGGGTGATGTAAAGGTAACAGATTTTGGTATTGCTAAGGCAGCCACTTCTTCTACCATTACCCAGCAGGGTGAAGCTTTGGGATCCGTGCATTATTTCTCGCCCGAACAGGCAAGAGGTAGTTTTGTGGATGCCAGATCTGACCTGTATTCTTTGGGTATCACCATGTATGAAATGATTACCAAGCAGCTTCCTTTCACCGGAGATACACCGGTGGCAGTGGCTATGAAACATTTACATGATCCGTTGCCGGAGCCGCAAAAGATGGCGCCGCAAATTTGGCCGGGACTGCGTGATATTATTGTAAAATTGACCCAGAAGCGTCCGGAACTTCGGTATCAGAGTGCTGAGGAATTGATCTTGGATATGAAGCGGGTATATAAGAACCCCGGTTTCAGGATCCGTCCCGTTCAGCCGAAGGATGTGCCGGTGCGTAATGAGTATGGTGCAACAAGAAGACCTCCTGTAAAGTCCAGAGAAGAACAGGAAAGAGAACGTCAGATTTTGATTGCGCAGCGTGAAGAACGTATGCGGCAGCAGAAACGCCGTAAGAATTTGATTATTGCTTGCGGTGCTATGGGTATCTTATTGTTAGTCCTGTTAGTTTTCTTGATGAAGGCGATTTTATCCGGAGATACAGAAAATAACGAGAGCCCGAATCCAAATAGTGTTGTAACGGAAGAGCAAAACAGTTCGTTTATGGAGAGTGAAGCATCGGAGAACTCCAGCGAAGAAGAAAGTTCAGTGGTGTATCCGAAGATGCCCACTGTGAAAGGCATGTATTATAGAGATGCGCAGAGCATTTTGAAAGATATGAAGATCCAGTTTGAAACTGTTGAGGAGTATGATTCTGAGGTGGAAGCCGGATACATCATCATGCAGGAGCCTGCAGCGGAAACAGAAGTAACGGATAATGTTAAGGTTGTTTTGCACATCAGCATGGGAGCCGAGCAAAAGCTGGTGAAAGTTCCGGATGTTACCAATATGACGTTGGATGAAGCCGAAACTCTATTGAATGAGAATGGTTTGGAGCTGGGCGAGGTGAGTTCCGATTTCAGCAGTGTATACGAAGAAGGTATCGTTATCAATCAGGGTACTGTAGAAGAAGCAGAAGTTCTGGAAGGTACACAGATCGATGTAACAGTGAGCCTTGGCGAAGAAGAAAGCAGCGAAGTGAAGAAGGGCGGAACTATTACCATAACCTCACCCTTTACCAAAGAGGATGAAAAAGGCAATATGGTTGTTCAAGCCTATGATGAACAGAATAAGGCCATGAAAATTCATGATACCGAGGTAAGTTATAATCTGTTTAGAACTTCCGGCGGAGCTATTAAAGTGAACTATCCGGCAGGTACCACAAAGGTTGAGGTATTTTTGGATGGTAAACTCATTATGAGTGAGACGGTCAATGAGTAAACGAGGAACGATCATTGCCGGAATCGGCGGAAACTATGATGTACAATTAGAAAACGGTGAAATTCGCCGCTGTAAAGCAAGGGGAATCTTTAGAAAACAAAAGACGACTCCCCTGATTGGTGATAAAGTGACTGTTTCTAATGAGAACTTTTTGGAGAGTATTGAGGCAAGGAGAAATTCACTGATTCGTCCTGCTGCTGCGAATATCGATCAGGTATTGGTGGTATTTGCGGTGCATAATCCGGAACCTCATTTCATGCTGCTGGATCGGTTTTTACTGGAAGCCGGAAAGCAGAGTATTCCTGTTGTGATCATCTTGAATAAGATGGATCTGTGGGAAGAAAGCAGCAAGCAGGAAGTGGAAGAAGCGGTGCAAGCCTATGAAAAAGCCGGGTATCCCGTATATCAGGTGAGTACCTATGAAACAGATGAAACAGTGATGCAGCTGCTGCGAGATCAGCTGCAGGATAAGATCACTGTACTGGCAGGTCCTTCTGGAGTGGGAAAATCCTCTTTGATCAATGCATTGACCGGTTCTGAACAGGAAACGGGTGAACTAAGTGAAAAAATTGCCCGAGGTAAAAATACGACCCGTCACGCGAAACTCCTTCCTTTAAGAGAGGGAAGCGGATGGATCGCTGACACGCCCGGTTTCAGTTCTTTTTACATGCAGGACTGGGAATGTGAACACTTGGCAGAGTATTATCCTGAATTTGAAGAATATTTGGGACAATGTCGCTTTCCCGATTGTCGTCATCGTACTGAGCCGGAATGTGCAGTGCGTGCGGCGGTGGAAGATGGAAATGTTTCGAAACTGCGATATGAAAACTATCGTAAGATCTATGAAGAAATCTGGGAGTACCAGAAGAATAACCCGAAATATTGAAGATAAAGCCGAAAGGCAGAAATGGAGGCGCTATGGCAGCGATCATTGCACCCTCGATCCTGACAGCGGATTTTGGTAATTTAAGAGAAGAAGTACAGAGTGTGGTAGCCGGTGGCTGTAAACTGCTGCATTTAGATGTGATGGATGGACATTTTGTTCCTAATATCACTTTTGGTCCCAGTATGGTTAAAATGCTGCGAGGCGCAGTGGATATCCCCTTTGATGTTCATTTGATGATCGAAGAACCGGAAAAGTACATGGAAGAGTTTTTCGAAGCTGGCGCAAACACTCCCGGAAGCATTATCTGCGTGCATTACGAGGCTTGTCCTCATATTCATCGTACCATCGAAAAGATCCATCGCCTTGGAAAAGGAGTGCTGGCCGGTTGCGCCATCAATCCCGGAACGCCGGTGTCGGTGTTGGAATCCATGATCGATGATCTGGATATGGTGTTGATCATGAGCGTGGATCCGGGCTTTGGCGGCCAGGCCGCAATTCCTGCCTGCCTGCGCAAGGTTGCAGAAGTACGCGAGATGGCTGAGCGTCATGGAAAACAGATCCTGATCGAAGTGGACGGCGGCATCAAGCTGAGCAATATGGCACAGGTAGCAGATGCAGATATTTTGGTAATGGGTTCTGCCGTATTTGATGGTAAGGATGCTAAAGCAAATATGGCTCAGGCACAGGCTCAATTCGAAGAGCTATCTAAATGAGATATTTGGTGATCGTAGGCGGTCAAATCTATGAGACTGATCTCCTGAAAAAACTGCTGGCTGAAACCGTGTTTGATCATATAATAGCAGCTGACAGCGGATTGAATTGGGCATATCGTTTGGAAATCATACCGGATCAGATGCTGGGAGATTTTGATTCTGCGGAGCCCAAAGTGGTAGAGCATTATCGAAAACTGCAGATACCGGTGAAGGTGTATCCGACTCGAAAAGACTATACCGATTCAGAATTGGCGCTATGGGCAGCCTTGGATTTGGCCAAAGCCGGAGATGAGATCTGGATGCTGGGCGGAATCGGAAGTCGAATGGACCATACCTTGGGAAATGTGTTCATGCTATATGAACCATTGAAAAAGGGAGTGAATGCTTGTTTATTGGACGGACTCAATGAGATACGACTGCTGCAAGGCGGCGATGAACTTTTGCTGAATCGAAGAGAACAGCAGCAATATCTTTCGGTTTTGCCGTTTTTAGGAAGCGCAAAAGGAATCGACCTGGAGGGAATGGCCTATCCATTGCAGGATTATACCTTGGAACCGGGAAAGTGTATTGGCATCAGCAATGAAATTGAGAAAGCCCAAGCGAAGATTCGCTTGAAGGAAGGCTATCTTTTGGTGATCCGCAGTACGAATGATACGCCAAAGTAAGGAAATTCGCTTAAAAAGTTAAAAAAAGCAAAAAAAAATAAAAAAATTGCTTGCAATTTATGGATTGTTCTGGTAGAATATATGCGTTGTGTGTATTGAAAATCAGGCGTAAAGCCAAAAATATCGAATGTCGATGATGAATGAAGGAGGTGCTGTCATGGCAAAATGTGACATCTGTCAGAAAGGCGTACACTTCGGTAATAGTGTGAGCCACTCTCATAGAAGATCTAACAAAATCTGGAAGCCCAATATCCGTACCATTAAGGCTATCGTAAACGGAGCTCCCAAGACACTTCATGTATGTACAACTTGCTTGAAGTCTAACAAGGTTACTCGTGCATAATCAGATCTTCATATCATCTATACAATAAAAGAAAGAATCGAACGAAAACGGTGCAGTAAGGTGCTGCAGCTTTCGTTCGATTTTTTATTTTTACGCTTGTAAGAAGTAATGGTATCGTGTTATAATAAATGTGATATTATGA
This sequence comes from Bianqueaceae bacterium, assembly GCA_045632125.1. Classification (GTDB taxonomy): domain Bacteria; phylum Bacillota; class Clostridia; order Lachnospirales; family Bianqueaceae; genus CALWPV01. The sequence goes on from JAZQWC010000070.1 coordinate 40,340, forward strand.
AATTGTGGAGTCAAATGATTGATATAAGAAAAAGAGTTTGAATTGACAATGGAATATGTAATTAAAGGAGGTTATGAGATGGCAGCAATATTCACGACAGAACTTGGAAATGTGATCATTGACGATGAGGTTATTGCAAAGGTAGCAGGTCTTGCTGCACTTGAGTGCTATGGCGTTGTGGGCATGGCTTCGATCAACGTGAAAGATGGACTGGTACAGCTTTTGCTGGGAGAAAACCTGACTAAAGGTATCAAAGTAAGAACTGAAGAAGGTCAAACTACCATCGAATTCCATATTATAGTTGAATACGGCACAAACATTTCCGTAATTGCCGACAACTTAATCAGCAACGTTAAGTATGCAGTGAAAAACATGCTGGGTCTTGAACTAGCCGATGTGAGTGTTTATGTAGAGGGCATTCGCACGGAAAATCAGGAAAAAGCATAAACCTTGGAGGATAATTAGGTGAATACAATCAGTGGTCAAAAGTTTCGTCAAATGTTGGTAGCCGGTGCCAATGCGCTGGAAGCTAACAAAAAAATGGTTGACGAAATGAACGTTTTCCCGGTACCGGACGGAGATACCGGAACTAATATGTCTTTAACTGTAAATTCTGCCGTAAAAGAGGTTATTAAGGTGGAATCCGGTGCAGCAGGCGATATTGCGAAAGCTTTATCTTCCGGCGCACTGCGTGGCGCACGAGGAAACTCCGGCGTTATTGTATCTCAGTTGTTCCGTGGCCTGGCAAAGGGCTTGAAAGGCTGTGAAGAAATCAATGCAATTACCTTTGCAACGGCAATGGAAAATGGTATCGAAACCGCATACAAAGCTGTAATGAAGCCCAAAGAGGGTACTATTCTGACGGTAGCAAAAGCTGCAGCTGCTAAATGTTTGGAAGCTGCTCTGCAGTCTGATGATCTGATCGATGTATTTGCTCAGGCTATTGAAAGTGGTGAAGAGACCCTGCAGAGAACTCCCGAAATGTTGCCTGTATTAAAAGAGGCTGGCGTAGTGGATGCCGGTGGTAAAGGTCTTTTGGTGATTTATGGCGGTATGCTGGAAGCATTGAAACGAGAAGATGAGGAAATCGATCCTTTGTTGTGTTTGAGTGGTGGTGCACAAGTGCAAAGCAGTACTACTGCGACATCTCAGGCTGCCTTCTCTACCGAAAGCATTGAGTTTGGCTATTGTACTGAATTCATTGTAGAAGGTGTGGAAAATGCTGAAGAGAAGGAAGAGGATGTACGTGCATATCTGAGCACCATTGGTGATTCTCTAGTAGTAGTAGCTGATGGTGACCTGATCAAGATCCATGTACATACCAACGATCCCGGTTTGGCGATCCAGAAAGGCGTTAGCCTGGGTAGCCTTTCCAGCATCAAGGTAGATAACATGAGATTGCAGCATCAGAATATTCTGAGTATGGAGAATGCTCCTGCGAAGGAAGAACCCAGAAAGGATATCGGTTTTATTACTATTTCTGTGGGTGAAGGTTTGAGCAACATCTTTAAGGAGTTGGGTGTTGATTATGTAATCAGCGGTGGCCAGACCATGAACCCCAGTACGGAAGATATTTTGGAAGCTACCAAGAAGATCAATGCAGATCATATCTTTGTGCTTCCCAATAATAAAAATATTATTCTGGCAGCTCAGCAGGCTACGTATTTGATGGAAGAAGGCAAACAACTGCATGTGATTCCCACCCGAAGCATTCCTCAGGGTATTACTGCTATGATCAGCTACATGCCTGGTGAAAGTGCTGAGGATAACGAAGCGCAGATGACTGAGAGTTTGTCTACTGTAGTTTCCGGATCTGTTACCTATGCGGTACGCGATACCCGTATGGGTGAGTTTGAAATTAAGGCGGATAATATCTTAGCTCTGAAGAATGATGAGATCTGTCATGTTGGTCAGGATCTGATCAAGACCACGAAGAAGCTTCTGGAATCCATGGTAAACGACGAAACCAGTTTAGTTACCATTTACTATGGTGAAGATGCAACAGAAGGCGAAGCACAAGAGTTGAAAGAACATGTGGAAGAGATCTGCCCCGGTGTGGAAGTTGAAATCCAGGAGGGCGGACAGCCGCTGTATTATTACTTGCTTTCTGCAGAGTAAAAAGGTCGTTTTGTGGCCTATTTTATAGGATTGTATTTTATACAATCGAGTAAGGATATAAAATGAAAGATTTATCAGCGATCAAGTTAACGGAGCTGAAAGGGATAGGTACCAGCCGCGCGGAACTTTTCTTCCGCGTTGGGGTGGAGAATTTATATGATCTACTCTATTACTTTCCCCGAAGCTATCTCGATGAGAGAAATCGAACTGCGATCAGCAATATTCAAATGGGCGAGGATGTGGTCATCCGCGCCCGTCTTATTTCTTCCCCGAAGAATTTTCATAAGGGAAAATGGACGGTTACCAATGCCCGGATTGCTGATGAAAGCGGTGAACTGGCGGTGGTATGGTTCAATCAGCCATATTTGGTGAAAAATCTAATAGAGGGTCAGTTATATCTGTTCAAAGGAAAGGTAAAGAGGAATTATAATCGAATTCAATTGACTTCTCCTCAGGTACAAAAAGCGGAGGAAGATATGCCGGGCATTGTACCGATTTATCCGCTGGGGGGCGGTCTTACGCAGAAAATGGTACAGGCTGCCGTGCAGCAAGGTCTGTCCCATCTGCAGATTGAGGAAGATCCTTTGCCGGCATCCTATAGGCAGAATTTGATGGGGTGGAGTGAGGCTATACGGGCCATGCACCATCCAACTACCTTTGAAGAACAGGAGAAAGCCAGACATCGTTTAGTCTTTGATGAGCTTTTTGTGCAGCAATTGGCGTTGCACCGTATGAAACGGCGGTTGAGAGGCGACACCAAAGGGTATCAACTTTTCAGCCGGCAGGAAGATGAACAACTATTTCTTCAAGCGTTGCCCTATCAGTTGACCGGAGCGCAGCAGAGAGTTTGGCAGGAAATCAAAGTAGATCTGGCAAGCGAACAGGCCATGAACCGTTTGGTGCAGGGGGATGTGGGCTGTGGAAAAACTATGGTAGCGCTGCTGGCTATGTATGCTGCGGCGAAAGATGGCTACCAGGCAGCTCTTATGGCTCCTACGGAGGTGCTGGCTAAACAGCATCTGGGCGAAGCCCAAAAACTGCTGGAACCTTTGGGAATTCGGGTGGAATTGCTGACCGGTAATGTTAAAGGAAAACAGCGAAAGCAAGTTTTGCAAGGATTGGAAGACGGCAGTATCCAATTGATTATTGGTACCCATGCGTTAATTTCGGAACCGGTGCAGTATCATAAATTGGGTCTGGTTATCACCGATGAACAACACCGCTTTGGTGTGAGGCAGCGAATGGCGCTGGCTGATAAAGGTGCTTCCCCGAATGTCTTGGTTATGACGGCTACACCTATTCCGCGTACACTGGCCATGATCTTGTACGGCGATATGGATATTTCAATTATTGATGAAATGCCGCCGGGCAGAACGCCGGTGCAAACCTTTTGCGTAAATGAATCTTACGAGAAACGCCTCTATGCGTTTATGCAGAAGCAGGTGGAGGAAGGCAGACAGGTGTATGTGATCTGTCCTATGGTGGAAGAAAATGAGGAAAATGAACTGAGATCTGCCACGGAGTATGCCGACTTTTTACAGAAAATTATTTTCCCGAATCTTTCGGTGGGTCTGTTACATGGACAAATGAAACCGGCGGATAAAGAGAAAGTTATGGAAGCCTTCGCTCAGGGAGAGATTCACATATTGGTTGCCACCACGGTGGTGGAGGTAGGTGTGAATGTTCCGAATGCTACTTTAATGGTGATCGAAAATGCGGAGCGCTTTGGTTTGGCACAGTTGCATCAGTTGAGGGGACGTGTAGGTCGAGGTAGTGCAGAATCCTATTGTGTGCTGGTGACCGATAGTCAGCAGACGCAAACGAAAAAAAGAATGAAGACTATGGTGGATAGTACCGATGGCTTTTTCATTGCAGAGGAGGATCTGCGGCTTCGTGGCGCGGGCGATGTATTTGGTCTTAGACAGCATGGTTTGCCGGATTTTAGACTGGCGGATCTATACCGGGATATGTCGATTTTGAAAGAAGCGCAGCAATTGGCACATACTGTGATGGAGGTGGATCCGGGGCTGCAGCTTTTGGAACACCGAGGCTTGGCGCAAGAACTGGAAGAATTCTGGAGTCGAGCGGTTATTGAATAAAATTATGTTTACAGGAAAGATCCGCAGTCAGCTGACTGCGGATCTTGTGTTAAAAATTCGAAATCAAAGGTTTTCGAAATTAGAATTTAGAAGTGCTTTTGTTAGCCATATCGGACTCGGCACGTTCGATCATTTTTTTTACCATATAGCCACCTACATAGCCATTCTGGGCAGAGGTCAGGTCGCCATTGTAACCCTGTTTCAAGGGAACACCGATTTCGTTGGCAACTTCATACTTGAACTGTTCCATAGCCTGACTGGCTTCGGGAACTGCTTTTTTAGATCTACTGGACATTGTGAATTCCTCCCAATATTATAATTGCGGTTTCCGGCAGAGCCTTTTTCCGCTGGCTCAAAGCCGGAATGGATTCACGGTTTCGAGCTTGATAATATGATGTGTCGTTTCAAAATGAATATGAGTGACAATTTTTGGATGATCAAATATAAAAAAGAGCGAAAAATTTGTATACATTCCTTGACATTTGAAAAATACTCTGTAAAATAGAGGAGAGAGGTTCTGTAGACCTTTTTTCTTTTCGTGGAATTCTTTGAGTAACGAGGAAGGATTGTAACACAATATGATGCGTGTCATTGCAGGAAGTGCCAAAGGAAGAAGATTGTTAACACCCGATGGCATGAATACAAGACCCACGACCGATATGCTGAAAGAGGCTTTATTCGGCATGATTCAGTTTGACGTGCCGGGAGCTGAGTTTTTGGATTTGTTTGCCGGCAGCGGTGGAGTGGGAATTGAAGCTTTATCCAGAGGAGCTGTTTCGCTGGACTGTGTTGAACAGGACGCGAAGGCTTTGACCTGCATACGTACCAATTTGAAAACAGTGGGGTTTGACCAGAAGGCAAAGGTTTGGCCGATGTCGGTGGAAAGGGCACTGCAGCAGTTTTCGACACAGGGACGAAAATTTGACATGATCTTTATGGATCCACCATATTTAAAAGGGTGGGAAGAAAAGGTTGCAGGTTTGATCTCTGAATATGGACTGTTAAAGCCGGATGGAATTCTGATCGTGGAATCTTCGTCGGAAACGGTGGTAAGAGTTCCGGGTTTGGATGTTGTAAAGGAAAAGGCATATAAAACCACAAGATTTACATTCATGCAGCCGGCTGAGTCTAAAGAAAGTACTATCGAGTAAGAAAGAGAGTTATACAATGCGCATTGGAGTGTATCCGGGCAGTTTTGATCCTGTTACATTGGGTCATCTAGATATTATTGAAAGAGGCGCCAAAATCGTGGATAAGCTGATTGTTGGTGTACTGCTGAACGGCATGAAGAATCCAATGTTTTCTGTGGAACAGCGGATTCAGCTGCTTAAAGAAGCAACTAAACATCTTCCAAATGTGGAGATCCGTCCCTTTCAGGGTTTGTTGGTAGACTTTTTAAAGCAGGAGGGTGCCACGGAGGTTATCAGAGGATTGCGTGCTGTGACAGATTTTGAATATGAACTTCAAATGGCACAAGCAAACCGTAACCTGTATCCTGATATGGAAACGGTCTTTTTAACGACTAACGTTCAGTATTCTTTCATTAGTTCTACAATTGTAAAAGATATACTGCGGCATAACGGGGATGTTTCACATTTTGTTCCGCAATCAGTATTAGAGATGATATACAATTTAGGAGGTAGCAATTATGGATCGTCAAATGGAAATTGAAGAAATTTTAGCGAGTATTGAGGAAATTCTGGAACAGGCAAAATCTGTTCCTTTTAGTGATAAGGTATTGGTGGATCGTGAAGAATTGTTTGATCTGATCACCGATATCCGCTTGAAAATGCCCACCGAGATCGAACAGTCTAAATGGGTTCTGGAAGAAAAGAACCGAATCATCGTGGATGCGCAGAGAGAAGCTGAGGCTAAGATCAAAGAAGCAGAGGAAGAAAGAGCTAAAATGATCAACGAGCACGAGGTAACCCGCAAGGCTTATTCTCAGGCTGAGGAGATCGTTGAAAACGCTAAGCGTGTATCTAAAGATATGCGTATGGGTGCTAAGGAATACGCTGATGATCTGCTGATGCAGATCGATGATCAGATGAAGCAGCTGACCAGCTTTACCAATGAGCGCTTGTTCGACATGATCAGCACGATCGACGGCAAAGCTAAGGAGTTTGCTTCTGTAATCGATCAGAAGAGCCGCATTCTGCAGCAGAACCGTAAGGAATTGAATATTCACAAAGAAGACTAATTAAAAGAATAATTAGAACGAAATAACCACTCACTTAAAACATAATTTGCCCTCCGGCCTCGTAGGATATACAAAGTGCCGGAGGGTCACCTCCGAAACAATGGGTCGGGGGCTTTTGTTGTATCTAAAATATTATGTTTACAGTGATAGTGGTTCTTTTTTTATGTTTATTGGTATGTCAACCGGAAAAAGCAATGGAAGGAGCGCGAATGGGGCTTCTTCTTTGGTATCAAGTTGTTTTACCGGCGCAGCTACCTTTTGTGCTTGGAGTAAAGCTGCTATTTAAAAGTAGTTCTTTTCGGCATATCCCTGCTATGTTTCTTTGTTTACTCACCGGTATGATATCCGGCTATCCGATTGGGGCACTTTCGGCGGCGCAATTGTATCAGCAAGGGCGTATTAGTAAACGAAATTTAACCGGTTTAGCTGCGGCTGCGAACATGGCGGGGCCACTCTTCGTAATTGGAACAGTAGGAACAGGCTTGCTGCATAATACCCGTTACGGATATTATTTGTTGGCAATACACTGGGTGAGTGCATTCATTATGGGGGTTGTTCCCGCTTGGCGGGAAGGGCGCGCGCAGCGCGAAAGAAAGACTGCGGATTTTGCATTTTCGAAGGGATCGATTATGGGCCGAATTGGTGAAACGGTCAGTGAAACAGCGGAATTAATGCTGAAAGTATGCGTATATATTGTGTTGTTTTCAGTGGTGCGACAATGGACTTTTGGAGCATTGGGGGCGCTATTGGAAATTACAGGAGGAATCCAATGGATAGCGGGCAAGGCTAATATGATGATAGTGTTAGCGGGCTGTAGTTTTTTGATCAATTTTTCCGGTGGCTGCGTGTTGATGCAGAGCTTAGGAGCGATGGAGGGGACTCCTGTATCAGTGATGGGTTTTTATATGTATAAAGTGCTGCAAGGACTTTTGGGGGCAGGCTTGATGGTGTTATTTTGTCAGTTTTTCTTGATGTAGCGTTGATTTTTTTGTAGATAAGTGATATAATGGGGAATAGTTATCTGTTTTCGAGCGGGAACAGATCAAGATTAGTTTGAAAGGTTGGATTTACCATGGCGGATACACAGTCCAAAATTGAAAAAAGAAGAGAAGAAGCAAGACAAAGACAGGAGATGAACCGTAAGCGTGAAAGCGCAAAGGTAAAACATAGCACAGTCGTACGCATAAAAGTAACTGCGATCGTAGTTGCAATTGTGCTGGTACTGGGTGCGATCATTATGCCTTCTGTTGGCGTGACCAAGCGTTGGATCACAGCTGTTACTGTTGGCAATACCGATATCAGTACTGCCGAATACAGTTATTACTATCAGAATGCGTTTAATGATTATTACAACACGATGGGATCCTACTTGGGTTACAGCGTGATCGACACTACCAAGTCTCTGGATAAACAGGATTATTCTGAGGATATGACCTATGCTGATTATTTCCATGAAAAAGCAGTAGAGAATCTGAAGACTGTTGTGGCTTGGTCTGAAGCGGCTGAAGCAGAAGGCTTTACTCTGCCGGAGGATTTCCAGGCTGAGATCGATACCATTCTGGCTGAAGTTGAAACGGCTGCAAACGGCAACAATATTCGAATCGATTCTTACCTGTCCAGTATGTATGGCATTGGTTTTAATCGTTCTCTGTTTACCGAGAGCGCACAGCGCGAACTGATGGCAACTGCTTTTAAAGAAGCAAAATTTGCAAGCTTCGAGTACACCGAAGATGAAAAGGCTGCTTATTATGATGAGCATGAGAATGAATTCTTGAAGGTTGACATTCGTGTTGAAAGCTTTGGTACTGCTGATGCTACTGATACTAGTGAGGGTATTACCATTGAGCAGGCTAAGGAATATGCAGAAGAGTTTGCAAAAGGTATCAAGTCTGAAAAGGATTTTGCTAAAGCTGCTACTGCACGTGCACAGGAAGCTGCTGGCGAGGATGTAACTGTAGAAGATGATAGCTTGTGTGCTGATGTGAACTATACCGGTGTATCCGGCTTGGATAAGAACCTGGCTGACTGGGCTTTCAGTGACGATGTGAAGAAGGGCGATATTGAAGTTATCGAGGCTGCGGATGGTTTGAATTACTATGTTGCTTACATGGTTTCTCCTAAGGCACAGGATACCACTAAAACCGTTAATGTTCGCCATATTCTGATTACTGCAGAAAATGATACCACTGGTTTGGCTGACGCTAAGACTAAGGCTGAGCAGTTGATGGCTCAGTGGGAAGAAGATGGTGCAACTGTTGAAGCTTTCGCTGCTTTGGCTGCTGAAAACAGCAACGATACCGGTTCTGCTGAAAACGGAGGCTTGTATGAGGCTGTTAAACCCGGCGAAATGGTGGATGCATTTGATGAATGGTGCTTTGACGAGAAGCGCGAAGTTGGCGATGTAGAAGTTGTTCAGTCTGAATATGGTTTCCATGTAATGTACTTCGAAGGTGTAAATGATCTGGAAGTATGGGAACGTGATGTAGAAGATGCTATGAGAAACAACGATTACAATGCATACGAGGCTGAGATTCTGGCTAAGGCTGAGGTTGAAACTCATTGGCTGGGTCTGATGCTGAGAAACGAGCCCATCTAATGAAATAATGATGAAAATCAAAAAGCTGCAAACTCGAAAATGGTTTGCAGCTTTTTTTATTGGAGAATTAGAGAATGATCATTGGCATTCGATATTCGCAGTCTCGCTTTAGGGTTTTGTGTGTAGCGGAGTAAATTTGCGAGAAACGGATCTCGTCTTCTAACATAGCTTTAGCTGGTGAGGGTAGGGCGGAAAGCTGACGAGATAGGTTGGTAACGACCGGCAAGCTTGCCTCTTCCACGAGCTGAGAAAGAAGATTTTGACGCTCGCGGCGGAATCCGAGGACACGGATGTAGGAAGGTCCTGCGGTGAAGTTTAGTTCCTGTTTACGAATCTTCGTGATGTTTAAAAGTGTATTTAACAAAATACGGCGCAAACGGGAAGTGGGGTAACGCTTGGTTTTGAGTCGTTCCAACAATTCTTCGTAAACCGGAGCGTCTAAGGAAAGATCGAGGATGCGGTTTTCCAAACCTTCTGATACTTCGTCGATCTGCTGAAGAGTTTCGGCGGAGTGCTGACATAAAACATAAGGAAGGAATTGGAACAGATCCTTGGGAAAGATGCATGTATTCGAATCAAAGGGCGGACAGCAATCGGGTAAATAAGGCTGAATGCTGTGTCCTGTTTCCGCCTGGCGGCGGATAGCACTGGCAGAAGGAAATTCGGCTTGCGTAGATAGATCGTGATACCCGGCGGAAATACGTTCGACAGGAAGAAGCTTGGGTTGCCAAGATAGACTGCGGGCGGCTTTTAAGTATTCTAACACTAAAATGGTGTTTGGACTTTGCAGATGAAGGGGATGACCGGCCAAGGTTTGTAAGGTTTGTTCGCGGGCGGCGGCGAAGCTGGGGGCTTGAGATAGATTTTGCTGTAACAGAGTTTGGTAGACGGAAGATTCGGGAACCAGATGCTCGCAGAGCGTTTGCAGAGAGCAGAGTTCGTCGGGGGCTTCTGTGCCAAAACTGAGGGAGTCTGTTATGCCGGTATGGTATAGCAAAGAAATAGCTCCTTTTGCAAACCATTCAGCTGTAGCGGTACTATAATAAGTAGGAAGTTCGATTACCAGAGAGGCGCCGCCGGCTAGAGCCATGCGGGTGCGGGTCCATTTGTCCAGTAGAGCAGGTTCGCCGCGTTGCACATAATGTCCGCTCATGACACATATAATAGGGGTGTCGGTGCTGCCGCTGAGGGCTTGAGCGGTTTGAAGCTGGTACTGATGACCTTTGTGGAAAGGGTTGTATTCGCAGACGATACCGATGGCCATGGACTTCCTCCTTAAAAGATGATATAGCTATTATATAAGGGAAAAAAGCGGAAGTCAAACAGGAATTTATGAGTTGGCGGGTTTTCAAAGAGGGTAATTTACATATAAAATGAAGTTTAACTTGACTTGCAGTAGCTAGTGTGCTATGATAGGTTTTAGTTTTTAGCACTCGTAAGCTTTGAGTGCTAACAAAAATATAAAGCCCTAAATTGAGGAGGTTATTTCAAATGAGATTGGTTCCGTTGGGAGATAAAGTTGTTGTTAAGCAGCTGGAGGCTGTGGAAACCACCAAGTCCGGTATCGTATTGACCGGTGGTGCTAAGGAAAAACCCCAGGAGGCTGAGGTAATTGCTGTTGGCCCCGGTGGCGTGATCGACGGCAAGGAGATCGTAATGGAAGTAAAACCCGGTCAGAAGGTTATGTATTCTAAATACGCCGGTACTGAAGTGAAATTGGAAGGCGTGGAATATATCATTCTGAAACAGAGCGACATTTTGGCAATTGTTGAAGAATAAGGTTTGATTTTGGAGGTTTAAAATATGTCTAAGGAAATTAAATTTGGAATTGACGCAAGAAACGCCCTGCAGAAGGGTGTGGATCAGCTGGCTGATACCGTACGTGTAACCATGGGTCCTAAGGGCCGTAACGTGGTTCTGGATAAAAAGTTCGGTGCACCCCTGATCACCAATGATGGTGTGACCATTGCTAAGGAGATCGAACTGGAAGATCCCTTTGAAAATATGGGTGCTCAGCTGGTTAAAGAAGTAGCAACCAAGACAAATGATGTAGCCGGTGATGGTACTACTACTGCTACTGTACTGGCTCAGGCTATGATCCATGAAGGTCTGAAGAATATTGCTGCCGGTGCCAATGCTATCATCCTGCGCAAGGGTATGAAAAAAGCTTGTGACCAGGCAGTTGAGAGCATCAAGGGTATCAGCACTCCTGTAAGCAGCAAAGAGCATATTGCTCAGGTTGCCGCTATTTCCGCTGGCGACGAGGAAGTTGGTTCCATGATCGCTGATGCTATGGAGAAGGTTTCTAACGACGGTGTTATTACTGTTGAAGAATCCAAAACCATGAATACCGAATTGGATCTGGTAGAAGGTATGCAGTTTGACCGTGGTTACCTGTCTGCTTACATGTGTAACGACATGGATAAGATGGAAGCTAACTTGGATAATCCTTATATTTTGATCACTGATAAGAAGATCAGCAACATTCAGGAGATTCTGCCTGTTCTGGAGCAGATCGTTCAGACCGGCGCTCGTCTGCTGATCATTGCTGAAGATGTTGAGGGTGAGGCTCTGGCTACTTTGGTTGTTAACAAATTGCGTGGTACCTTCAACTGTGTTGCTGTAAAGGCTCCCGGCTTTGGTGACAGAAGAAAAGCTATGCTGGAAGATATTGCAACTTTGACCGGCGGTCGCGTGATTTCTGAAGAAATCGGTTTGGATCTGAAAGAGGCTACTCTGGATATGCTGGGCCGTGCAAAGTCTGTTAAAGTTCAGAAAGAAAATACCATCATTGTTGATGGTATGGGTGATAAATATGCAATTGCTGCCCGTGTAGAGCAGATCAAAATGCAGATTGCAGAGACTACTTCTGATTTCGATCGTGAAAAGCTGCAGGAACGTCTGGCTAAGATGGCTGGCGGTGTAGCTGTGATCAAAGTAGGTGCTGCCACCGAAACTGAAATGAAAGAAAAGAAACTGCGTATGGAAGACGCTTTGGCTGCTACTCGTGCCGCTGTAGAAGAAGGTATCGTATGTGGTGGTGGTAGTGCATTCATCCATGCTATTAAAGATACCAAGGCTCTGGCTGCTTCTCTGACCGGCGATGAAAAGACCGGTGCTGAGATCATTGTAAAGGCCCTGGAAGCTCCTGTTCGTCAGATTGCTACCAATGCCGGTACCGAAGGTTCCGTTGTTGTTAACAAGTTGATGGAATCTGCTACCGGAACCGGTTACAATGCTTTGACCGATGAGTATGTTGACATGGTTGCTGCCGGTATCATCGATCCCGTTAAGGTGACCCGTACTACCCTGCAGAACGCTACTTCCGTGGCAGGCACCTTCCTGACTACTGAAGCTGTTGTAGCTGACAAACCCGAGCCTGAAGCTCCTGTAAATCCTGCAGCAGCCGGCGGCATGGGAATGATGTAAAAATTTTAAAAGTCCACTTTTGGAGCACTACAGTGGTATGTGCA
>JAZQWC010000071.1:0-31636 GCA_045632125.1 Bianqueaceae bacterium
AATGGGTGCAGTGGTACCGTCCATAGTCTGATACAGAGTGGGTTTCCAACCACCTGCCACACGGATTCGCAGATCCTGATAACGGGCTACATCTTTATTATAAGGTTCTTTTGCATTACAAATGAACAGCCAGCGGCCTTCGCCGTCTTGACGCATCTGATACAACAAATTCTTAGTCAGGGAACCGGACTGATTGCGGATCTCCACATCGCGGGCAGCCTCTGCAGCCTTCAGCACTGCGCCCTCGCTCAGCGGAATGCACTCGCATTTAGCAGCCAGTTCGGCAGGTCTGGTACTGGGTCTCGCATCCACCAAAGTCGGAATCTGACCGGCAAAAACGAGTTTTCCGCCTGCGGCGGCAAAAGCTTCCAGTCGCTCCATTGTCGATGCACGCAGGGTCTCGCAGCCGGGTACCAAAATGACGTCATAATTCATATGACCAACTGCCAACGGTGCGCCGCCCTTTTCGCACTGGGTGGGCAACAGAGATTCGCTAATAAAGTCGAAATCAACGCCGCCAAACAGCAGCCATTCAGTCAGATTCTGGAAGTTCTGATCCAGCTCATCGCGGACCATAGCGGTCTGCTCGGCAGGTCCCCAGTGGAGCCAGTAGCTCTCCACCGGATGGATCACGCCCATCTTTACCACAGGCACACCGCGGGTCATGGCAGTGTTCACACGGGCAAAATGGTCTTCCACTAATTTATATTGATCCCACCAGGGGGACTGATAGTTGATAGAAGCAGGATAGTCACGCTTGGCTTCACCGGCCATGGATACCCATGACAGATGGGGCACACGGATGGTTACGCCCAGGGCTGCCTGCCAGTCGCCGTGTAGCTTGTGGCCACGGAAGTCGAAATCCCAGTTGGTTACGCCGTACAACTCACTCAGCATACCTTCGTAGCCGAACTGATGCACTGCAGACTGGGTCTGCTTGGCAGTGGTGTACTCGAAGCGGGCACACAGCATATCGATACCGGGCAGATCAAAACCGCGGTAGGAGCGCATAGCCTCACCCAGCGCTGCGGTCTGGCTTTCCAAAGTAGGTTCTTCCATCATATGACCGGTCAGGGCCATGTTATGCTCGCGGCACCATGCACCGCACTGATCAGCAAAGGCCTCGGCAAAACGCTCACAAATATGATCATGATAATGATATCGAACCAAAGAAATCTCGCCATCAGCCCGATCCCAGATCAGTTCAGGAATGCCGGATACCACATCTTCGCCTTCATAGGCAGCAGCAAAGGTATCGGCCAGATCATCGGTCCAGGGCAGAGTCACATCATCTTTATCGGTAGCATACTTCAAAGTCGATTTACGGGAGAACTGAGGCTCATCGGTAAAGATAGAAGGAACTGTCTTATCAAATTCATCGCCAATGGTACGATTATATGCTTCATAAGTAATGTCGATAAAACGCTGCATCGCCTTCTTGTTCAGGGTATCAACATAGGTCTGGTTATTGAACCAGCCGCTCTCGGAGTTCTGTTCCAAGTAGGCATACCATTTTTCATGGGCGGCTTCTTCTTTTTCTCCAATTACTTTAGCAGAGATCAAATATCCTTCTTTATCCAGTTCCACATCAAAGGCAGCCAGCAAATAACCATTTTCGGTACGAGCCGCCCGAGCAGAAGAAGTCTCCATCAAAACAGCACCATCACCACCGGCATAGGGTACCGGAGTAAAGAGCAGATGACGGGCACGGAATTCTTTGTCCTTGGTTACCAAACCACCGGCTGCACCGGAGGGCCAACGGTCCTCATCGTAAAGCCATGCCAACATATCTTCGCTCTTAGCCTTTTCTACACAGGCCTTGATCAGATCCATGTATTCATCGCTCAGGTAAGGGGTTGCCATACCGGTACGCACATGCATATGGCCTCCGCCGAAGCCCATCTTCTTAAGCACTTCCAACTGCCAGGTCAGTTCTTCTTTTTTCAGGTCGCAGTTCCAGGCCCAGAAGGGAGTTCCGCGATATTCCGCAGTCGGATTCTCGAACAAGTTCTGATCCAGTTTAGGGGATCCATTCTTCTTATACAGCATGGTCTTCTCTCCTTTGTATTCGTTTTATTCCAAGTCTATTTCCGGCGGCATTTCCAAAAGTTCTTCGTTATAAAATTCCGAATTCTTCTGTAATTCCTGATCCAGTCTTTCGAAGCCAAACATCTCCGTCAGTGTTTCAACATCGGAGAACAAATTTGTACCCAAACCTAAACGGTTACCCTCAATTCGGCAGCCCATGGCAGCCAGGGTAGTGGGAAACATATCGAAGGTAGCAAATTTACGCTCACCTTCCATTTCAGGTTGAACAGCCGAATTAATAATACAGTTATATACCGTTCGGGTATAGTTCTCGTCAATATCCTCCAAAAAGGCCGGATCCATGGTCAAATGGTCACCGGAGATCACAATCGTAGTATTTTTATAAAAAGGCTGAACTTTGATCCATTCAATAAATTCATAGACCTGTTTCGAAGAACAACGCAGCACATTCGCATACTGCTCTTCATAGATCTCCTCGCACTGAGGACACCAATATCCATCTGGGAAATGCGTATCGGCTGTCAACATGGTAAAGTTAAAGGGCTGGCCGCTCTTTCCAAGCTCGCTCAGTTCTTCCTTCGCATATTGGAATAGCTTCTCGTCTTCAAAGCCCCACCATACTTTATAATCCTCATCCAATCGGCCTTCCGCCTTCAAGGACTTAATATCCACGATCTTATAATTACCATGTTCGCTAAAGTAGGATTCACGCTCCGCAAACTCACCATCGGAACCAATCAGCAGCGTCTGAGTGTATCCCTGCTCCTGCAAAATTTCACCAATCGAAATAACACCCGGCACAAACTCTTCATCGCCGCCGTAATTCTCCGCCGTCAACGGCACCTTCAACATCGTACCGCAGGTCTGCGTCATCATGGCTGCTGCCGTCCAGGTCGAACCGGTATAGGTCAAACCACCGCCGAAGCTGATATTTTTCTCCCGCAGCTGCGTCAGCTCCGGAATATAATCATCTATAATCTTTTCACCTACACCCGGCTCAGCATAGGTATTTTCCATCGACTCAAGGAAGATATAAATCAAATTCCGTTTCTCACGGGGAAAGCGAAGCTCCACATCCTCCGGATTCACATAGTACCCTTCAATAAACAAAGAGTTGGTCATCGATGCCGTAACCCAGCGACCCACTTCCAATTTAATAATAAAGAACGCCAACGACACGATCAAACACCACAGAGAAATTTTAAAAGAACGCTCTCTTATATATTTGGCAATTCTCACATACCGAACTTTAAAATAGTTCTTCTCCTTCGCCCAGCGATCCACTTCCACCTTCAATCGCTTATACGCCAAAATCTGAATTAGCGTTGACACAACGCCAAACACACCCACGCGGATATATGCACTGTTCATCAGGTTGCTATTCGCACCTGCTGCCGAAGTCTTCATCTGGAAGATTACCTGATCCAGCGAAATCTGATCGTACTTACTCAACAGCCAAATCGTCAAAAACACCATTAAATTGGCCAGCAGCAACAAAATAATTGCCGCAATATGTTTTCGCTTCACCCGTTTTTCATTGGTATGTATAACATTTTCTTCCATGTTATCTATAGAATCTCCTTTTGTTTTTAAACAAATTTAAAGATGCCCGTATTATACACCTTTTCCCCCGAAAACTCAACTAACATTCTGCTAATGTTATAAATTTCCTCGCCCTTTTTCGTTAACTTTTTCTTAAGTTTTAATTCAAATTAATAAGGCGGCATAGCCGCAAACAACCTGCCGTTCTTCCCCCGTCCACGGCTTCCATAATTTTCCCTTGTATTCATTTTTCATTTGCGTTATACTATTAAGATCCTACTAATGGAGGTTATATTTTGCATTTGTTGATACACTCTTTGGAGCATTCTCTCATTGACACTTTGAAAATGCTTCCAATATTATATATTTCCTATTTGCTCATGGAATTCATCGAACATCGAACCGGCAGCCGAATGGATGCCATTATTTCTAAGATGCACAAAACCGGTCCTTTTTGGGCCGCCCTATTGGGTCTTCTTCCTCAATGTGGTTTTTCCGGTGCCGCAGCCGGTTTGTATGCCGGAGGTATTGCAACCTTAGGTACACTCATCGCTGTATTTCTATCCACTAGCGATGAGATGCTGCCTTTACTGCTTTCCTCCGGTGCACCTATTGGACTCATCGGCCGCATCTTAACTGTCAAATTCCTTTGCGGTCTAACCGCAGGTTTCATCATTGATTTCTTTGTCCGTCGTCATACCCATGAAATACATGAACTCTGTGCGCAGGAGCGTTGTTCCTGTGAACGTCACAATCTTTGGGTCGCTTCTGCCATCCACTGCCTGCAGGTGGGAGCCATCATCTTCATCGTTATGTTTGTCTTAGAACTTATTATGGAACTAGGCGGCAGCGACATACTTTCCCGCCTTCTTTCTTCAATTCCTTTACTCGGCGAACTTGTAGCTGCTCTCATCGGTTTAATTCCCAGCTGCTCCTCCTCGGTACTACTGACTCAATTATATTTGAACGGCATCATTACGATCGGTCCCTTGCTGGCCGGTCTGTTCGCCAATGCCGGCATAGGTCTTTTAGTCCTGTTTCGACTCAATAAAAATAAGAAGGAAAATCTTTCGATCCTCCTTCTTCTATACGCAATCAGTGTACTCTGCGGTCTGTTGATGAGATTGATTCTGTAATTCTAAAACGCTTTTATATTTTACAATATGAAAGCGTTTTTTTATCGTTATCTTCGGTAACACAGACGATCCAGGGCATGGTCATTTCCTTAAACTGTTCATAGCCAAACGACGGATCCAAATAGTTTAACAATACTGCCAAGGCCGTTCCATGGCTGCCCACAACAACATTCTTTCCTTTATATTGTGCCAGTACCCATTCAAAACCTCTAATCACACGCGCCTTAACCTCATTCAAGGATTCACCGCCGGGCAGCTTGTAATTGAAATCTTTCCATTGATTTTTTGAAAATTCATTCCAATCTGCGATCCATTCGTCCGCAACGGCACGCTCGCGAAAATCCTCTACTGCTACGATCGGCATGAATACCGCCCGAGCAAAGGGCTGCACCGTGTTGACCGCTCTGCGGTAAGGGCTGGATAAAACCATGTCGATATTTTTATCCATAAAATATTCTGCCAGCTTTTTAGCATCCTCTGTACCTTTCGCAGTCAAATCGCGCAGGCGATCATTATGGTTTTCGTAATCCGGTTCTGCATGACGCACAAAATAAATATTAGTTTGCATATGCTCATCTTCTTTCCTAATAATTGCTCGACATCATATCACAACCAGCTTGGGATTGCAAGTATTTTCATGCACTTTTGAATTTACATCGACTTAACCTGTTCTTAACTTTGTTTAATATTTCGATTGACGTTGCCATTTAAATGCGATACAATGATTATGAGAGATTTTGGATTTATATGTAAAATTCTCTCGCATTGTCGCAAATTCACATAGTTTGCCGACATTTTTTGTGCTCACAAAATAACATAGGAAAGGATTATTACTATGAGCATTTTTGATGTCTTATCGCTTTTATGCGGCTTGTCACTCTTCCTGTATGGTATGGAAGTTATGGGCGATGCCCTGAAGAAAAGCGCAGGCTCCAGCCTGAAAACTATTTTGGGAAAAATGACCTCTAATCCTGTTAAAGGATTCCTGCTGGGTCTCGGTGTTACCGCTGTAATCCAGTCTTCTTCCGCCACCACCGTTATGGTTGTTGGTTTCGTAAACTCCGGTACCATGACGCTGCTGCAGGCCGTTGGCGTTATCATGGGTGCCAACGTAGGTACTGCCGTTACTTCCTGGCTGACTGGTTTGTCCGGTTTGGGCAGCGGTGGTGCAACTGCTCTTAGCATCATCAAATGGCTGAAACCTGATTCCTGGATGCCCATCCTGGCTGTCATCGGTATCTGCCTGATCATGTTTGTTAAGAGAGGCCGTAAGAAAGATATTGGTTCCATTCTTCTTGGTTTTGCTGTTCTTATGGTCGGCATGGACATGATGTCCGGTGCTGTTGGCGGTCTTGCTAAAGATGAAGGCTTCCGCAACATCCTGATCATGTTTGAAAACCCGATCCTGGGTATTCTAGCCGGTACCATCTTGACCGCTATTGTTCAGTCTTCTTCTGCTTCTGTCGGTATTCTGCAGTCCTTGACTGTAACCGGTGCTATCACCTACGGTGCCGCCATTCCGATCGTAATGGGTCAGAACATCGGTACCTGTGTAACTGCTTTGATTTCTTCTATCAGCGCTACCCGCAACGGTAAACGTGCCGCTTTGGTACACCTGTTCTTTAATATCATTGGTGTAATTGTTGTTTTAAGTTTGTTCTACCTGATCGACTCCTTCGTAAACTTCGCTTTTGTAGAAGAAACCATCGGTATGTGGGGCGTAGCCGGTGTACATACCATCTTCAAGATCATTTCCGTTGCTCTGATTGGTCCCTTCTACAAACAGCTGGCTAAACTTGCCACCGTGGTTCTTCCCGATCGTAAAGAAGACGTTGAAACCGTTAATCTGCTGGATGAACGCTTGATCACCACCCCTGGTGTGGCCGTTGCCCGCGCCAGTGAAGTAACCGCCATGATGGCCGAAGATGCCACCATCGGCTTGATCAAATCCTTTGGCTTATTCGAAAATTACGATTCCAAGTTGGCTGATGAGATCCGTGATCTGGAAGGCAAAGTGGATACCTATGAAGATGCTTTGGGAAGTTATCTGGTTAAGATCGCTGCTACTGATTTGAACGAGAAAGACTCCCGTCAGATCACCATGCTGCTTCATATGATCAGTGACCTTGAGCGTATTTCCGACCACTCTGTTAACATCGTAGAAGCTGTTGAAGAGCTGCGCGAAAAGAAGATCTCCTTCTCTGAGACTGCTATGAACGAAGTACATATTCTCCAGGCGGCTCTTACCGATATCCTGACCAAGACCAAGGAAGCTTGTGCTAATAACGATATCGAGCTGGCTGCTAAGGTTGAGCCTTTGGAACAGGCAATTGATGATCTGATCGACCGCATCAAGCTGCACCATGTTGTACGTCTGCAGCAGGGTGAATGTACCATCGAGCTTGGTTTCGTTTTGAATGATCTGTTAACTTGCTATGAGCGTGTATCTGATCACTGCTCTAACGTAGCCGGTTGTATCATTGAAATTTCTAAGTTTGGTGCTCTGGATATGCATAAATATCTGGCCGGCATTAAACACGACAGCGAAAACTTCTATCAGAAGTACAACGAGTATACTCACAAATATCACATCGAAGACTAAGACGTCAAAAAGGAGCTTCATCGCGCTACAGTGGTATGCGCTTGAAGCTCCTTTTTTCCTTTATCCTATCTAGAATACCATTGCTTGCTTTGATATTCCAACTTGTTAACTGTCGACACCAAACGCCATTATTCAAGACTAATCTTTCGTCCACAAATCCATCACATAAAATATGCGCTCTCAAGCACATACCACTGTAGTACGCGAGAGCGCATATTTTATAAATTCGTTACTACAATTGCAACTAGTCCGATCAAAATACCGATCAAACCGGGCTTGCTGGGTTTCTCCTTCAATACCAAAATAGAGAACAGGCTTACCAGTACAACTACACTACCTAAAGTAATAGGATACAAGTAACCACCGGGCAGTCGCGAAGACAGATAAGTCATAATCACGTTGGCCATACCGCTTCCCAGAGCGGCCCCCAAAAGCGGAACTTTACCATGCCACATTAAACTCATATCAGTCTTTACCACAGCACCCACTGTTTTCTTTTCTTTTTTGCTATCCAAAACTGCGAAGAAAATAGCTGCAATCAGAGCAAACACTGTTGCAAACACAAAGGACATCATCATCATCTGCACATACTCAGTACCTGCCATGTTGATCTGATGCTGTTTGGATACCACACCGATCAAACCATTCAACAGCCAAGTCGCAAAGCAAAGAATGATCCAACGCACATTTACCTTACCGCCTTTTTCACCGCCCAGTACGCTGATACAGTAGAAAGCTGCCATAAACATGGCCATGCCGATACCCTGTGTCATTTTCAGACTTTCATCCCAAACAAACAGACCTATAATAACCGGTACGATCATGCTGGCAGAAAAGAAGAAAGTCGTATAAGACAACGGACCACTCTGCATCGCATAGTAATATACCGATACTGTCGCAATAAAACCGAAGCCGAACATTGCGCCGAACCACACTGTCGGCGCGCTGATCGTCATTCCCTTAGCACCTACAAAGACCACAAAAGCGATTGCGATCAACGCTGAAAACAAACCATTCGCCAAAAGATTCTGGCGAATATTCTCCGCCTTCAAATAGCGAAGTGAAAATGTCTGCATTGCCATGAAAGCAATACAGGCAACCAATAATGCATATACCATTTTATCCTCCATGAGTCGGCCCAATATGTAAAATTTCTTTCAACCGACTGTACTATAATACGTTTCGAAACCTTTTCTGTCAAGTACATTTTACTCCAGGGATTCATAAACTGCCGTACGCAAAGTCCCCTTTTCATCGTCCTGATTATAGGTCCAATACATCATACCGCCTAGGCCCTTTTCTTTTACATAAGCACCTTTCGCTGCAATGGTTTCCGGTGAATCGTAACAGCAATAAAACTCTCCATCTTTAATCAAATATGACTGCTTAGCCTGTTCATCAAAACCGTATTCACATTCGCCGGATTCCAACAATGCGCTGATCTGGCCGTA
The DNA here is from genome assembly GCA_045632125.1 of Bianqueaceae bacterium. Taxonomy (GTDB): domain Bacteria; phylum Bacillota; class Clostridia; order Lachnospirales; family Bianqueaceae; genus CALWPV01. The sequence goes on from JAZQWC010000071.1 coordinate 8,781, forward strand.
CTGTAAAAATCCCGCTGCCCCTTTTCCGCTTACATAACCATAAAACGGCACACCCAAATTGAGTTTTTCGGCAGGAACTCCTCGTTCCATCAGCTGTTTCAAAGCCTCAGCACTGCACTGCGCATGATCCCCCAGTCCTACTGATCCCGGAAACAGATTGGACTGATGACTGCTGCCCAAGGTGGACCAATTATAATCGTATCCCATCACATTGATATAATCCAACAAGGAAGCTGCTTTTTCATAATCGGTATGCTCCCACAAATCCGGTACTGCCGGGCAGGCAAAGGTTAACAACTGATTCGGCAGCAAGCTGCGCATTTCCCTCAACAAATCCACAAAATCCGTGATACAAGTATCGCAGGTATGTTCTCCGGTAGCTATATTGATACCCGGATATTCCCAGTCCACATCAATACCATCCAGTTCGTATCGATCCAGTAACTCTCTCGCCTGCTGCGCCATCAAAGCTCGTCCTTCAGCCGTTTTGCTGCGCAAGCAGAACCAAAGTCCGCCCCTCTGCTGCAGCGAAAGCAGCAGTTTTACATTCTGCTTTCTTGTTACTTCTCTTAATCGATGCAAGGCCTCCGGATGCGCCACCTGAATTTCATCTTCCTTTACCCAACCAAAGGCATAATTCACATGAGTCACCTTAGAAAGGTCCAAATTTTCTGCAATTTCCGATCTGGTCACATATGCAATCTTCTTATACTGCATCACTCTTCCTCCTTATCTATTACGGGTTACAACTCTTACAAGCTTCATATCCTTGTGTCAGCAGCATCTCACGAGACCCTTCATACGCCTGCTGATTTTCTTTTTTCGTCTGACTTAAACCACTACAATCCGGTAAATGAAACTTCTTACTGCTGGTATTTAAAACAAAATCTTGAACTTCTCCCGTTTCTTCAATGACCGCAGCCTGGTTTTCGCCTGTGGCGTAATCAATCTCCACTCCAGGCTGCACGTTATACACATACACATTGAAATAGATGCCGTCGCCCTCATCTTCCACCGAATAGCCTTCCATCTGTACTCCGCTAGCCACCAAATTATCACCATCGTAGATGGGTGTCACGCGGTACATTACATGGTTGTCGGTTTCTTTAATGTAATCGGCCACCATGTTTTCAAAGGGCAGCATGCCAATCGTGTTCATATATCGCGTGCCGGTAATCAGGTTTTTTTCGTTGGCATTTTCACCTGCCAGCTGAAAACCAATCAAATGACAACGATTGTATAAACTTTTTCCATCCACAAAATCATACTGTCCTTGTACCCAGCCGCTGGGCTTCACATGACTGATACTCTCTCGATCCTCCGTGGGCATCAGCTCCTGTCCAAGGCAGGCTACCGTCACGCCGCAGCGGCCAAGATGATCCAACTCACTGTAAAACTCGTAGGACTCTGTGGTCAAATCCTTCTCCTCAAAATCAGGCTCGTTACCATTAATGGCTACGTAGGCTTCTCCGCTGTATTCAGGAATCGTACTCAAATCAAACTCAATCAATCCCGTTGAGGCAGCCAGCTTCTTTTCATCCTGATCGGCCTCTGCGATTCCTGTTCTGCTACTTTCTGTTTCTTGCTCTTCAATATTACTTTGCTGCACGTCTTTCGGCAGATCAGCGCTTAGCCACTCCGGCAGCACTCCTGTGCCGATTCCGGCCAGCGCGCAAAGCGCAATAATGACGCTAACGATCTTGGGCATCTTTGTTTTTCTCATCGTAAATAAACCTCCTTCGTGATCAAGTCATGCGATGCACCGGAGAACTCTCCGGTGCTGACCAATTGCCAGCCACTCAAATCTATATCAAAATATGTATCTGCCGGATACACACGGTTCCAACGATATAAAATCACTGTATCAATATTTTCCTCGCACTGCTGCAGTGCTTTATTTTCCACAAAACAATAATCCGACGATTCTGCTTTCTCCAAATAGGTTTCATCCACTGTGATAAAGGGACGGTTCTCCATATATGGCTTTAATAATTTTTCCGAAAAGGGAGCGATCCAAAGTTTTCGTCCCATTTCTCCCACCATAGTCAACATATCATCCAGTAAAATCGCATCTCTACTTTGACGCCGCTGGTTAAACAGCATGCCGCCATTATCATCTAAGCAGACTATTATATTCATTTTTACCTCTCTCCTATCCGTAAAATTCCCCTGTCTCGGTATCCGCCAAGACAGGGGAAAGTCTTGCTTATTCATATATTACTATTAACCCTTTTGAAAAGCAATAAACTGATTACCATTATAGGTAAGCTTTCCAAAATCTTTTTCTTTAATGAATTTTGCTTCTTCCTCATTCAAGGAGAAGATCAGCAGTTCATTATTTTCCTTGTTTCGCACGCTAAGCTGATACACACTGGTAGGTAATACATTATTGATCATAACTTGTCTGTTACGAATCGTATCCGCCTGAAGCATGACTCTCAGTTTAAACAAGGATTCCACATATCCTGTTACAGTTTTCTCACCTTTTTTAGGATTGTTCATCTTGCAATATGCAGTAATACCCACATATGCACCAACTACAGCACCAATTAGAAGCCAAAAGAATACCATACCAATTTCTCCTTTCCAAGTATTCAAATTTTATTGTTTCACTCGAATTGTCGAGTTAACTCCACTTTTATTGTATATGATTTATATTTTCCTGTCAATACATTTGCCTTACAAAGTCGCACTTTCTTTGTGTGTTTTACCCAAAAACAAAAAGCATTTTTTGTTTTTTTTATGAAACCTGTTGATTTTTTAGTCCATTTGGTCTATAATAAAAATGCGGAGAGATTCAAGTCCGCCACTCTATCGTAAGGGAGCGATTCATATGACGAGAACCATTATTACCATCGGTCGCCAGTATGGCAGCGGCGGTAAGGAGATCGGTCTTAAAGTAGCAGAGAAGCTTGGCATTCAATGTTACGACAGCCGGCTCATCCAAATGGCTGCTCAAGAGGCTGACATGGATGCTGAAAGGCTCGCTCATGTGGATGAAAAAAGAGCAAATCCCTTCCTATTTTCCGTATCCTACGAGAATTTGGCAACCGGGAACGGCTACTTACTTCCCATGAACGACACCCTGTTCAACATCCAATCTGACATTATTCAAAAATTGGCTATGCAGGAGTCTTGCATTTTCATTGGGCGGTGCGCCGACACGGTGTTGAAAAATCAGCAAAATGTATATTCTGTTTTTATTCGTGCCGATTGGGATGCACGAATCCAGCGAATCTGCAAATTGCACACCGTAGGTGAAAAAGATGCTGCTAACATCTGCAAAAAGATGGACAAGCAGAGAGCTCTTTACTACAACTATTTCACCGATAAAAAATGGAGCGATGCTAACAATTACGATATTGTACTCAACAGCTCCGCTCTGGGTATCGATAAATGTGTCGACACCATTGTTTCGCTATTTTCCTAATTCTTATTCATATTTCAAACCTTTCCCAAAAAGGGAGACGCCTACGCGTCTCCTTTTTTGGTTGTTCTTCGTCAAAGAATTAACTAACGAACCATCAAAAAATCCCCACTCCTACGGAACGCATACCACTGTAGCGCTCCATGGAGTGGGGATTTCTAATTTCTATTAACCTCCGGTATTTTCCGCATTCGGTGAAACACTGCTTCTAACCGTTGGTGTACCGGGTTTGTTATTTGATGGTGTTACCGTTGATGATTCTTCCTTCGGTGCCACATGCAGCGAACACTCCACTGCATATTTCTGAACATAATCCGCTGCTGGCTTCGTAGTAGCAGATCCGGCAGGAATCGAAGACGCAATAGCATCTTTATATTTTACATCATAGATTGCATACTCAAAATCCGCAATCTTGGACAGATTCTCTGCACCGATTTCTTCGATCTCTTCGTCGGTTCTAGTAACAAGTACCTTCGTCTCGGTAGCAGGACAATATTTGGTTGCTGCCTTGCCGCTCTCCTTACATACCGTTACCTGTACATGATGATCACACACACCCTCTGGGCCGTCACCCTCATTGAACATATCACTGATCACACGATTACCACGAGGATCCTGGGAACAGTAAGGACCAGGGGCTTTACCGCTATCCTTACAAACAGATGCCCAAGTAATGCCTTCCGGCATGGGGAAGAATTCAGTCTGATATTCCAACGGCTCATGAATACGCCCCATTACTGTACTCCATAAATATTTATGGGTACTGTCACTCAGCATATAAGCTCCATTGGGATTAATACTGTAACCTTCAATGCTTTCATAATAATTCACCGGGTACGCAACATAATCGAAACCGGCCTGGATCGCACAGGTATAATAAGGTGTAAAACCAACGAAAGCATAGTCATTACCATCATCAGTGGTACCGGTCTTACCGGCAATGGGCATATTCCAATCGAAGTTACAAGCTGAACCTGTACCACTGCTTACTGCATCCTGCAGCATATCTGCCAGCATATACGCGGTAGATTCTTTCAAGGTTCGATGTGTTTCCTGTTCCTTCTGGTACAATACGGCACCATCCATATCGGTGATATGGGTATACAAAATCGGCTCGATATACTGACCGGCATTGGCAATGGTAGCATACGCACCACAAAGCTCGATATTGCTAACACTTCCGGAACCCAAACACAACGATCCAACCATATCGGTTTCGCCATTTTCATCGGGCTCACGGCGCAGAGAGGTAATACCAAAGCTCTCCATATAATCGAAGTTGGTTTCTACACCCACTTCTCGCATGAACTTTGCTGTTACAATATTCAAAGAATCACGAATACCGTCTCGCATGGTCTGGCCACCACGATAAGAACTAGTGCCATACCAGTTATTGGGAGCCCAATCACCCCATTGCATAAAGGAGTCATCCATCGAACTGCTGCAGCCAAAACCACCCACATCCAAGGCAGCTGCATAGCTAGCCAAGATCTTAAAGGTAGAACCGGGCTGACGAGTGGAATCAATAGCTCGATTAATACCCATGTTGCTCTGTTTCGGTCCACGTCCGCCGCACAAGGCCTTTACATGACCGGTATGATGATCAATGATCGTCATGGAATACTGTGGCTGTTCGGTGATCGTCAGATCCTCCACATAATCCACATTCTTTTTCATATCTGCCGTTACATATACAGATTTGAACTCATTGGCAGCTGCCTCAGCCTGCTCAGGCGTGTAGAACAGGCCATAGGTTCCAAAATTCTCAGTAATATTGGAATCCTTTTCATCAAACACCGTCAAACGATAGTCCATTTCGTAGTATGTCTCATACTGCAGGTTTTCAGGATTTGCAAACACCTCATCTACAATTCGCTGCATTTCTGCATCCTGAGTGATATGAATGGTCAAACCACCATAATATAAAGTATTATAGGCTTCCTGTTCAGTACAGTTCAAATACTTCTGCAGATCCTCTTCCACCTGTTTCAGCACACTATCCACAAAATAAGTATACATAACATCATTCTGTGAATCTTCGTAATGTGAATTCCATTCAGCTACACGAGCAAATACATTGTCCGCTAAGGCAGCGTCATATTCTTCCTGCGTAATAAAACCCTCTTTAAGCATCGCATCCAATACATGGATCTGACGCTCACGGGCCATGTTATCCTCATTGACCGTGGGGTCATATGCCGAAGGTGCATTAAACAAACCGGCGATCAACGCGCACTCCGCCAGATTCATATCTTTGGCATGCTTACCAAAATATCGCTCTGCGGCAGCTTCTACGCCATAGGCATTGTTACCCAAGAAGTTAAAGTTCAAGTAGGACTCCAAAATCAGTTCCTTCGTCCGTTCTTTACCATATTCAGAATTCATCTGATACTCCAGATCCAGTGCTAAATACCACTCTTGGATCTTTCGTTTCCATGTTTGATCTGATGTCAGTACCATTTTCTTGATCATCTGCTGCGTCAAAGTACTACCGCCTTCAGATGTGCCACCAGAAGCTAAGTTAGCAACGCCGGCTCGCAAAATACCTTCCAGGTCAATACCATTATGACTATAAAAACGTGCATCCTCAATGGCTACCACTGCATCCAGCAGATCCTGCGGCATTTCCTCTATCGGAATGGATGTACGCTGCTCTGCAGACTTAATCTCGGTAATCAGATTTCCATTCTGATCCACGATCTTAGATGTTTGTCTGGTGATGGCTAAAGAATCCAACGATACTTCCGGTACACCATCGAGCATTCCCATAAAGGTACCTAAGGCAACACCCGCTAAAGCAAAAATACCTACCAGCACCGCTACGCAGATCACGCGAAGTGCATATAGCCACACCCGTGCGTATAGCTTTTCCTGGTGATTCCAGCGCAGCAATTGTTTATTACGGTTCTTCCGTTTACTAAAATCCATAGCAACCTCCTTCTTTCTCTATCAAGGCCTATTATTGCTAATTATATAAAATAGATTATACCATAGTATTACCATCATTTTCAAGCTTTATGGAGTATATCATGCGAACAAAGCGAAAATTCATGCTGTTTTTTCTATTTCTTCTATTATTGATCCTCTTTTTCATAGCCCGCCTCATCCACCGTTGGCATCCTGTCCTTCAGGCCATGGCTGAAATGCAGGCCCAGGCCTTGGCCACCGACATTTTGGCAGACACCATGCGTGATGTTCTCACCGAAAGCGGCGTCCAAAGTGAAGACCTTGTTACTTATTATTATAATCCGTCCGGAGAAATTTTTGCCTATTCCATTGATACGGTCACCATCGAGAAACTCGCCGCCATGGCCAACACCAAAATGGGCGAATATCTAGAAGAAAAAAAGGAATTTGAGCTGGATATTCCCCTTGGCCGCATCACCAACAATCCGCTGCTGGCCGCCATGGGCCCAGACATCCCCATCCAAGTCCGCGTGGTGGGCAATCCCGGTGTGGACTACGCCCGCAGCTTCGAAAGCGTGGGCATCAACGAAGTCAATCACCGCATCTGGATCGAAATGGAATTACTCATCCAAGTAACCACCCCACTCCTCACCGATGTGCTCACCGCCAACATGCAGTTCACCCTCATCGATCAAACCCTGTCCGGAAAGGTACCAAACACCTATCTGGGACTTGATTGAATCTCGCAAATTCTGTATAATAGAGCAAGATAAACCAAATTTTTCGCGCCCCGCGCGGCACTTAAGCTATCGCCGCCGGTGTTAATGGAGGAATCATGAACTACACAACCGTCTGGCAGCATGGCCAGGATGAGCATATCGAAAAAAAATCCCGCTTCATTGGGCAGGCCTGGCCCGTCCACTCTGAAGAGGAGGCCCGCGAGATCATCGAGCGCACCAAAAAGGAGTTTTGGGACGCCTCCCACAATGTATTTACCTACCGTGTGGGCGACATCCAGCGCTTTACCGATGATGGTGAGCCCTCCGGCACAGCCGGAAAACCGATGTTGGATGTGCTTTTGGGTCGTGACCTGCAAAACGTATTAGTCATCGTGACCCGATATTTCGGCGGGACGCTGCTGGGTACCGGTGGACTGGTGCGTGCTTACACCAAGGGCGCCCAGATCGCTGTGGAAGCCGCAGGCATCATCGACAAGGCTGTATTTTATCGCTACGATCTGCCCATGGATTACACCTGGCTGGGCAAGATGCAGTATGCCATGAATCAGGCTGGTTTTGTCATTGAAGATACAGTTTACACCGATCAAGTTACGATGAAAATGTTAATTCGGCATGATCAGGATGCAAAATTTTTGCAAACAGTCACCGCTTCCAGCGACGGCAAGCTACAGCCCGCTCGTCAGGAGGCCGTATGGGCTGCTGAACTAAACGGAAAATACGTATTTTTCGATGAACCAGTGTGAAAAAAGGTTGCATCTATGCGGGTTTGGTGGTACAATACTACAGTTGAACTAATGTAATTCTTATACTAATTAAAGGGGTTTTATACAATGTCCGGACATTCAAAATTTGCGAATATCAAACACAAAAAGGAAAAAACCGACGCACAGCGCGGTAAGATCTTTACCAAGCTGGGCCGTGAGCTGATGGTTGCCATCAAAGAGGGTGGTCCCGATCCTGAGAGCAACAGCAAGCTGCGCGACGTAATTGCAAAATGTAAGAGTAACAACATGCCCAACGATACCATTCAGAGAAGCATCAAGAAGGCTTCCGGTGAAGACAGCAGCATCGTTTACGAGCCCATCACCTACGAAGGTTATGGCCCCGGCGGTATCGCTGTGATCGTTGAGTGCTTGACCGAAAATAAAAACCGTACCGCTGCCAATGTGCGCCATGCCTTCTCCAAGAACGGCGGTAACATGGGTACCTCCGGCTGCGTGTCCTTCATGTTCGATAAGAAGGGCCAGATCATTGTTGAACTGGAAGACGGCATGGATGAAGAAGAGCTGATGATGACCGCTCTGGATGCAGGTGCAGAGGACTTCGAAGCTGAAGACGGCACCTGTGAGATCCTGACTGATCCCGATAACTTCTCCGAAGTATACGCTGCTCTGGAAGCTGCCGGCATCACCATCGCCAGCGGTGAAGTTACCATGATTCCCCAGACCTGGGCTGAATCCGATGATCCCGCCATCGCCACCAGCATGGAAAAAATGATCGATATGCTGGAAGACGATGACGACGTGCAGAACGTGTACCACAACTGGGATAACTAAAAAACTCAAAATTTCCTCCATGGAGCACTACAGTGGTATGTGCTCCTTTGGAGGAAATTTTTTTAGGTTTATCTGACGAAAACCCTTCCATATTTGCAATTATTTTTCTGGAGGTTATTGAAATGTACACCCCTCTTTATTCCAACTTTGCTGAAAGTTTTCATCTGAATTTTTATAAACCCGAAACCGGCCTCATCAGCCCTCCCGCAGTGACCTATGCCCTTAACACCACCTATCAGACTGTGTTGACCTGCCCTACTCCGCCGCAATCCGTTTTCATTCATATTGATGCAAACCTATTGACCTATACACTCCACAATGAACCCGTTGCACCCCTTGCCGAGGTAATGCCGCTTCTGCGCGGCCAAGCTGTCCCCATTATCCACATCTCTAATGAGGCAGCCATCGAACCTTTCGCCAAATGGGCCAATGAAAATAATCTCGGGGATGTGACCCTTTGCGTTCCCTACGAGCAGCGGCCGCTGCTCAAAAAACTTCGCAGCCTCCTGCCCTTATCCCGTGGCATGCTGGACTGCCGAGGCATCTCGTTGCCGGAGTACCCCGCGGCCATTGCCGGCGACTGCCAACGCTCTGATGCCACTATGATCCTGGTTTCCGAAGTACTGCCTCGTAAATCAATGAAGGATCTGCAAAAACGTTTTGTTCAGGTCTGGACCGAAACGGAAGATTTAGTCTCGGCTATCTGCTCCGGCACCTGCGGTATTATTACTAAACAGCCCGCTCTCCTTTATGATCTGTATGCAAAATTTCCGGCAAACAGCATCACTCGTCCGGTGCCGCTCTACGCTCACAAATGCTATCACGTTACTGAAGAATATCCCGAGAACTCCATTGCCGGAGCGGTTGCCGCCGCGCGGCTGGGCTACGATGCCGACGAGATCGATATCAAGCTGACCAAGGATGATGTACTTATCGTCCATCACGATGGCAATACCAAAAATTTATTCATCGAAGACCTGACGATCCGCGAATCCAACTGGTCCGAGCTACAGCCGATTCGTCGTAAACTCTTCCCCGATTACGGTTTGGATCGCTTTGAAGACTTGATGACAACCATGGCCGCTTATCCCGATACACCGGTGCTGATCGAGATCAAATCTTTGGCGGGTTACTATGGAGTGGAAGAAACAGTCCGTCAAATGAAAGAGGTGCTCGCCCGTCCCGATGCGCAGCAAAATTGTACTTGCATTATGGGGCCACGGCCGCCGCATCTTTCCTATGTGCATGAGCAGCTGCCCTACCTTCCGCTGGCACACTGTGTCGGCTATATGGAAGAAGCTCCCACCGATGACATAAATGAAAATAACCAGCGTGTTTACCGCTTTGCCGAAGAAACAAAGGGTGCTAACGCCGGTTATAATCCTTATCATATTCAATGCGGAGCTGATTTCGTCTGGGCCTGCCATCTGCGCGGCATCACCGTATTCCCTTGGACTTGGGCCTTTAAGCCCTGGGAGATCGATGGCGAATCCATTTGTACCAGCTTTATTTCCGGTTTCGATGGTCTGACTTCTGACTGGATCAATAAACTTGGTGATCAACCCATTGATTTGATCGCCACCGCTCCGGATTCTGCACAGCTGGTATATCGCGACGGTAATTATAAACCCTGCGAAAATCTTCAGTGGCTGCAGTTAGATGCCAACACTGCTTTGCCCTTTTGCGAATGCACTTTACCCAATCACACGACTTATTGCTTAATCGGTATCACAACTTACTAATCAATATATTTAGACTCTTTAAAAAGGAAGTAATAACAAATGGAAGATTTACTGATTCTCGGCGGTACGATTATCGACGGTACCGGAAGTCCGCGCCATCAAGCGGATGTAGCCATCCAAGATGGCGTGATCACAGCCATCGGTAACCTTGCCGATGTAGCCGCCAAAAAAGTTTTGGATGCTACCGGTCTGATCGTCGCGCCCGGTTTTATTGATTCACATTCTCACTCTGACACCTGTTTTTTGAAAGACACCTCCTGCGCCTCCAAGCTGTTTCAGGGTATCACCACCGAGATATCCGGTCAATGCGGTTCCAGTCCTTTTCCAAGCAAAATCGAAACTACAACCGATATCAGCAGCAGTGCCTCCTTTGGCCACTTTGTGGATCAATTTAACCAGGGTGAATATTCCATGGCAGTCAACCAGGCTATCCTCGTGGGACATGGTAATTTGCGTGCTGCCGTAATCGGCTATGAAGACCGCCCTGCCACGGCGGATGAGCTGGAACAAATGAAAGACTTGCTTCGTCAGAGTCTGGAAGAAGGCGCCTGGGGCCTGTCGTTAGGTTTGGAATATTCTCCCGGCTTTTTTGCAGATGGTGAAGAATTACAGGAGCTCGGTAAAGTTGTGCATGAGTTCGATGGTATTGTTACCTGCCACATGCGTAACGAGGGTCTTCATATTGCCGATGCCATTGAAGAGCTTGTAAGTATTGGCCGTGCCTCCGGTGTTCATGTCCATATTTCTCATCTGAAGATCGACAACTTCCGCGTTCACGGCAGCGCAGAAAAAGTTTGGAACATCATCGAAGATGCCCGCCGTGAAGGTGTGAACATCACAGCCGATCTATATCCTTTTACCGCTTCGGCGACCGATTTTACAATCCGTTGTCCGAAATGGTGCAGTGAAGGCGGTCCTTCCGCTGTGCTAGACTATCTGAATGGTCCTCGCCGTCAGGAGATCATCGAACACATCCGATCACAGCACTACTTTAATGCTGAACGCGCTGAAACCTGTTTGTTCAGCAGTGACGGCGGCCTGTGGCCCGAGATCATAGGTAAAACCCTCCGTTACGTTGCTGAGGAGCTGTTACACACTACCGATTATGCAGAGGCTGCGGCCGAGGTATTGGTTCGTACACGCGCCCGAGCCAGCTGCATCTTCTTTGTCATGAGCGAATCGGATATGCTGTATTTTCTATCTCGCGACGTGGGAATCGGCTCCGATGGCTATGCGTACTCCGGAGATCCCAATAAAGTTTCCGGAATGCCTCATCCCCGTTCCTACGCTGCCGTTTCTGAGTTTTTCCGTTTAGCCAGAGAAAACAATCTGTGTTCTTTAGAGGAAACCGTTCGCCGTGTAACCTCAAAAACAGCCGACACAATTGGTTTGACCGATCGAGGTATTTTGAAAACAGGAAATATTGCCGATATTACCATATTTGACCCTGACTGCATTGCTCCTAAGGCAACATATTTAGATCCGATCCAGCTGTCGGTCGGTGTACAGTATGTGCTGATCGGCGGCGAGATCGCCCTGGATCATGGAGTTCAAACGGAACTTCGCAAGGGAAAATTCCTGATCAAATCCCCTGTAGCAGCCACTCCAAATCAAACTCGGCAATGCTAAGTCCCTCTGCATAGGGATTATCGCTGTCCTTCTCGTTTCCTTTTTCGTATAACAAATAGAATCGACCGGTGGTTTTATCATAATCCAAGCTGGAATAGGCCGCCGGTCCTTCAAAGATCACCCGAGCTTCGCAGTAATGTTCACCACTGTCAAAGCTCACGCAGGCTGTCATGCGGTTGCGGATCTCTGAACGAGGATTACAAAAGATCACCAGATCTTTGGCTCCCTCCGGAAGAAGCTGCGGCTCCTTAATATCCTGAAGCTCCACTCTCAAAAACGATGCATTGCAGCCGATCCGAGTTTCTTCCAATAAAAATTCATCCGTAGAAAACTCTCCATAAGTAGCACCACCATCGCGGGATACAGCCAAATAGCGCTTTCCATCGCGAAAATAGGCTCTGGAATTATACAAAATACTGCCGTCCCCCCGCTCGATCAGGGTTCCCTCACCGGTACCCACCTGAACACAATTTGCGGTCTTCCAGGTCATACCATGATCATCGGAATAGACCGCATTGTTGTATACGCACTCCCGAATCTTTGTCCAATCGGTATATTCACCGATCTGGGTACGAGAAGGACAAAGCAATCGACCGGCATGCTCCCCATGACGAAGGCATATGCCATGCGCTGCACCATGAGTAAAACCATCTACAAGATGCTCTGTGCCGTCCCAGTGTTTCTGTAGCACCGGTTCCAATTCCTGTACTATTTCCGTAAAAGTCTCACCATTATCATCGGAAATCAGCATACGATATCCTGCGGTAATGCCCTGCTCCGCAGCTAGTTTCTTAGCTTCTTCAGCACGGCGTTCCATTTCCGCCAGTTCTTCAGCCGTATACTTGCCAAATTCATTCCTGGCCACAGGTTTTCTTACAAAAAATACGATCACGCGGTCTGCATTACTGTCGTACACCGCACTGCCAATATTACAATTCCAACCGGGCATATGGGCTAACACGCGCACCGCGCTCCAATCCTCGCCCGGTTTTTTAATGGCACAAACCAACGCGATCTCATCAGCGTGGTCATTCAATGTTCCTACTCGATTGGTACAAAAGGCAATAGCTGTTCCGTTATTGGTTACGATCAGCGATGGAATTCGAAAATTCGACTCCCCACCAGATGAAAATATATTTATATCTTTAAAAAACATTTCTGTTCCTCCTGCCGTGTCTTTTTGATTTTATTATACCGCACTGGTCGAAAATATCAACAACTCTGTAAAATTAAGCATATGACTATCATTGTCCAACTAAAAACAGCAATCTCTCCTAAGCGGCGCATACCACTGTAGCGCCGTGGGGAGAGATTGCTGCGTTTTATCTGTTATACATCTCTGTCATATGCTTGATCTTCTTTGCCAATTTTGGATTCTCTTCCAACCAGTCCTGTTTCAGCCTCCATCTCCAGTTCATACCGGTGGTAGAAGGCTCATTAATACGAGCTTCCGTTCCCAGTTCCAAATAGTCCTGCATGGGAATGATGGCAGTATCACAGCTACTCATCAACGCCATACGGATCAAAGCGGTATTCCAGCCTTCTTCATCCTCCAAACCGATAAAGTCCATTACATGTTCTTTCAGTTCATCCGTAATGGAAGCCTTCCAGCCCTGCAGAGTATCATTATCATGAGTTCCGGTGTAAACAACACTGTTTTTCACATGATTATAGGGTAGATATACATTGGCCGGACCGCCTTCAAAGGCAAACTGCAGCACCTTCATACCGGGATAACCAGTAGCATCCAGTAGTTCATATACGCTGTCAGTCAGCACGCCCAGATCCTCAGCCACAATGGGAAGCTTATCAACCTTCAGTTCCTTGCCCAAAGCCTCTTTCAAGGCATCAAACAACTCAATACCGGGGCCCTTTTCCCACTTGCCCTTCATGGCAGTGGTCTCACCATAGGGAATGGCATAGTATTCATCAAAACCGCGAAAATGGTCAATACGAACTAAGTCAAACAGTTTAAAGCTATGACGTACACGGCTGATCCACCATGCATAACCTTCTTTTTTATGAGCATCCCAGTCATACAAGGGGTTACCCCACAGCTGTCCGGTCTCAGAAAACGCATCCGGCGGTACTCCGGCCACCTTGGTAGGTACCAGATCCTCGTCAAAATAAAACATCTCCGGCTGTGCCCACGCATCGGCACTGTCGATGGATACATAAATCGGAATATCCCCCAAGATCTTGATGCCCTTCTTGTTGGCATATTTCTTCATTTTTAAATACTGTTTCAGGAAGGTATATTCCAGGAAGCAATAAAAGGCAATATCCTGCTTCAGCAGCATTTGGTACACTTTTACACCTGCAGCCTGACGCAGTTTAATATCCTCCGGCCACAGTTGCCAGAACTTGCCGCCAAAATAATCTTTGACAGCTCTGAATAATGCATAATCCTTTACCCAGTCTGCGTTTTCCTTCATGAAGAGCTGATAGTCCTCGTCCTTTTCCAGCGTAAGCTGGGCTTTTTCAAAGGCCTTGCGCAGTACTTTGTAGCGGCAGCCATGCAAACGGCCGTAGTCCACTTCTTCCTCGTTTTCGCCGTAATTATAACCGGCGCAGTCCGCTTCCGTGAGCAGGCCTTCTTCGATGAGCAATTCCAGATCGATCATGTAAGGATTGCCCGCAAATGTAGAGAAGGACTGATAGGGCGAGTCTCCAAAGCCGGTGGGACCCAAGGGCAAAATCTGCCAGTAGGTCTGGCCCGCTTCCTCCAAAAAATCAATAAAATCATAGGCGCTTTTTCCCAAGGTGCCCACGCCGTACTTGGACGGCAAAGACGTTATGGGAAGCAAAATACCACTGGTGCGCATATTGTATACCTCCAAATATGTTATATAGAAAGATAGGTCGGATACGGCCGACCGGGAATCAGCTTAATTCCGTCGGTAAAGCCTTCCGGTCGATTCAACAATTCCTGAATGAGCGCCGCCCGCAGCTCTGCGATCCGCTGCTGCCGCTCGGGCTCGCTGATCAAATCATGCAGTTCGTGCGGATCCGCAGCCAGGTCAAAATACTGTTCCTGTCCGGTCTCGCTGAACCAGCAATACTTATCAGTCTTCGTTACGATCCAATGATTGGACAGGCCACTGTAAGAATGCTCGCCATGCAGATACTCACGCTCCGCTGTCATCATGCTTACACCATCCACCGTTTCCGGCACCGGTGCCCCTGCAATTTCAAGAATCGTGGGCATCACATCCCGCAGTTCTACCACCTCGTGGCATACGCTACCGGGCTTAAACCCGCCCAGTGCCGCATTGCCGGAAATGAACATTGGAATATGACTGCTTCCCTCGTAGGGCAGCGATTTCCTAAAATAGTGATGATCACCCAGTTCCTCACCGTGATCCGATGTAAACAAGATCACCGTATCGTTATACACCTCATGTTCGATCAGCCCCATGATCAGCCGACCGATCTGATGATCCAAATGAGTTATGCAAGCATAATAGCCCACCTGCATCTGCCGGATCAGTTCCGGATCAGAAG
The DNA here is from genome assembly GCA_045632125.1 of Bianqueaceae bacterium. Lineage (GTDB taxonomy): Bacteria > Bacillota > Clostridia > Lachnospirales > Bianqueaceae > CALWPV01. Next base: position 24,286 of record JAZQWC010000071.1, read on the forward strand.
GCCCGGTCAGCGAATCAAAGATCCGCCCCGCTTGTTCCAACCGCTCCGTAGTTTCCCAGTCACCCACAAAGGGCGGCTGCAGCTGCTTATCTTTATACATATCAAAATAACAGGCCGGCGCATCAAAAGGTGGATGTGGTCGCAAATAGGACGCCATCAGGAAAAACGGCTGATCCGGATCCCGCCTGCGCAAAAAGTCTAAACTACGATCCGTTACCCAGTTCGTCGGATGATATTTTTCTTCATAGGGAAACGGCCGCGCTACCCAGCTATTACACTCGATACCAGTTGCATTCAAATCCGCACTGACTCCCTTTTCCTCTTTCAACCAGTAAAAAAAATCATCTGCCACAAACTGCGACTCCCGGTAAGGCACCGAACCAAACCGCGCCGCATGCAAATACCCGTCATGCAGCTCCACATTATGAAACCCCAAATAATTGCGCAACGGATTCACATGCATCTTACCCACGCACTGCGTGTAATACCCCGCCTTCGCCAACTCGCCCGCCAGCGTATGCTCATATCGCCATGGAATCCCATCCTGGTATCCCACCCGACGATGATGCTCCTGACTCATGCCCGTGTGCAAGGCGGCTCTCGCCGCAATACAGCTGGGGCAGGTGCTATAAGCGTGGTCAAATTGCAAGCCCTTAGTAGCCAGCGTATCCAAATACGGCGTTTTCACATCCGGATGCCCGGCTGCGCCGAGGCAATCCCCCCGAAGCTGATCTGTCATGATCAGCACTATGTTGGGCCTTTTCGTTTTCATGATACAGCCCTCCTGTCAATTGAATTTACAATACTCGAACGATCATTACCTTCGGCTCCAGACCCCCGGCTTCCACTTTATATTTTTTCAAAATCTTCAATCGGCTGTTTCCATAGAGGCACTGCTCCAGCAGTTTTCCTTCCATGGTATACAGTACTGCAATACCGCCGGGTTTTACCCACTGTGGAATTCGATCAGCCAATCCTTTATACAGCTTTAAATTTTCTTCGTGACTGCCTACTCGATTACCAAAAGGCAGATTCGCAAACAGTTCATCCACCGGTTGCTGCGGACGATATTTCAAAAAGTCACTGCAGATAAGTTTACAGGAAACCCGTGCGCCTTGCATCCCACCGGCTCTGGCTGACTTATAATTATCTGCTGCTGCCTGTAGTGCCGATCTTTGCAAATCCACACCCGTCAGTGCCCGACAACTTCCATATATAGCTCTTTCCCACAAAAGTGTACCGCTTCCACAACAGGGATCCAGTACCGTGGCTCCCTCTTTCAAATAGGGCTTTGCCAAACGGATCACACCCGCCGCATTCGCCGGATGGATCGAGGCCGGTACAGCAGCCTTTCGATACTCAAAGCGACGATCCGGTGTTAAGAACAATTTCAAATACAGAGCAGCCTGACCTTTGTACAGTTCCACACGCAGTTCTGCTTCATAATTAGAGGGGGCATTGACCAGCACCTTTCCGTCGCCCACTGCTTCGATCATACGAGCCACTGTCTTGGTCAGTTCCGGCTGCCCTGCTAACTCTACTCGAAAGGCATAGGGTGCCATACCACCATATACATCTTTCAATATTGCCAGCATCTTGTGACCTGCCGCCGCTGCAATGGCTACTGCTGAAGCCTTTACCTTCACCGTATTTTCAGTATTTACCTCTACACCGCGACTTAAAGGAATCAACGCTTCCCGCCAAATTCTCGATACTTTCAATTCTTCCCACTTGACTACCGCCACTGTCACACGTCCGGGTTTTACATCCCGAACATCCAAATCCGTCAGTTCTTCCGCCAGTGCCCGTTCCAAGCCGCGACCACATCGAAGTTCCAAAGGCATCTTCGATGAAAATCCCTTGAAGGTATGACCCGGTAACTGCTGAAAGGCCGATAATGCTGTTTTTAATGCTTCCAGTTCTGCCTGTACATGCTTTTCCTCTGAGGCATCCTGTGCCGGTTTAACCTGATAGGCATGCAAAGCGGCGATTGCCTCCGGTGTTTTCAGGGCACCCAGCGCCAAAATCATCGAAGGGATCACCATACGCTTGGTTTCATGCTCCAAGGCATCTGCCAGAGATAAGGCATCCGCCGGAATCAGTAACTGTCCCATCAAACGGGCAATGTTCTTTCTCATCTTAGCATCGTCACTGCCTAACAGACGATACAATAATTTTCGGTCCCCCAACCATTTGTTGATCTGCTCGCGGTACTTTTTCTGTCTTGCTACCCGTACCAGAAAGGCAGCCGCGGCAGGCTCTTCCTGCGCCAGCAGGTGTAAACAGGCTTCGAACGCCTCATCGGCTTGTGCCGCTAATTTTTCACTACCATTGGGTTCTTTTAATATAGCTAATGCTTGTTTTTCATTCATGAGCGTAATTTTGTTATCCTTTATTTAATACGCTGACCAAGACCACAGAAGATTCGTTCTACCGTATCGGCATACTTAGCAATTTCACAATATGCCTTTCCCACCGCATCACGATACTTCTTTTCAAAGGGATCCATGGGTACAACGCCGCTTCCTACCTCATCACCAATTAAAATAGCATTCGGATTGCGCTTCATGATTTCATGCACATATCCCATTACATCGCCTTCCTCACGCATAATACGCATGATCAACAAATGAATATGGTTCACCACTGGTTCATTAAAGGCATCTTCTGTTCTGCAATAACGTCCATCGGCCACCGGCAGCATTCCCTTTTTGTGCTGTACATAGGTCAGTTTGCTCTGACTTTTTCCGCCAATATATAATTCCATTTTTCCTTCTCCTGTTATCTGATGATTCTCCTCTTTCAGCTGCGGCAACTCACCCTTATGCAGAATGGGACAGCCACTGGCTACTTCGATTACTGTATCGGCCATCTGTGCCAGACCCATGTTGATCTCTCCCAGGTAGTGCACAAAGCGTTCCGTTTCATAGTCATATTCCACACCATCGTTGAAAACATCATCGGTTACCACGATCAAATTCTCGCACTGGTTTTTCAGCTTTTCCACATCACCCAAAATACGACCTACTGCCTGTACATTGGCGCCGCCTTCCATGTACATTTCATTGGTTACCAAATTTGTAATTCGTTCCAATAATACTGTCTTCCCGTCACAAGGCAGCACAGATTTCAAGTCAGTAAAACATTCAATTGTAGTAAAACCTTTACCACTTCTTCTTTTTTGCCGTTCTTCTATCCTTTTTTGATTCGATATGCTATACGGATACATCGTAGCTACAAACAGCTTTTCACCGGACTGCAGCTTACAAGCCAGCTTCTCCGCATAAGCCGACTTACCGCTGCTGTTGCCTCCTATAATCAAAATCATATTTCAACTCCCTTTCGCTGCACAGGATACTTTCGATATAAAAATAACAATATTTCACTTATTATACTACAAACTGCTTCACAAATCAATTCGGCACCCATATTCTCATTCTAAAAAAGGAGCCTCTGCCTTTTCTGGCAAAAGCTCCTTACTTCTTATTTATTTTGAATATACTCATCCATAGCCTTAGCCGCAGCCTTACCGGCTCCCATGGCCAAAATAACGGTAGCTGCACCGGTTACCGCATCACCACCGGCAAACACGCCTTCACGAGAAGTCTGACCTGTTACTTCATCAGCAACAATTCCTCCCCACCTTTGCGTCTCTAAGCCATCGGTAGTGGATTTGATCAGCGGATTAGGAGATGTTCCAATCGCCATGATTACACAATCCACATCCAACACAAATTCCGAACCGGCTTTTTCAATCGGTCTGCGACGTCCGGATGCATCTGGCTCTCCAAGCTCCATACGAATACACTCCATTCCACCGACAAAGCCCTTACCGTCATCCAAAATACGCACCGGATTATTCAGCAAGCGAAATTCAATTCCCTCTTCCTTCGCATGTTCTACCTCTTCTTTACGAGCCGGTAGTTCAGCCTCAGATCTTCGATATACAATATATACTTCTTCCGCTCCCAATCGCTTTGCGCAGCGCGCAGCATCCATTGCCACATTACCGCCGCCCACAACAGCCACTCTCTTTGCTTTTTGGATCGGAGTCTGACTCTCTTTGCGATAAGCCTTCATCAAGTTAGTACGAGTCAAAAACTCATTGGCAGAATACACACCACACAAAGCCTCACCCGGAATGTTCATAAACCGCGGTAAACCCGCACCGGAACCAATAAACACTGCCTCAAAACCGTATTCATCCTTCAATTCATCGATCGTCAGTACCTTACCAATTACCATATCGGTTTCGATTTTTACGCCTAACTGTTTCAGCGTATCGATTTCTTTCTGTACAATTTGCTTCGGCAAACGAAATTCGGGAATTCCATACACTAAAACACCACCGGCCAAATGCAAAGCCTCAAAAACAGTAACTTCATATCCCTTTTTCGCCAGATCACCGGCACAAGTCAAACCGGCAGGGCCGGAACCGATTACAGCAACCTTATGACCATTGCTTTCAGGTTTTGCAGGCGCGGTTTCGCAGTGACTATTGTGCCAATCGGCCACGAAACGTTCCAGTCGACCAATGGCCACCGGCTCTCCTTTAATACCGCGAACACAACGACTCTCACACTGGGTCTCCTGCGGACATACACGGCCACAAACCGCAGGTAAAGAACTAGATCGTTGAATGATCTGATAAGCTCCTTCAAAATCTTCTTCAACAATTTTTGCAATAAAGCCCGGAATATCAATTGCCACAGGACAGCTTCCTACACAGGGCTTATTCTTACACTGTAAACATCGATTTGCTTCATTCAGAGCTTGTTCACGGGTATAACCCGTTGCTACTTCTTCAAAGTTATGACAACGAATTGCCGGATCCTGTACCGGCATCTCTTGTCTACCAATTTTCATATTCGCCATAATCGTATCTCACTATTCCATCCAGCCAAGGATATTATTCGGCCTGTTTATACAAGTTACAAGTGTCCTCATGAGCCTGTCGCTCAAAGGATCTATACATGGCAGCACGAGCCATTGCCTCATCAAAATCAACTTCATGACCATCAAAATCGGGGCCATCTACACAGGCAAATTTAGTTTGTCCCCCTACAGTTAAACGACAACCACCACACATACCCGTACCGTCAATCATGATGGGATTCATAGATACCACCGTTCTGATACCATACTCTTTTGTCATTTTACTAACAAATTTCATCATAACAAGAGGACCGATCGCAATCACTTCATCGTACTTCTCACCAGCCTCGATCAATTCCTTAAGCGCATCAGTTACCAATCCCTTTTGACCATAAGAACCATCATCGGTTCGAATACAAAGCTTATCACTTACCGCAGCAAACTCTTTTTCCAAAATGACAAGGTCTTGATTTCTAAACCCAACAATACTATGTACTTCGGCACCCAGTTGATGAAGCTTTTTAGCCACAGGATATGCAATCGCACAGCCAACACCTCCGCCTACAACCGCAACTTTTTTTAATCCTTCTACTTCAGATTCTTTCCCTAAAGGACCAACAAAATCCTGAATCATATCTCCTACTTCCTTATGATTCAAGCGTTCGGTAGTAGCACCGACAATTTGAAAAATAATCGCAACCGTACCCGCTTCACGATCAAAATCAGCAATTGTTAAAGGAATTCTTTCTCCTTCATCATCCACACGTAGAATAATAAACTGACCAGGCTCTGCTTTCTTTGCGATCAAGGGAGCCTCTATATCCATTCTGGTAACTGTAGGATTCAATACTTCCTTAGCGACGATACGAAACATACCAATTTCCTTTCCAAGCTTTGTAAAATTAATCAAAAATTATAAAACCAAACGACCTTCCAGAGCTAAATACTGATCGAACACCATTCGACTCACTCTTGCTCCAAAAAGCGTAGCTGAATGATCAGCATGATATACAGGATCATAAAAACTTTTATTAAAAATGACAATTACGTAATCACCGTACGGCGTATGAACAATACCGCCATCAGCACGAACTTCATCCATACTACCGCTCTTAGATGCTACATAAATGAGTTCTTCACCACCCAAATCCTCTGTATCCAGCAAAGACTGTGGAAAATACTTTGTCAACATACTATTATAATGTTGTCTTTTGAAAATATCGAGCATCTGCTCACTGGCTTTTTCACTAACCAACTCACGTTTTGCTAATCGAGTAAACATACTAGCATACTCGCGTGGAGTAGTTGTACCAAGCTTATCATATTTTACAAAATCAATAGGATTATGTAAAACTGTCTCCTTACAACCAAGTTCCTGAATATACGCATTAATTGTATCAATACCAAGAAAATCAATCATCATGTTAGTGGCAACATTATCGCTTACAATAATCATCATCATCGCGACATCTCGAATATAAAACTCGGCGCCAAAACTCAAATTTCTAAACAGACCACTTCCATCAACAAAATGCTTTTCTTCATACACCATTTTCTCATCCAGACTGGTATGACCCAGTTCAATTTCATGGAACAAGGTTGCCAAAATATATGTTTTAACAGTACTAGCGGTCTCAAACTTCTCATCAACACCTATTTCAACTACATTTCCCTTTAAATCATCTACATAAACAGCCATTTTGCCATCATAACTTGCAATTTCAGCAGCAATGCGTTTTTCCAAAGTAAGACTAGGATGCATGATATTATACTCCTTATTTTTGATAATAAAAAAACCACTAACTAACCGTTAGTGGAAATCTTGAGTTGCGGAGGAAGGACTTGAACCAACGACCTTCGGGTTATGAGCCCGACGAGCTACCAACTGCTCTACTCCGCGATATTGGTAACCAAAGGTTACTGAAAATGGAGGAAGGTGGATTCGAACCACCGAAGGCAGTGCCAGCAGATTTACAGTCTGTCCCCTTTGGCCACTCGGGAATTCCTCCATAAAGCCAACGATCGGACTCGAACCGATAACCTGCTGATTACAAGTCAGCTGCTCTGCCAATTGAGCCACGTTGGCGCATCTTTGGTCTCTTCAAAGAGAAGAGAAAATGGACACTATAGGGCTCGAACCTATGACATCCTGCTTGTAAGGCAGGCGCTCTCCCAGCTGAGCTAAGCGTCCATTTGTGCGGTTATCGATAACGAGTATCGTTACCTTAGCTTATTTCTAAGCTAGCGACTCCGACGGGGCTCGAACCCGTGACCTTCGGCGTGACAGGCCGACGTACTAACCAGCTGTACCACGGAGCCATATTAATTTCTCCGTACCTTCAAAACTGCATATCAAACTTAGAAATCCGATGATTCGAGTTGTTTATCGTTCGCGTATCCTTGATTCTTCATCACTTCGCTTGTCTTTCTGAACAAGCCCTCGACCTATTAGTATCGGTCAGCTACATGCATTACT
>JAZQWC010000072.1:0-2609 GCA_045632125.1 Bianqueaceae bacterium
CCTCTTCCATCTCAGCTTCCTTCATGCCACGCTGAGTCAGTACAGTAGTGCCTGCCCGCAGTCCACCGGGATTGGGTGATGGATCATGAGGAATACTTTTGGTATTAACAGTAATGCCCACATTCTGCATCACCTGGGCGATTTGCGTACAGTCGGCACCAAAGGGGCGAAGATCAGCCACAAACATATGACAATCAGTGCCTCCGGTCACAATATCAAAGCCACGCTTTTTCAAAGCTTCACAAAAATGACGTGCATTTTTGATCACCTGTTTCATCAACGCTTTGAACTCCGGTGTCTGACTATTCTGCAGGACATAGGCCGTGGCAGCAATCGTTTGCAGATGCAAAGATGATATGTTTCCGGGGTATACGCTATCGTCGATTTTTTGTGCTAGTTCCTTTTTGCACATAATGAAACCGGTATGGGGGCCGCACATGGTTTTGGTAGCCGAAGCCGTTACCACATCGGCATAGGGTACAGGGTTGGGTGCCATTCCTGCGGCCACCAGGCCGGAGAAATGAGCAATGTCAGTCATAAGAAGCGCACCATTCCTGTGAGCAATGTCCGCCAAGCGGGAATAGTCAATATCTCTTGAATAAGCCGCTGAACCCACAACCATAAGCTTGGGTTTGATTTGCGCCGTCAGGCGCTCTGCTTCTTCATAGTCGATGAGCAATGTTTTGAGATCAAGGCCAAAATAGGAAAAGTCATACAGACGGGCAGAGATGTTGGCGGGAGCACCGTGAGTTTGATGGGCTCCGGCAGAGGGGTCCATGGCCAGCACTTTGTCGCCGGGCTGCAGCAGCGCGCTGTATACGCAGTAATTCGCCACCGAACCAGAATACGGAGTCATGTTGGCGTGGTCGGCTCCGAACACCTGACAGGCACGCTCTGCTGCCAATCGTTCCAACATGTCCGCATACTGCGAACCCATGAGGCGTTGCTTGCCTGGGCGGCCAACGGCCGTTTTATTGTTGAAAATGCTGCCCGCCAGTTCCAGTGCCATGGGGGTCTGCACGCTTTCTGATGCGATCATTTCCAGATTGGTTTGTTGACGTTCATCTTCAAGCTGCAGGCAATTTGCCAGCTGCGGATCCAACTGTTCAAGTTTTTTGATCAAATCTTTTTCCATTTTGCAATCATCTTCCTTTATTGTAAATGAGTTACTTTTAGTCGAACTTCAATATGATGTTCCGACCTTGCTTCGGCGCTATGCCATGCCATATGGTACTGCGCCGGCATCGTTACATGATATGCCTCCGGCTCGCCTTCGTTAACGTCTACGCCAAATTGATCGTTGATCACAGCGTGCACGTCAAGTCCCGTTTGCGGATATACGTCAAGGCGTACACCTTTTCTTTCGATCACAACGTTGCCCTTCTCATTCTTCACCGGCTCACTCAAACTATGGAGCAGCCAGTCGATTTGTACCGGCTCTTTGGCGTATACGTCATCTATTACAGTAAGCGTGCACGCTTTTTCATCCATGACTAAATGACGTACATACTTTTCGAGCATAGGATAGGCTTTTGTTAAATCCAAATCGGCGGTGTATACACCATCTTTTTCGGTGCACGTCATGATTTCGCCCACTGGTTCATGGCTCTCACGTTTTTGTCCTTGTCCGTCTATTAAAATACAATTATGAGCCTGGGTGGTATTTGTCCACCATTTATGATGCTGACTGCCATATGCACGTCCAAAGTATCCGGAAGGACTAATCAATGCCGTTCCATTGTAAAATAAAGCAAAGGAACCTTGATCAGGATGTGAATGACTGGCAGATCCATAGCGGCTGGCGCGAGCCATGACCGCTATGCCCGATGCACGTCCCTCTTGTGGTATTAGCTGACTGCGCAGGCTGATCAGCCCGGCATAGGGAAAACTTTGAGCGTTTTCGGCCTTGCCGGTGATATGTTGACGTGCAGCTGCTTCCTGAACGGGCAGAAAAATATCTAACAAATGCAATTTAAACAGTTTCGGCTGCGGTATCCGTTTTTCCATGATAACTGCCTCGGGCGGACCAAATTTTTCAGCGTATATGCGAAATGGATCCTGCGCGAAAAACCCGGGCCATTCTTCATCTTCGCTTTGACACCAGTAGCCATCGCCAAAGGGATGATTCTCGGCCTTTGGATCTGCAAAGTGCATGAAATAATGTGTCAGCCTTTGATAAAAAGGACGGTTCAGATAGCTGACACCCACGAAACGATCCACTGCATTGAAAAAGGGCAGATACCACTTGGTATAACTGGTGGCATAGAAGGGACCTTCACCCCAGCTTCCATCAGGGCCACCGTAAAAAGGAAAGATCCCACCAAAAATTTCAGCAGACAGATCCAGCCAGCGGATCAGTGTTTTTTCTGTAATTAGGCGACCCTGGCGGGGAAGCTGTGTCGCTGCGGACCTATCTATCACGGCTTCACTTACCGTACCTTTCAGCACCATGGCTACCTCACCCAAATAGGCTGGCAGGCGTCCCACATGGGAATTACCCGGGTTTGCCACAAAGTCCGTTTGCCGCAGACGGTCTTCACATTGCTGGGCATAGGCCGCTACACGATTGATCACTAATGTACGTTCTTCTTCATCCAATAACTCAGCTA
>JAZQWC010000073.1:0-27841 GCA_045632125.1 Bianqueaceae bacterium
GATATAAGAAGAACGTAAGACCAAGGGACATAATCCAAAGTTAGCCGCGAAGCGGATAACTTATGGACGCTTAGCTCAGCTGGGAGAGCGCCTGCCTTACAAGCAGGATGTCATAGGTTCGAGCCCTATAGTGTCCACTACGTAGAGTCAACTTAAATGGTTGGCTCTTTTTTTATTTTTAAATCTCTGTATATTCATGGAGTTATTTTCCATTTTCGGCAGACAGATGAATTGAAATATAAAATGCAAGATGATATAATAAAAGAAAGAATTCGAAAAATCTACAAATGAATAAAGGAGAATTTGTAGGCAGTCAATTAGTATGGCATTTGTGTAATATTCAGTACGGCAGGGTATCACTTAGGTGATATCCTTTTTGGTAAAATGGAGGATATAAAACAATGAATGGAAAAGATTTTGACCTAATTATGAAATCAATTCATAAGGAGATTTCAGAGTCTAACGGAGTATTTCAGCGTTATTTTGGAAAGAAAACAGAAGAAGAGTTAGAGGAGATGAAGCTTGTTGCCGGCATTGCATTGATGGCAGCGGATCGGTATTATTCACGACAGACAGAACAGGAATTTGAAATCAGAGAGAAGAACGAACATGTTTAAAATTGGTTTTATAGACTATTTTTTTGATAATTGGCATACAAACTTTTTTCCTGGTTTTATGCGAGAAGTGATCCAAACGAAAAATTACGATGCGGAGATTACTGCAGCATATGCTTTTCATGAGAGTCCCACTGAGTTAAAAAATGCACAGTGGTGCGAAAAAATGAATGTTAAACAGTGTGACAGCGTAACTGAGTTGATAGAAAGTGTAGATGGCATCATGGTTATGGCTGCTGATAATTCTCAGTGGAAAGAAGAAGTGGCTACTGAAGCACTAAAAAGCGGCAAACCAGTGTTTGTTGATAAAACCTTTGCTCCTGATTTGGAAACAGGTAAGAAGTTCTTTGCGTTAGCCAGAGAATATAACACACCGGTGTTTTCATCTTCGGCGCAGAGGTATTGTGAGAGTATTTTGGATTACTTGGCGAGAGAAAAGGGTAACACTCGTTTCATGTCTACTGTAGGGCCTCATGATTTGTCCAATTATGCAGTACATCAATTTGAACCCATTGTGGCAATTATGGGAATCGGCGTGAAGAGAGTAAAATCCTTCGCCGTAGGCGAAAAAGTGACGCAGCTCATCCTAGATTATGGCGATGGTCGTCAGGCAAGTTTTACTCAAACACCGAATCCGTGGGCCGAGTTTAATTTTATGGTGTCAGATGGTGAAAAGGGTGAGCGCTTAGATAGCAGCGATTTTTATCTAAACACAATGAGAGTAATTTTAGAATTTTATCGTACCGGAAAGCCTCCGGTTTCAGAAGAAGAAACATTGGAGATTTTAGCACTGATTGATGCAGCGAAAGAAGCAAGAAAGAACCCGGATCAATGGATGGAGTTGAAAGTATGAGTGAAAAAATCAAATTACATTATTTAATTGGTGACGTACATAAAGGTGGTCACGATGTGCATCGGGTAGCCAAAGCTAATTATATGCTTTTACAAGAGGCTGGTGTATTTGAGGTTTTGAGAGTTTGTGATGAACCTACAATTGGAGATATGACTTTCGATCAATATTTTGAAGAAGGTTTGATCAATCAAGCTGATGTGTTTGTATTCAATTGCGGTAATTACCGATTCAATGATCCGGCAGAGCAGAAACTGCTTGAGGATGCGGTAGCAGGCGGTGCAGGTTTGGTTTTCCTGCATGGCGATCACCCATGTTATTGGGTAGAAGTTGGTTTTAAACCGTGGAAAGAGATTGAGAAAATGGCAGGTTTGATGTGGAGAGAAAAAACATTCCATGGTGATTATGCTGATGCACATATACAGGTAGATGCGCCGGAACATCCTATTATGCAGGGAATTCAGGATTTTGAGACCACAGATGAAATCTTCTGTAACTGCGAAAATGTGTGGAATGTACCCTTTGAAACCTTAGCCAGCGCGTATTCCGATGATCAAGTCATTTCTCGTCATGGCGTAGCCGGAACCGGTAAATATGAGCCGATTTTGACTATTGGGTCCTATGGAGAAGGACGAACGGTAAATCAGTTGTTAGGTCATGTTTGGCCGTATTATACCGGACATGGTATGGGAGAAAATACCCTTTTAAGTTTTCTGCCTAAGGAATTTAGAAAAATGTTTGTGCGAAGCTGCGAATGGGCGGCCACAGGTGAAGTAAAAAGGACTCTTCAATTTGAAGGTAATTCTAAGCTGATTTAATTTATATTTGAAGGGACAATATTAACATGTGTCAAAGAGAAAGTATACAGACAGAACGTTTATGCTTGCACTCGATTTGTGAACAAGACAAAGATGCAATGGTCGAAATGTTTTTTAATGAAGAAATCACTCAAACTTACATGATTCCGGAATATAAGTCCAAAGAAGAAGCGATTAAGTTATTTGATCGCTTTAAGGAGTTATCCGTTTCAAAGGATCATTTTGTATATGGGATATATCTGAATGACCATATCATTGGGTTTATTAATGATGTGGAAATTAAGGAAAAGGAAATTGAAATCGGATATGTGATCCATCCGACTGAAAAGAATCAAGGATATGCAACGGAAGTGCTTACAGAAGTAATCAAAGAGTTATTTGCAATGGGATTTACTGTGGTCAAAGCCGGAGCTTTCGAAGAAAATCTGGCTAGTATGCGTGTGATGGAAAAAAGCGGGATGCATCGAATTCAACAGGAAGATACGATTGAATATCGAGGTAAAGTGCACCGTTGTATTAACTATGAAATTCTTCGCGGCTAAAGGAAGCTTTTATGGAAATCGTTTTTGAAGACATAAAAATCAGAGAATTCATGGAGACAGATCTTACGGTTATGCTCAAATGGCTGACGGATGAAAGAGTGTTGCGATTTTATGGTGGCAGAGACCTTAACTATACTCCAGGTACTCTTAAACAACATTATGAAGAAGCATTTGAAAATGACGGCTTTCGAGTGATTGTGGAATATAATAATCAACCTATTGGATATGGTCAAATTTATCAGATTGCCGGGGATGATTATGAGGAATATCGGTATCCGGAAACGGATGCAATCGTATATGCTATGGATCAATTCATTGGTGAACCGGCATATTGGAATAAAGGAATTGGGACAAAGTACATCAAACAGATATGCGAATTCCTGAAAAAAGATCGAAAGGCTGACGTAGTGATTCTAGATCCTCATAAAGATAATATCAGAGCCATGCGAGCCTATCAAAAATGTGGATTTCAAATTATTGGAGAACTTCCACAGCATGAACTCTTTGAGGGCAAGAAAGTAGATTGTTGGCTAATGGAATGTAAACTGTAAAAGTAGGAGAATAAGATGAAAAAGAAGCTTCATATTATTTCACATTCTCATTGGGATAGAGAATGGTACATGGGTTTTGAACAACACAGAGCCAGATTAGTGGAACTGATGGATGCATTGATTGATAAAATGGAAAGTGATGAAGAATATCGGTATTTTCATTTAGACGGTCATGTTCTGGCCATTGAGGATTATTTGGAAATCCGTCCCGAAAAAAGAAGTCGCTTAGAAAAGCTGATTCGTGATGGTAGGATTCAGGTGGGGCCCTGGTATGTTTTGCAGGATGAGTTTTTGACTTCAGGAGAAGCCAATGTACGAAACATGCTGGAAGGACTTCGATATTGTGAAGAAAATGGTTATGAACCAGTCATGTCCGGCTATTTTCCGGATGCCTTCGGTAATATTTCACAAGCACCTCAAATTCTAAGAGGGTTTGGGATTGATAATGCAGTATTTGGCCGTGGTATGGGAGTTATATTTGAAGATAATAAGCCGGCAGAAGCAGAAGGAAATGCGAAGAAAGAATTGAATTGGCATAGCCCGGATGGATCCAGTGTGATGGGCGTGATGTTTTCCGATTGGTACAATAATGCGAATGAGCTGCCTGTAGAAAAAGAAGAAGCAAGACGAGTATATGGAGAACTGATTGAGAAAACAGCCAGAAATGCAGGAACACCTCATTTATTAGGTATGAATGGGTGTGATCATCAGCCTCTGCAGCGTGATCTTGTAGAATCCATAGAAGTCGCGCGGGAATTGTTTGGAGAGAAAGTTGAAATCAAGCATAGTAATTTTAAAGAATATCTAGAATGTATACGTCCTTACAGAGATGATTTTCCGGATATTCATGGAGAGATTACAGGCCAATATACAAGCGGAATGATGCGACTTGTAGATACTGCTACTACACATATGCCGTTAAAACTGTACAATCATAAAGTGCAGAATCTATTGCAGCAGCAAAGTGAGCCCATAAGTGTGCTGGCAGATATGGTTGGTGACCCCTATCGGAGTCATATGATTCGCTATGCCTGGAAGACCTTGATGAAAAATCATCCGCACGATTCAATTTGCACTTGTAGCTGTGATACGGTTGCCAGAGAAATGGCGGTTCGTTTTGAAAAGGCATATCAGGCAGCAGAATATGCTCGTGATGAAGCAGCAGAATATATAGCTAAAGCTTTGAACACGACAGAAGGTTCTGCAACTAACATAGTGGTGATTCATACAAATCCGTCATATACAGAAGGTGAAATCAATACGCAGATTCGGTTGGAAGAGTATATCGATCCCAAAGAGCTGTATCTCACCGACTGGCAGGATCAGCCGGTGAACTGTCAAATTCAATATATCGGTAAAAAGTTTACATACACATTACCGAAGGATAGTTTTCGTAAAGTTCAGTTTTTGCATGTATATGAAGTCAAATTCGTAACTGCACTTAAAGGTATGGGATGTTTTGGATATAAACTAAAACAGGGAAAACAACAAGAAGTGGCAAATGATCTTCAGGTGTTGGCTAATGGTGCGGAAAATAAATGGCTTAAGTTCAGTATCATGGAAGAGGGTTCCTTGAACGTGCTCGATAAAGTATCAAATCGTCTATATACCAATCTACACCGGCTTGAAGACAGCGGTGATTGCGGAGATGGTTATAACTACTGGCAGACCAAGGATCAGTTAAGCGTATATCCGAGGAAAAAAGCTGAATGGAAAATTGTTGAGCAAACCACATTCAGTGTTACCTATGAGGTTACTTATCATATTGACATTCCGGCTGGTTTAGTAGAAGGAAAAAAGCGTAGTACGAAAACCATTCCCCATGAAATTATGAGTCAGTTTACATTGAGGGCTGATGCAAAAAGGATCGAAGTCAAAACTAAATTTAACAATCAAAGTGAAAATCATCGTTTACGTGTATTGTTTTCCAACGATATTCAAACCAATACAGTTATGGCAGATGGTCAATATGATGTGATCAAACGTGACATCATTCCTTGGGATGGATGGCAAAATCCGTCCAATACTCAAAGAATGCAGACCTTCTTCGGTTTGGAAGATGATAAAAGAGGTCTACTCATTGCCGGCAGAGGTCTGTGCAGCTATGAAATTCTGAGAGATGGTAGAAATACCATGGCACTGGATTTGTTGCGAGCTGTAGGTGAGATTGGTGACTGGGGCGATTTCCCGGCACCGATGATGCAGGTGAAAGGTGAACATACACTGCAGTATGCGATTATTCCGTATGCGGCAGATGAAAAGGCAAGAGCTTTTGAAAATGCCTATGGTTTTGCGCAAGATCGATTCTATGCGATTCAAACAGAAAAACACGAGGGAAGTTTTGAGGTTAACAAGCCTGTTATCAGCATGGATGGAGACTTTATTACTTGTACAGCACTGAAGCAGGCCGAGGATGGAAATGGATACATTCTTCGTGTATGTAATGTTTCAGAAGATGAACAGATACTGAAAATTGAAGGAAACTGTGAGATACAGGAAACTAATCTGGCAGAGAAACTGATTGAGCAGCAATTTTTAGATTCTAAAAACATTACAATTCCGATGAAGAAAATCAAAACGTATCAAATGAAGTTTTAAGGAGGTTCTTTTATGAAACGTTCGGAAATTAATCAAGCTTTGAAACAACTGGAAGCAATGTGTGAAAAGTATCACTGTTATTTACCTCCTTTTTGTCATATGACTCCTGAAGAATGGCAGGAAGCGGGGCATGAATACGATGAGATCCGAGACTGCATGTTAGGTTGGGATATTACTGATTTTGGTTTGGGCGATTTTAATAAAGTTGGTTTTTCATTGATTACTATACGAAATGGCTGTCGAACCAATGAAGAGAAATATCCTAAAGTATATGCAGAAAAGCTATTATATTTAAATGAAGGGCAGATGGCAGCGAATCATTTTCACTGGTATAAAACAGAAGATATCATCAATCGCGGCGGCGGTAATGTGTTGATCCGAGTGTATAATAGTCTTCCAAATGAAGAAATCGATTATGAGTCCGATGTAACAGTGCATATGGATGGTAGAACGTATGTAGTACCGGCCGGAACGCAGATGAAGCTGACTCCGGGTGAGAGTATTTGGATCACTCAGGGAATGTATCATGATTTTGCTGTAGAAGAAGGAACAGGTCCTGTTCTGTTGGGTGAAGTGAGTCAGTGTAATGATGATAATACCGACAATCGATTCAATCCTCCGGTGGGACGTTTTCCGACAATCGAAGAGGATGAACCGCCCTATCGTTTGCTGTGTAATGAGTATCCGATGGCAAAAGAATAAATTTTAAAAATCAGGAGTATCTTCCATGAAATACATTCCTTATGTAAACATTAAAATGGGTACAAAGTCCGTTAAGAGACGTTCTTATGGTAATACCTTACCTTTAACACAGTTACCCTTCGGCATGGCCTCTTATTGTATTCAAACCGATTCTCAGGAAGGATGGTTTTATCATCCTGATCATGAATTTGCGGAAGGTGTTCGGTTGACTCATCAGCCTAGTCCGTGGATCAATGATTATGGTACCTTTATTATGACACCGCAGAATGATGTGATCGATAATACTGCAGCCGGCGCATGGTCTGGTTATCGAATTCAGGAATCAGTGCAACGACCGGATTATTTAAAACTTACCTTTATTCGTTCCAATTGTACCTTTGAACTGACTCCTACGGAACGTGGAGCTGCGATTCGGTTGAACTATCACGATGAACGTCCTTCCGTGTTGTCGTTCTTACCGGTAAAGGGTAATTACACTTATCGATTCGACACCAGCTCAAATACATTGTATGGAACGACCGATGGACACAGTCAGGATATTGCGGTAGACTTTAAAATGTACTTTGTGGTGAAGTTTTTACATGATGCGGTAGATATTGAAAATATTCGCTGCGAAGGCGAAAATAACACGTCGTGCATTCATGTAGGAGTTAAAAAGAAAACAGTTGAAGCCAGAATTGGCATTTCTTATATTAGTGAAGAAATGGCAGTAATGGCCATGGAGCGAGAATGCGGCAATAAGAGTTTTGATGAACTTAAGCTGGAAGCGGAAGTAAATTGGGAGGAAAAGCTGAGTCGTATCGAAATTGAAACCGACGATGAAGAGCAGATGAAAACTTTCTATTCCTGTATGTATCGTCCGTTCCTTTTCCCGCATAAGGCCTACGAGTTGGATGAAGATGGAAAGCCGGTCCATTATACACCCTGTGATGGTAAAACTAGGGCAGGTGTGCGTTATACCGATAACGGTTTCTGGGATACCTATCGAACGGTATATCCTTTATACACATTGATTGCCCGTGATGAATTTGCCGAAATGCTGGAAGGCTTTGTCAATGATTATCTGGAGTGCGGCTGGCTTCCGCGCTGGCCTTCTTTAGGAGAAGTGGGATGTATGCCCAGTACATTGATCGATGCGGTAATTGCGGAAGCTGCAGTCAACGGCATTGGATCGAAGGAAGTATTGGAAAATGCGCTGAAAGGTATGATCCACCATGCTAATAATGAAGCAAAGGATCCCCGCTATGGGCGCAACGGCGCTCTTTCATATTTAAAATATGGATATGTGCCCCGTAATGAGCAGCGTGAATCGGTTAATCTGACGCAGGATGCCGCCTATGGCGATTGGTGTATCGCCACGGTAGCAAAGGTACTCGGTCATGATGAAATCGTGGATGAGTATATGAAACGGGCGAAAAACTATAAAAATATTTTCGACGCTGAAACTGGTTTCATGCGCGGTTTGGATACAGAAGGTAAGCAGGCTGAGTTCTTTGATCCCTGTGCCTGGGGTGGAGAATATACCGAAGGTTCTGCATGGCAGAATTCCTTTGCAGTTCCCCACGATATAGAAGGTCTGGCAGAACTCTATGGCGGCAGAGAAAAACTGATTGAAAAATTGGATGCCGTGTTTGCAGAACCGCCCAAATACAGAGTATTTGGTTACAATGGTGAAATTCATGAAATGACTGAAATGGCGGCCATTGACTTTGGCCAGATGGCGATTTCTAATCAGCCATCCTTCCATCTGCCCTTTTTGTTTGCGGCCTTGGGCGATCAGGAAAAGACAAATTATTGGGTAAAACGATTGGCCCTGGAAACTTTTTCTTCGGGGAACGATGGCTATCCCGGTGATGAAGATAACGGAACAACATCAGCTTGGTATATTTTTGCAACCATTGGAATGTATCGTCTGTGTCCCGGTAAAAAAGAGTGGATTTCGTGTGAACGTTTGGTAAAATCCGTCAAGATCCTAGGAAAAGATATTAAGGTAGGAAAATAACTATGAAGATGTGGGCCTGCGCCGGAACGCAAACCATTTTAGAAGGCGTAAATAAACCTGGGTGGATCAAAATGATGAAAGCTGCTCACATTGAAGGCTTTCTGGTCACCAGCTTTGATGTGACTAATGCAATTCCCATGGAGAATGTGGCAAAAGTCAAACACATTCTGGATCAGGAAGGTTTTGATATGATCGGCATCGGTTTACCGTTAGGACATCCGGAGGGACTGGATACGCCTTGCTACACCTTTCATGAAGGCTGGCACATTCGTCGGGATATCGAGGGAAATCTGGTGCGGTGGTGTAATGCTATTACGCCCCAACTGATTGCCGATACTAGGAAACATGTGCTTGAGCTGCAGAGTATTGGTGTTAAGGCGATGTTCTGGGATGATGATCTGCGTCAAGGTAACTACGAGGGCGATGTACAAGGATGTTTTTGTGATGAATGTCTGGCAGAGTTTTCGGAGCGGTATAAGGCGATAGTAAATGGTCATATTTCGCGCGCAGCGCTAAAAAAAGTTATTGCAAAAGTTTCTGATGGATTGGACGAGGAGTCGATGGCACTGCGAGAAGCGTGGATGGAGTTCAACTGTGAACGTGTAACTCGTTTTATGAAGGAAACCACTGTGCCGGGCATGCAAAATGGTATCATGGTGATGCATAACGGTGATAGGCGGCATGGAATCGATATTGCAGCGATTCGTCGGGCAGTGCCGGATTGTTTATTCCGTGTGGGTGAGTTGATGTTTGATGATGAGGCATTTGAAGCTCCGGGGAATAAGCGAGCGCTGGTGGAGAGTGTGCTGCGACATATGGAGCAGATGGGCGATGTATCACGAATTTATAGTGAGTCTACTGTATATCCACATGGAGCACTGACGCCGGAGAATCTGCGGCAGAAGATTGTACTGGAAAGAAAATGTGGCATCGAGAATATCAATTTGATGGGCGTGGAGCGTATGAACAGCGAGGCATATTATACGATGCTACGCGATAATTATCAGCAGTTTGCAGAAATTGAAAAGGAGTTCACGTTGGAAACACTGGACAGGGTGGAATAAGATGGAAAAGTATGTTCAATATGTGGAAAAGCATCGAGAGTTGATTTTGGATGCACTGGATTATATTTGGAAGAATCCGGAAATTGGTTATAAAGAGTGGAAGACACATCGGTATTTAGCAGCAGAATTTGAAAAGCTTGGATATGAACTGAAAGAGGCTGGGAACATTCCTGGTTTTACAGTGGAAATTGATACAGGACGACCCGGTCCGACGGTATTGGTATTTGGTGAGATGGACGGCTTGGTGATTCCCGAGCATCCGGAAGCGGATCCGGAGACCGGAGCTGTACATTCCTGTGGTCATTGTGCACAGGTAGCAGCGCTGCTGGGAGTGGCAGCAGCTTTGAAGGAGCCGGGGGCTTTGGATGAGATGTGCGGTAAGATTCGCCTATGTGCGGTACCTGCTGAGGAACTGATTGATATTGAATGGAGACTGCAGCTGCGCGCAGAGGGAACGATTCGGTATTTGGGAGGTAAATCGGAATTTTTGTATCGTGGTTTGTTGGATGATGTGGATCTGGCCTTTATGGTGCACACCAGTGGCGGTGCATCGGGTACAGGAAGTTGCAATGGTGGATCTAATGGTTTGATTGCTAAGACAGTTTGCTTTGAGGGTGTGTCGGCCCATGCTGGCGGTTCACCGCACAAAGGTGTGAATGCATTGTATGCAGCAAATTTAGCACTGAATGCGATCAATGCCCTTAGAGAAACATTTCAGGATAGTGCCCATATTCGTGTGCATCCTATCATTACCCATGGCGGTTCTTCAGTGAATGCGATTCCGGATCGTGTGACCTTGGAAAGTTATGTGCGTGGTGCTGATATGGATTCCATTGCTAAGGTGAATAAGAAGGTGAATCGTGCGATTGCAGCTTCTGCGGCTGCCATTGGAGCTAAGGTGAAGATTGCTGATTTCCCGGGATATTGGCCACGCAATAATTTTGCTCCCTTTGTGAAGCTCTTTGGAGAAGCGATGGAATGCGTGATGGATTCATTTTATTATAATCCGGCAGACTGGGGCACTGGGTGTTCTGATATGGGTGACATCTGCAGTTTGATGCCGGCGATCCATCCCTATGCGGGTGGTGCAACAGGTACTGAACATGGCGATGATTATAAGATCAGTGATCCGGAAACGGCTTGTGTGAAATCAGCGGAAGGTCAGCTGATTGCATTGAAGCTCTTGTTGGAGAATGATGCAGTTCGTGCAAAGGAAATTGTGGAGAGCTATAAGCCATTCTTTAAGAATAAGGAAGAATATTTTGCTTATGTGGATAAGCTAGATATGAATAAGCAGATGGTGATCTACGAGGGAGATCGGGTAATTTTGGACTTAGCCTGATTTCGTGTTGACAGATATAGAAGTGGCTGATATAATAGCCACAATATTCAAGGAGGAACGTAACGATGATTTGTTTAACCAGTAACTGTGTAAAAATGAATCAGCAGCAGCAACCCATTGTCGATATAGGCAACGGGCTTGTTTTGTTACGTTTTTGATGAATAGGAAAAAAGAAGGTCAAAGAAAACGGATAAAAGCTCGTGCAAATGAGTTTTTATCCGTTTATTTTTTTGAAAGGAGGTAATGTGTCATGCCGGAACAGAGCGAGCACCACCAGCAGGATGATGTGGATGGTCAGCAAAGAATAATTGAAAAAGGAGAACAAGATGAAATCGATCGACAAAACGGTTCTGGCAGGGTACAATGCTGGAATTGAAAGAAATCGCCTGAGAACAGGTGTGGGATTAATTGAATTTGAGAGAACTAAGGAATTACTGTTAGAAAATCTACCGGAACCACCGGCTGTTATCTATGATATTGGCGGTGGCTATGGGGAGTATGCGTGGTGGCTAGCAGAGAAAGGATATGAAGTACACTTATTTGATCTGTCGGAGACGAATATTGCCATGAGTCATGAGCTTGCAATGGAATTTCCAAAATGTTCTTTAGCTGCTGCAGAAGTCTGTGACGCCCGTGTAATACCGAGAGAGGCGGCCACTGCGGATGCCATATTGCTTATGGGTCCTTTATATCATATTACAGAGCATGAAGAGAGGATTGCTGCGATTTGTGAAAGCCGGCGGTTATTAAAGAACGACGGGGGGTTGTTTTCAGCTGCGCTGACTCCTTACTCGGTACTTTTGCATAATATTACTGTATATCGGCCTAAAAGCGAACCAAGAAATGTAACGCTGGAGGATCCGAAATTTTTGGCTATGGTGGAACGGGAAATTGAGGACGGATGCCATGTGAATCCGAAGCGCAGTGTATATAGTGGTCTTGGTACATCACATTTGCATACAGCGAAGGCGCTGAGGGAGGAACTTGCTGATGGCGGCTTTCTCGAATCGAAAGTGCATGGAGTGATGGCCGGTGCTTGGTTAGTGTATGATCTGGATGAACTTTGGAAGGATGAGGTTTCGCGCAGTGTACTAATGCATACAGTGCGATTATTGGATACGAAGGAGGAACTTCTGGGATTGGCAGGGCATTTGCTGGCGATTTCAAAAAAAAGTTGATGAAGTGAGTTGATGTATATTTTGACTGCCAGGGTGGAAATACGTGTTTTCGCCTTGGCAGATTTTTGTTTGCATGGAAGTGGAAATGTGGTAAAATGAAGAAAAAGAGATATAGAGATTCAAGTGTATAGGGGAAACGATTATGGACAGAATCGAAACCAAGAACTTAGTACTGAGAAAAGCGCGGCTGTCAGATTTGGATGCAATTTATGAAAATATTTGGAGCGACAAATCTGTGGCTGAGACCATGATGTGGAAACCAACGGAAAGCTATGAGGAAGCGGTAGAACGTCTTAAAAGAACAATGATTTATCATAGTCAGTATCCTGCCTATTTCGTATGTTTAAAGGAAACAGACGAGCCCATTGGGTTTGCCGGTATGAGAGAAGAGGAACCGGGGGTATATGAAGAAACAGGAATCTGCGTGGCGGTAAAATATCAAAATCGAGGCTTTGGCAAAGAGATTTTAGGGGCACTTTTGGAATTGGCGTTTATCCACTATGAAGGAGAACGGTTTATTTATGCTTTTATGCAGCATAATACTCGGTCGAAAACGGTTTGTTTGAGACATGGATTTCAGTACCTCTCTAAGGGAGAGGAGATTCGTGAGTGGGATGGAAAGGCCCATTTGTGTGAGTACTATTATTTGGATCGAGATGAGTATTTGAGAAGAAGGAATGAAAAATGATGAAGCATTGCGGTACTTTAACATTGGAGACTGATCGACTGATTCTGCGTCGATTTCAGCCGAAAGATTATAAGGCTATGTATAAAAACTGGGCCAGCGATCCGCAGGTAACCAAGTATCTGATGTGGCCGACGCATCCCAATGAGGAGGTTAGCAAAGGTATAACGGAAGATTGGGTGGCTAACTATTCTAATGAAAAATACTATAATTGGGCGATCGTTCTAAAAGAGTTGGGTGACGAACCGATTGGAAACATTGCAGTGGTCGACATGAATGAGTTGGCGGAGTCGGTGCATATCGGTTATTGCTTGGGTCGCAGCTTTTGGAATAAGGGAATTATGTCGGAGGCTCTGCAGATAGTAATTGACTTCATGTTTACTGTGGTAGAAGCAAACCGGATTGAATCGCGCCACGATCCGCGCAATCCTCACTCAGGTGGTGTTATGAAAAAGTGCGGTATGCAGTATGAAGGAACGCTTCGGTGCGTCGATTGGAATAACCAGGGTATTTGTGATGCCTGCTATTATTCTATTTTGCGTAATGAGGTTCAATATGAATGAAATTTTATGTTCAACGGGAGCGTTGATTGGACGACCTAACGGGCGAAATCATAAGTTATTGAGGGAATTTGCGCCGCAGCTAACCTGTGATGGCTTTGAGTTCATGATGTACGACACCTGGTATGAAAACGTGGATGAGATCGTAGCAGATCTTCAAAATATGAAGCTGCACATTCCGGTAATGCACTGTGAGAAAAGGATCGGCGAGGCGATCAGTCTAGGTAAGACAGAGGAGGCCTTTCGCTTGTTTCGTGCGAACTGTGAGATAGCTCGGCGCTTAGGCGCTAAAAAGCTGGTGATCCATCTGTGGGACGGATTGACATCGGATCGATACATAGAAAACAACTATCGAGCTTATGAGCCTTTGACGAAGATGGCAGAGGAGCAGGGCGTGAAACTGCTGGTGGAAAATGTGGTTTGCAGTCAGGCAGATCCGATGACACACTGGCAGGTACTGCGGGAGCAGTATCCGACGGCGGAGTTTGTGTTTGATACCAAGATGGCAGAGTTTCATCGACAGATGGATGTGATGTACGGGACGGAGTTGTTGGCTTCCGGTTGCATTACTCATTTTCATGTGAATGACTATATGGGTGAGTATATGGACTGGAAGCATTTGCGGACATTACCCATTGGTCGAGGTCAGATCGATTTTGGACGTTTTTTTGATGTAGTGAAGGAGCGCGGATATCAGGGTGCTTTTACGGTGGAGGCGACGGCTTTCAACGCGGAGGGTGTGGTAGATATCAACATGCTGAACGAGAGTTTTGAGAAGATTAGGGAGTATTTGAACAACTGAAAAATCGAGGAAAAAATAATGGGAGACTTAATGGGGCAGATCATTTGGTATGTATGCGTGTTGGGTGCGGCAGTTCTATTTTGGGGTATAGGAGTTTACGCACAAAAGAAAAAAACTCCTATGGCTTTTTGGAGCGGCAGTGAAGTGAAAGAAAGCGAAATAACAAATGTTATTCAGTACAACAATGAAAGCGGCAGAATGTGGAAGCTGTATTCCATGTGGTACTGGGGTTCTGCAGTTCTGACGATTTGGAATATAATGGCCGCCTTGGCGGTCATGGTTCTGGGCGGCACAGTTGGTATTGGGTTGCTGGTATGGAATTATAAGAAGATTGAAAAGAAATATAGAGTGAAATAAAAAAATCCAGACAATCAATGATAAACAGTTGATTGCCTGGATTTTTTTAGGACTTTTGAATTGGGAAAGTATAGTCTGAGATCGCAGGTCGCAGGGGAACTCCATTCCAAGTGTTGCCAATGGCGGCATCCTCGGGGGTGATGGTTTGGTAATCGCCTTTCTTACCGTGGATGGATACCTGGGATCCGTCAATAGTGATCGTACAATAGAGAGGACGGTCGTACAGGATCATATATTTGAGTAAGGGGGCGCGTTGATGAATCTCCTCGTTGTACGAGAAAATCTCTTTAGTTCCATGCCAAATGTAGGAGGCGGAGTTTAAGGTGATATAGGGAATACCACCTCGAAAGCGGCATTCGTCACCATGATCATGGCCGTTCATGCAGAATAACGTGTTGCGGGATTCAAAGATCCGGCGGATATCGGCTTGATTTTTAATACCACGATCCGGAAATTCGTTGGCAAAGCTATGATGGGAAAATACCGCGTACTGCATGGTGGGATCGGACATTTCCTGAAGGAGCCATTCTTTTTCGGAAGATGGAATGATCGGATACAAATCAGTACGGTTATCATATTCAGGCTTAGAGTAGATTTGATACCCCTCTTTTTTTTGAATATAATTGCCACTCATGATCAAGAATTTAGTATTTTCATAAGTAAAAGAATAATAATCATTGGGTATGCCGTAGAAAGTTGTGACAGCTTCTTTATTAGAATACTCGATATCGTGGTTGCCGATGGCACAGTAGATTGGAATGTTTAAGCTATGAAGAGCAACCATCAAAAAAGAATACTCAGGGTAAGGACGGCAAAGATCGCCCAGAAATACGACAAAGTCTATGGTTTCGGTGGAAAGGGAATGAATTAATTCTTTCATACGAACTTCGCCGTCGTGGATCAGGTCGTAGTGAAAGTCTGTAAAAACAGCAAAGCGAATCATGGTTACTTTCCTTATTTAGTATGTTGTTGTAGATCAGCATAGATTTGTTCTAATAGTTCTGCCTGTTTCTTGAGATGGGCTTCATCATGGGGGAAGCTTAATAAAAAGTCTAAATTGTCCAGAAGCAAAGCAGGGCAGTAGGTCATTTCGCGCAGGGCGCGCTCTAATTTTTTATCGCCGGTAAAGTAAATTTCATTGATGGCAAAGATGACCTGCACCATGTTCATGAGGGTGTTGACCACAATGGGGGCAACGAACAGTACATCGGTACGAGGAAGAGCAGTTTGGTAGTGGAAGTTGCCGATCCAGGTATGCGCGCGGCGCATAAAAGTGTTGATGATGTTCGTCTTGAGGGCGGGTGGGTACACGGCAAGGCGGTCTTTAAGGGACTGCAGCCAGCCGTCTTCGTCGAGAATGGGTTTTAGAAAGCTGACTTCGCTGAGATAAATGAAGGAATAGTAACCGTTGGAAGTCCAGGTTTGAGGAATGATTTCGAATTCGCCGCGGATGGCGCGGTCAACCTTTTCTTCCATGGTGTTTTTGCAGCGAGCAACTACCTCGATGGGAATCCCTTTATAGATGAAATCAATATTGCCGCCAAAGGGACGGTCATAGGTTTCGGAAACGTAGGCTGTAGTAGGATCATCGCAGAAGTTTTCGATGATTTCTTTACGGTATTCGTAGGGAGTAGGCTCGTTGCCGAAAATAAAAATATCGATATCGGAACCGCTGTCGGCTACGCCCTTGGCGTGGGCACCGGCGAGGGCGATGGTGGGGGTATCGTGGAACATGAGTTTCAGTTTTTCGATGATTTCGGTGATGATTTGATCCATGGCGGCCTCCTTAGTGAAACTAGGTTTGGTATTACTATACCACAGATAGCGTGAAGGGACAAGATTGGAATTGTTATAATAGTACAGGAAGGAAGAGTGAAAAATAAAGAGTTGATAATCCGAAGGAGGTATGCTACGATAGAGGAAATAAAGACGGATTTGTATCGCTTTTTCCTGCGTGAATTATTAATTCTGTGCGAGATAGTCTAATGCATATGGTTGACATTTTGCTATCTTATTTTTTTTTCAACCAATCAAAGATAATGATACAATTAAATTGAAAATAGTGTAACATCATAAAATGCAAAAGAGGTGAAGTAAGTGAGAAAAATAATTTGTTTTATAACATTGATTGCTATGATTCTATTTGCACTGGTCGGATGTCATAATAACGAAGTTCGAGAAGAGACAGTAGAAAAAGTAAAAGACCCTCTTTTAGTGTTCTATGTACAGACGTATGAACCTATCTTACGAAATTTTGAACGTATTTATCCGGATATAGAATTAGAAATTAAGAGTCTGAATGGTCAAATAGATGAATATATAGAAAGATATGGTGAGCCGGATATTATTTTAGATAGTGGAGTCGAGTATTGGGCCGAGAGTGGATATATTGCGGATATCACTGGACTATATGAGCAAGATTCTGAATTTGATTCTCACCATTATTTCAAGGGAGTGACGGAAGCTTGTAAAGTGGGAGAGGCTTTATATGCCGTGCCTTTGACAATATCATTTCCATATATGACGATAGAAGAGAGCAAATGGGAAAACTCTGAATTTGCTTCCATGCCTGAAAACTATGATGCCTTAGATTTGATCGACGCAATGAATCAAGAACTTGAAAAAGCTGAAGGACGTGAAAACTACTTAGTATTTGGTAAAGAATATGTGTATTTTCCAGAGTGGCTGTATAGTATAGGAGCAATTGTGGAAAAAGATGATGAATATTCAATAGATCCTGAAGTGTTTAAAGCTCTGTATCAAATGCAGATGAATTTGCAAAGAAATCGAACTGCTAATGATTCGTTGGTGGAAAGATTCTATTTACCTTATAGTCCCAGTGTTATGGGCGATACATATTTAGCAGTTGCTTTTGGACAGATCGCTCCGCCCCAAACAGGTTTAATTTTGGAAAATAGTATTTATAAGGGGTATAACGGTGAAAGTATAAAAGCGATATGGAGACCGGCTGTGGGCGAAACGCGATACTATATTGCAGACGTGACTTCATTGGGGATGGTTGGAGCAAAGTCAGATCAGCAGCAAGAGGCTTATGAAGTGCTTCGAATGATGATGGATATGAAAATCTCGGAGTGGGTTGTTTCAACAGGAAACTTTACCAATAATACGATGTGTCCGGTTCATGTAGAAAATGCAAAACTATTTATCGATGCTGTGGAAAACAGCGGATTGGATGTTTTCTTGGATTATGAACCAAATACTCGTGAGGAAATGTATAATGTTCCTAAGCAGGCACTAACGGAAGAAATGAAACATGAAATCGGGAATGTGTTGGATCATATTGAAGTTCGAGTTAGAGATGAGGAATTGTTTTCGTTAATCCAGGAGTGTGTAAAGCCGTATTTCGAAAGTAACTCACCGGATTATGAAAGCTGTTATCAAGATGTTATGATGATTGTGGAAAATTATTATAAGTAAGCAAAAAGCAGGGTCAAGTTTGACTCTGCTTTTGCTGTATAAAAGGTAATGTTAATTTTCTTCTTTTTTCTCCTCAGTCGGTAAAGGAAGAAATGAATGTACATATACATCCGGTACACCGGCAACGGGGATCCAAAATGCCATGCGGGGAGCAACGGCGGCGACACGGTATTTGCCGACATTTTCTTTTAAAGCCTGATTGGCAAGGCAGATACTGTGGGAGCGATTGGGGGCGAAGGCATAGCAAGGAGTGCCTACGGTCATACCAAGTTTTTCGGCTGCCTTGTTAACAGCAAGGACGGTTCTATCTTTATGAATTAAGCGGGCATGTTCCGGAAAGGTGTCCCACATCATATGAAAAGCGTTTATTACTTCTTCGGGAATATTGTGTTTCTGTGACATAATGACCTCCGATTTATTTTTTGAACATTATATAATGAGACAATAACAGTGTCAAGAACGTACTGAAAAGCATTGACTTTAGTCGGATTTGAGCATATACTTGTTTCAAATTCATCTGAAGTAACAGATGAGATGAAAGAAGGATCGAGTATGTCTCGCGGACTAAAGCTTAGAGAGTTAGATGAAAGCCTGACCATGAAGTTTGTAGTACCTGTCATCATGGAAAACAGCTTAACCATATTTATTGGACTGGCGATTTCGCAGATCATCAGTACCATTAGTTCAAGCGCGCTGGCGGCCATTGGAATGGCGAATAATATTATGACGGTGGTTTCAGCGGTATTTTCCATGGTAACCACGGGTACAAGTATATTGGTGGCTCGGCAAGTGGGAGCCGGTGAAAATCAAGATGCAGCGGATAGTATTGAGCAATCCACATTCTTAAGTTCAGTGACTACAATCCTGATTATGATTGTATGTATTGTGTTTGCAAGCCCCATATTGCGCCTCATCATGCCTACGGCAGAGGATGCCCTGTTTGGAGAAGCAGTGGGATACTTTAGGGTGATCATGCTGAGTCTTCCATTCCTTGTATTGCACGGTGTTTTCAGCGGCGTATGCCGCGGACTTGGTAACAGCCGAATGCCGATGATTACTGCGATTACGATGAATCTGTGTCAGTTATTGGTGGCCTGGATCACGATCAGCTGCATGCAGCTGAATGAAATTGGTGCAGGTGTGGCCATTGTGATCTGCAGAATTGTAGGTACTGCTATTTTGTTCTTTACGTTGATGAAGGATCATAGAAGATTCATTTTAAAGATTGGTAATATGCTGCGGCCCAAGCGACAGACTTGCCTGCGTATTTTGCGTATTGGTGTGCCGGTGAGTTTTGAGAGTGTGTTTGTTCAGCTGGGCTATATGCTGGGTAATAGTATGGCAATTTCGCTGGGTACTTTTGAGAGCGGTGTGTATCAGATCGTTAGCACTATTAATACGTTTACCAGTTTACCTCAGGGCATTGGCTCGGCCATTGCTACATCTTCGGTTGGACACTTGCTGGGACGGAAAGATTATAAGGGGGCCAAAAGAGCCGGATGGTCCATTTGGGGTGCCGGTATGCTGGTGACCGTGATATTTGGCGTACTGGCTCATGTGTTAGGAGAACCGATCTGCAGTATTTATTCCAGTGATACGGCGACCATTGAGGCGAGTGCCAGCATCATATGGGTGCTGTTATTTATGAATGTAACAGGTATGTCCATTAATGTGGTGGATCCGCAGCTGCGTGTGGGCGGCGATGTGAAGTACGTAATGTTGACTACGCTGATCGCGGTGTGGGGAATTCGTTTACCGCTTACATATTTCATGTGCTTTAAGTGGAATTTTGGCGTACTGGGTATCTTTTTGGCAAATTCCATATCCCTTTGTTTCCGTGTGACAATGGGATTGATACGATACTGCGGTACTAAATGGATGTATAAAAAGGTATAAGGAAAATATACAAATGAGTGCAAGATCGTTAAATTCTATCTCTTTGACAGGTGTGACTCCTTCATTAGCAAAAGCTATTGGAATTGAGCCGCCGATGCAGTCGGAGGCTTCTATTGAAGCATTGGACCGTTTGGTTGCCAAAAACGCCGAAGGCGGAAAAGTGGACCGCATTTTTATGTATAATCCCGATGCGGTAGCCCTGTGGCTGTATCAAAAGTATACGGAGTACTATTTGCCCTTGCAGGAACAGATCAAATTGACACTGCCGCTGCGCTCGGTGATGCCCAGTGTAACTCCAGTATGCTTCGGCACTATGTATACCGGTGCTATGCCGGCTGTACATGGTATTCAGGCGTATGAAAAACCGGTGATCAAGATCGATACTTTATTTGATGCACTGATCCGTGCCGGAAAGAAGCCAGCTATTGTTTCCACCGAAGGCGATAGTTTATCTATGATCTTCTTGGAGCGTCCTATGGACTATTTCATTTATCCCACTGTGGATGAATGTACCGAAAAGGCTCTGCAGCTGATCGAAGAAGACAAATATGATTTCATTCTTTTATACAACGGTGATTATGACAGCACCATGCATCGTAATGCCCCGGAGGGTGAAGCATCGCTGCAGGCTCTGCAGAAAAACATCCGTGTATTCGATCGAATCGCGGAAGCCATTAAGACTCATTGGGCTGATCATCAAACTTTGCTAGGTTTTGCACCGGATCATGGCTGCCACGAGATCGACGGAGGTTTGGGGTCTCATGGGCTGGATATGCCGGAGGATCTGAATATTTTACATTTTTACACTGTAATTTAAAGCAGAACACTTTATCATAATTTGTAATACATGACTGAAAAGGAGTAAAATTATGAAGACAATTCTATTTCAAGGTGATTCCATTACCGATTGCGGCAGAAACAGAGAAATGATCGATAGCACCGGCGTGGGCTATCCGCTGCTGGTGAAAGCACAGCTGGGTTTTGAAAATCCCGGCGAATATACTTTTATCAACAAAGGTATCAGTGGCAACCGCATTGTGGATTTGTATGCTCGCATTAAGGCCGATATTATCAATCTGAAGCCCGATTACATCAGCTTCCTGATTGGTGTTAACGATGTATGGCATGAATTCGGTGGACATAACGGCGTAGATGCAGACAAGTTCGAAAAGATCTACACCATGCTGATCGAAGAGATCAAAGAAGCCCTGCCTGAAGTCAAGATCATGATCATGGAGCCTTTCTGTCTGAGAGCTGCCGCTACTGAGAACACCGAAGAGTATCCCGATAAGTGGAACGAGTTCAATGCAGAAGTGAAAAAGCGGGCCGAGCGTGCGAAGAAAGTAGCTGAAAAGTTTGGTCTGCCCTTTATTTCCCTGCAGGATAAGCTGGATGCAGCAACCGAGAAAGCTGAAAATACCTATTGGCTGGGTGACGGCGTTCATCCCACTCCCATGGGTCATGAGCTGTTGAAGCGTGAGTGGCTGGCTACCTTCGAGCAGATCCGGTAAGGGGCATTATGGATGCTATCACCCTGGCTCAGGAGCTTAAAGATTTTTTCGGCCAGCGGCCGGAGGTGCGAAGCGTTAGCCTTTATGGAAGCATTGTGAAAGGGACGGCGGATCCGTATTCGGATATTGACATCAAGATTGATGTTTCCGGGTATGATAATGGTAGATTTCTGCTTAGTGTGCCTCAAGTGCTGGCGGAGAAGTATAAGGTGCTGTTTTCGGATTATGCGCCCAGTTTGGCGCCGGAGCAGTACGTGGTTTCCTGTGCGCTGTCGGAGGAGAATCCCTTTTTGATTGTGGATGTGAATTGTGCAGCGGAGCCCCATGTAGCATCGGTGGCGAAAGCGGATCTTAAGAATGATCCGGTGGTGCACGTGCTGAAGTTGTGGGTTGCCAATATGAAGCATTTCATTCGTGGGCAAGAGTGCTACCGTGATATTTGCAAGATGCATCGAAAATCGGTGGGGGATGGCCTGCCGGTGGGACAGGAGCTGCTGATGCTTCGACAGACACTGGATTGGCTGGAAGCTCGGGTACCGGAGCGGCTTTTGGGTTATGTGAAAAGCTGTAGAAGAGTTTTGGAGGAATATGATGGTTAAATTTATTTGCTATCCTAAATGTACGACCTGCATGAAGGCGAAAAAATGGCTGGAAGAGAAGCAGATCGAATTTGAACTTCGTGATATCAAGTTGGAAAATCCCTCTGTTGAGGAACTGAAGGCATGGCATGCTATGAGCGGTCTACCGCTTAAAAAGTTTTTTAACACCAGTGGTTTGCTGTATAAGTCAATGGAGCTTAAGAATAAGCTGCCGAACATGACCGATGAAGAAATGATTGCCCTGCTAGCCACCGATGGTATGTTGGTGAAGAGACCGCTGCTGATTGGCGAGGACTTCGTACTGATAGGGTTTAAAGAGAAAGAATGGACTGAGAAGTTTTAAAAGTAAAAGCTGACTTTCATGTGATAATGAGAGTCAGCTTTTTAAGTTATTTATTGTCAGCCCATTTTTTAGCTTCGTGGTTGAAGCGGTCGATCAGGGCATTTTTACTGGAGGTGTAAGCGCCACGGTCGTTAGCGAATTGTTGCTGAGAGGAAAGTTTCAGATTGTCATATTCCTTTGCTTTTTCGGGAAAGGCATTTAAGTAATCGCGGAAATTTACGTAATTTTGCCAAGGGGCAGAGTCGTAAACAGTAACATGGATGTGATGGGTGCGGGTGTCCTGTTCAAAATCACCCATGGCAAAAAGAAGCTGTTCGGGATGATCCTGACCGCGGAAGATCACTTGTTTTTCTGCAAGTGCTGGAATGCAGGCTTTGATATCTTCCAGATCGTTTACTCCAATAACCAGATCCAGGATCGGTTTGGCGTGGATAGTTTGAATGGAAGTACTGCCGATGTGCTGAATGTCTACAGCTACAGAGCCAAGAACTTCTTTTAACATGGTGATGGTTTCAGCGGCTTTTACATCCCATTCCGGTTGATGCATTTCGAGTTTCACTGTGTTTCTTTTCAGTCCAATCATTTTATTGGTCTCCTATCATTATAAAAGATAAGTACTCTAAAATACCACTTGGAGGCAGAAAAGTCAAGAAAAAATTGCGAAGAATGAGATTGTGCGGTATAATGTGGAAAAGTTAAGTTCAAGGGGAATTGAAATGAACATAGCAATATTATCGGATATACACAGTAACTATCACGCATTGGAGGCGTGCCTGCAATATGCGCTCAACCAAGGTGTCACTGCCTTTCTGTTTTTGGGAGATTGTGTCGGTGAAATGGCCTATCCGCAGAAAACGATGCAAAGGCTATATGAACTGCAAAAGCAATATGATTGTTATTTTGTAAAAGGCAATAAAGAGGATTATTGGCTTCGGGAATGGAAGATCGGTGATAATAATTGGAAAGAATATGATTCAGAAACAGGTTTTTTGTATTATGCTTATCATAATCTGACAGAAAAAGATCTGCAGTTTTTTGATTCTCTATCCCATGTTCAACGTATTCAGTTTGATGAACTGCCAGGGCTGACCATTTGTCACGGCTCAACCATTGATTCCAACGGAAAGATGACTTCCGGGACGGAAGCAACAAAGGCACTTATGGAAGAGGAAACCTCTCAGATAATCTTTTGTGGTCACACCCATGTAAGAGAAGTTTATGAATATGATGGAAAGAAGGTTATCAATCCTGGAGCAGTGGGGACTTCGATCCATAGTGGCGGTAAGGCACAGTTTGTGATCCTGTATGGTGAAAATGGAATTTGGCGAGAAGAATTTGTCGATCTGGATTATGATGTGGATCGTACTATTGCTGAATTTGATGAATCAGGATTAAGGGAAAGAGCACCTGGATGGATGAGAGTGACAGAGCACATGCTTCGAACCGGTGAATATGATATTGAAAGCAATCGAGAAATGTTAGCAATATTGATGCAGCGCATTCATAAAGCCGGGAAAGCCGATGTGTTTATTGTATATTTGAAGAAAGTTTTGCACAGGGCAATGGCACTTTGTAAAGAAGAAACCGGAGATTATATTTGGCCAGATATGCCGAATAGGTATTGGGAAAAAGCCATAGATGATATCATGAGTGAGGTGGAAAAGGAATGAGTCAATTTGATTTAAATAAAATGCAGCAAATCCAGAAGGAACTACAAGAAAAATACTTCGAAAAATGGGGCGGCTTGTCGCCGGAAAAGGGAAAAACAAAGCTTCTTTGGATGATGATCGAAGCTGGCGAGGTTGCGGATATTATCAAAAAGAAGGGCGACGAAGCAATTTTAGATGACGAGGAAACCAGAAAGAATTTCATCGAAGAACTTTGTGACGTGATGATGTACTTAAACGATGTTCTGCTGTGCTATGATATCAAACCGGATGAGGTGGAAAAGGTGTATTTGGAAAAGCATGAGAAGAATATGAAGAGAAAGTTTAATTACACTGAAAAATCCTGAAACCATTCCGGGATCAGTTCGTAATCAACCGAAGATTGCAACTCGCCCAGTTGATTTTTCCAGGAATCAATGTTCACACGAACCTTGTGAAAACCAAGGAGTTCATAAACATGCTGGGCGCGTGTATTTTTTAGGTTAGTATCCAGTAAGATTTTTCGATAGTCGAGGCGGAAAAGTTCGCTGATCAGCATACTGAGCAGGATGCGGCCCAGCCCCTTTTCCTGACGGGAAAAGTCGCAGATTTTGATACCGATCTCAGCACAGCCGTCACCAATGTTTCGATAGTTTGTCTCACCAATGAGCTGTCCGTCCAGTTCAATCACCAAACGGCGAGTGGTGTCATCGGTATCAGTTGAGATTTTTTCTGCAATGGCTTCGGCGGTGGTGCCCAGACCATTGGGGAAACCGGCATGTGCCATAACGGAACCATCATTCCACCAGACAGCCAGCTGAGGACAGTCGGCGGCGGTGGCATTTCGAATCGTCAAATTTTTATATGTTAAATGCATGGTAAAACCTCCATGATAAAGTAGTGTCTATACTATATCATGGAGGTTTTTTAATTACAATGTCATAAATGATTATAATAATATCAGCAATTCAGGAACTTTAGCGGTCCTACCTGTGAAGGAATCAGTGAGTACTCATCGCTCCATTGGCTGCCGGTGGTCAAGAAACTGGGCGGACCATAGGAGGGACGCAGCGTAGGTACAATATGCAGCGGACCGAAGGAATTGCGGCGGCTGTTGACCAAAGTAATGTGCAGGGTCTCGCCATTTCGCACAGCAGAGGTCACATCTACGGTATAAGGTTCCCAAGGAAGAGGTACTGCATCATCGCCTACCTGCACGGAAACCAGAGGAGCATCGTATTCAGATACCTGCAGCAGGATACGACTGGAAGATGCATCCACATAGGGAGCATACTGCTCGGGGGTTACATGCAAGGTCACGCGACCGCTATAGAAAGGAAGCGCATGATCTACAATGGGATCGAGCCCCAGCGTTTCGGGAAGGGAAACCATAGCAGAAGCACCGGCAGCAGCCTTAACACCAAATTCACCGATCAAATATACTGCTTCCACGTTGGTGGTACGTTTGAAGTCTGTCACAATGGTGATCACGTTCTCGCCAAGATGCAGTGCATCAGCAGGAATCGCCATCTTGACAAAAGCGTTGTCCACCCACCAGTCAGTCAAGTCCGGTGCAGCCAGCCGCATACCATTGCAGTAGTATTCCTGAAGTTCAGGACGTTCGCCGGCCAAATGCAGCGGTCCTTCAGGCATTACATCAATACGGAACGGATACTCTAAAATCACACGACCGTAGGTAGCTTGATCGAAATTTTTGGCAAACCAGGGCTGCAGCATTTCGCCGCCACGGTGTTCGATGCCAATGCGATCGCGAATGGCCTGATCAATTTTCAGGGCTTCGCCCAAATCACTGAAGGTTTCATCCTGCTCAAAGCGATAGCGAGTATAGTCCAGCACCATAACATTGGGTTCGTCCAGGGTGTAATCAAATTCACCATCGGACAGAACATTCATGGAAGAAACAGCAGGTTTCACATACAAAGGAAGTTCGGTAGAATCTTGAGTAAACAACAGAACCAAAGAACCTACAGGTTCCAAAGATACATCAGCGGTTACATAACCGTCCAAAATATAGGAAGGATATAATAGACGTTCACCGGTTTCCGGATTCCACAGTTCTGCCCGATAAGAAGCAGGAAACAGAGTAGAAATGGTAAAGTCCTTAGCAGAATCGTTAGAGGTGTTCAGCCAAACACTGATATAGTCGTCGCCGTCTTTACGGATCTGAGAGAAAACCTTGGAATCGGCAGAGCCATAGATCGGATTCAAACCGGAAAGGTCTGCTGAAAGAGTATCCAGTTCGGAGTGGGTAGCGTTCTCATAGGAGGCAAGTAATTCAGCACAGGCAGAGGAGGGAAGGCCGCCTACATAAGCAGGCAGATCACCACAGAATACAACGCGGCCGCCGGCTTCCAGAAATTCACGGGCAATGCGCAGTGTGGACTCGCGGACGGTCAGCGCTCCGGAAATCAGCAGCGTACGATAGCAGCCACTTCTAATATGAAGCACAGCCCCTGCTTCATCATGATCGATCCGGTAATTCTTGGCCATGATTTGTTCTTCACCATAGTCAAAATCAATACGAGCACCGGCTAAGGTCATAAAGGTTTGAGCGTAGAGTTTTTCGATGGCCAGCTCATCTTCACATAGCGGGCTGACCCAGCTGGCCCATTTCAAATGGGCTATTCCCCATACGCTTTCAATGGGGCTCAGCACAAGAAGATCACAGACCGGCTTTCCTTCGGAGAGGATCAACCCAAGACGGGCAAAGTAGGACTCCACAAAATCATAATCCTGCCAATAAGGAGACTGGAAGGAAATGCTGGCGGGGTAGTCACGCTTACACTCGCCCTCCATGGTGTACCAAGAAAGATGCGGACAGCGCACATTTACACCGAAAAGTGCCTGCCAATCGCCTAAGATCTTGTGAGAACGCAGCGGAAATTCCCAACCGGAGCAGCCGTACATCTCGGAAAGCATCCACTTACGGTCAAACTGGCGGCAGATGGAGGAGCACTGCTTGGCCACCCAATATTTCAAATTATTGCTGCCCAGCAGATCGATGCCTGGGTTATCCATATACTGATAAAAGCGCATCAAAGATCCGTTGGGAATCGCCTGGCTAGCCAGCAGATCTTCGTGCAGTACGTGACCGGTAAAAAGCATGTTATGATCTCGGCACCACTTAGCAACGGGCTGGGTAAAGCGTTCGTTAAACAGATTGCAGCCTAAATCAAAATAGTCAATACGAACCTTCGAAATGGGTTCACCGTGAAGACGGTAAAAGATTTCCGGCAGAAGCGCAGCGGCATCATATCCATAACGAAGCTGGAATTCATCGAAAATATCATCGGTATAGAAGATTGAACTGCTGCAGATCCCGTCAGCTTCCGAATAATTATTCATGGCAAAACCACGGTGAGGCTCATCGGTGAACACGCCCTGTATGGTTCGTCCCACACGGTCACCACAGTGCTTGACATATTCTTCGTGGGTCAGTTCGATAAAATGCTCCACGGCCTCGCGACTCATGGTATTCAAATAGGTATTGCCGTTATAGTTGCTGTTCGGGGCATCCGGTACGACCTTAAAACACAATACTTTGTCGGCAGCATTAGCCATCGTCGAGGCATTCGCAGCAGCATCTTTCGCGCTGAGCGCGCAAAAAGCTTCAGGCAGATCTTCTTCAGATTCGATACGCCGGTAGGCATCCAGGTGCAGGCCATCGGATTCAATACGGGCGGCGAAGGCGCAGAAGATATCGTCATCCCAATGGAAGCGAT
>JAZQWC010000074.1:0-13536 GCA_045632125.1 Bianqueaceae bacterium
ACCTAATCACAGATCAAACGATAAAATCCATATATAAAAGGAGAAAACGCTATGAAAATTGCAGTTACCTACGATAACGGACAGATTTTTCAGCATTTTGGACACACTGAACAGTTTAAAGTATACACCATTGAAGACGGAAAGGTAATCATGGCCGAAGTCATCGATACCGACGGACAGGGCCATGGTGCACTGGCCGGCGTCCTGAATTCCATCGATGCCGATGCCCTGATCTGCGGCGGCATTGGCGGCGGTGCTCAAATGGCTCTTGCCCAGGCAGGCATTCGCTTATTTGCAGGCGTAACCGGTGATGCAGACGCTGCTGTTGCCGCTTTGTTAAACGGCACTCTGGATTTTAGCACCAGCGCCAACTGTAGCCACCATGGTGAACACCATCACGAAGACGGTTCCTGCGGAAGTCATGGTTGCGGAAGCCATCATGATCATGGCTGCGGTGGCCACTGCCACAACTAATTTACATTTCGCATAGCGAAAAACAGAAAAAGGTCATTGCAAGTCGAGATTTCGATCTCAACTTGTAATGACCTTTTATTTTTATATTTACATACAAGAATTAAGCCCGCTCGATCACGACAGCCTGCTTTCCCTGTGCCTCATAGGAGATCTGTACCTGCTCCTTGGAGAAGAAGGCGCGCTCGCCGGCGGTAGGATCATTAAAATAGTACCCGTTTTCATCGTAACCAATGAGTAGCAGGCAGTGCATAGGACTGGTCCACTGGATGGTGCGTCCCTCGTCGGTGAGCCAGGCCAAGGTTTTGCGGGGCGGAGCCATATTGATGGTAGCCCAGAATACCACAGGCTGATCATTGTCGATGAAGCGACTGCAGATCTCATCGAGGGTGAGATCGTAATATTCAGTAACCTTAAAGCCTTCGATTTTGGAAACCACGTCCGTCACCACCGGTGCAAAGCAGCCCCAGCCATCCTGACTATAGGGGTCGCCCGGGAAGGCCTTCCAGGGGTCGGCTCCGCGATATACGCCTTCTGCATCCTGAGCGGGTTCCGGTCCCTTGGGCAGGTAATTGTCGATCAGCTCCTCTACGGTGATGGGGCATCCCAAATAGTTCAAGGCCATAACCGTAGATACGCTTTCACAGCCGGTAGGATATTTCACAAGCTGACTAATAAAGGGTACATTTTCTATGATATGTGACATTTGTTTTTCCTCTTTTCTATAATATTGACTCTCGGCAGTTATCACTTTGTCCGTGAGCAGCGGCTGAATCTCGGGATAAGTCCACAGGTTCAGATCATGGGGTAGTTCATCGATAAAGGACACTTCTTCAATTTCTGACTCTGGCTTCTCACCCATACGCTCTATATCCGCGGCATACAACATGCCATAGGAGATATCATTCTCTCCCTGCAGACGCGTCTTGCCAGCCACTGAGTACACACATACCGGATGGAGCGCAACCTTGATAGCTCCTGTTTCCTCATAGAGTTCGCGCCGCGCAGCTGCTTCCAGAGATTCACCGGCCTCCCTGTGTCCGCCGGGAATCTCCCAGGTCTGCCGCTCTTCATGCCGACACAACACCCACTGATTTTTGTACTTTGCCGCGATCACCACAAAACCGATTTTTTCGTCTTCTATGTAATCTAATAAGGTAACTACCATGATCTCGTCCTCCTGCTCGTAGTATAACACAGTCCTTTGCGAAAAAAAAGCGAACATTGAAAATGTTACCGGTCGTGAATCGATAATTTATCAGTGATTTAGGACATTTTAATTTCTATTCGCTGTGATTCAAATCCAAAGCTTCAAAACCACCGGTGGAACAGGCTATTACTATCAGTGATTCGAACGTGCACATCGGGAAATCACGGGTAGAATTAGCTACAACAACCCTATTCTCCCGTGATCCAATCAGATTTTAAACTCAGTAACTTTCGCGTTGGCCGAATCAAAGGCTTAACCGCCCGGTTCTGACAGTTTTCTCAATCTTGCGGCTTCAAACCACTGATATTAAGAATAATATGTCCTCTGAAAAGCATTTCATAAACATTGACTTACAAATTTTTCAGTAGTACAATGATTAAAAATACAATCGTGAGGTGCATTATGGAACCAAAACATAAACGCGTCAAATATGCCTGCTACACCACCAACCTTTCTATGTCGGTAGTTGGCACCCTGTCCCCCATTCTCTTCGTTACCTTCCGTACCATGTACGGCATTTCCTATACATTGCTTGGACTTCTGGTACTGCTCATCTTTTGTACTCAGCTGGTAGTCGATCTGATCTTTTCGTTTTTCTCACACAAATTCAATATTCCCAAATGTGTGAAATCCATGCCCGTTTTGGTCACCATAGGCTTACTCATTTATGCCCTCTGGCCCTATGTTTTTCCAAATCACGTATACACCGGTCTGGTGATCAGCACTCTGATTTTTTCCGCGGCAGCGGGCTTTAACGAAGTACTGGCCAGTCCGGTAATTGCCGCCCTGCCCTCCGATGATCCTGATCGGGAAATGAGCAAACTGCATTCCATTTACGCCTGGGGTGTAATGCTCATGGTTATTGTGAGTACCGTATTCCTGAAGCTGTTCGGCAACGAGAATTGGCAGTGGCTGGCTCTTTTCTACACACTGATTCCGCTGAGTTCCATCGTTTTGTTTTCCCGCGCGGAGATCCCGCCCATGGAGACTCCGGAAAAAGTTTCCGGCGCTGTAAAAATGTTGAAAAACAAGACCCTTTGGCTGTGTTTTGGCGCTATCTTCCTGGCCGGCGCCACCGAGTGCACCATGAACCAGTGGGGCTCCAGCTACCTGGAAATGGCGCTGGGCATTCCCAAGGTATGGGGCGATATTTTCGGCGTGGCTATGTTTGGCATGATGCTTGGCCTGGGACGCACCCTGTATTCTAAGT
This sequence comes from Bianqueaceae bacterium, assembly GCA_045632125.1. Lineage (GTDB taxonomy): Bacteria > Bacillota > Clostridia > Lachnospirales > Bianqueaceae > CALWPV01. The sequence goes on from JAZQWC010000074.1 coordinate 2,892, forward strand.
TCGGAAAAAACATCGGCAACATCTTGTTCCTTGGTGCCATTGGTGCAGTGGGTTGCTATTTGGTGGCTGCCATTTCCAGCGTACCGATCATCGGTTTGGTGGCCTGCGCACTGACAGGTTTTTGTGCCTCTATGTTGTGGCCCGGCAGCATTTTAGTATCTTCTGACCGCATTCCCCAAGGCGGCGTGTTTGTATATGCCATGATGGCCGCCGGCGGCGATCTGGGTGCTTCGGTTGGTCCGCAGCTGGTTGGTCTGATCACCGATGCCGCCATCGCTAGCCCCAAAGCACTGGAAATCGCGCAAAATATGAACCTCGTTCCTGAGCAGCTGGGCATGAAGTTGGGTCTGCTGGTAGGTATGGTGTTCCCCTTGGTAGCGATTCCTCTATATTGGTACATAAAAAAGACTGCCCGCAAAGCATAATTTCACGCAAATCAGGGTAACTCCCCAAATTTTCCTTGACAATTTCGCCTCCGCATGCTAAACTAAAGTCTGTTATCGGTTCTGTTATCGATCACATGCAGTTGTGGCGGAATTGGCATACGCGCTAGACTAAGGATCTAGTGTCCTTTATCGACTTGAGGGTTCGAGTCCCTCCAACTGCACGCGCAAACGGCATTTCTTCGGAAATGCCGTTTTTATTTTCTCTCTGTTCGCTTGACTCCATCTTGAAAAACAATTAAACTAAAATTATATCTCAATGTATTTAAATTCAGGAGGTACTACACCATGTTCATTGGTAATCTACTCGACAAACGCTCCGGCGTTTCCATTGACGCCACCTACTATAAATCTAACACGACCCAGGCTCTGCCGCCCACGACGCCCGCCGGCGACCTAACCCAAAATCAGCCCCTCGGTTGGCAATGGGACGAGCTCTGCGGTAGTGGTTTGGACATTCATATCCAACTCGGTGCCCCTCAGGAAACCAACGAAAAAAGCCGCATCTGGCTCTGCCAGCTGATTTTGCACCAGGCAGCCGCCCCCGCTTCCGTTGCCGATGGTGCAATCCTTTATCGAAACGGAGCCGACGGTAATCCCGGTCTCATCGCTCAAACCAGACCTCAGCCCGGTCAGCAGCTCACCGGTGACATCATACTGGACGCCAACTGCTTCGCCGACGACTTGCTGCTACGCATTCAAACCGACTATCGCAACCTGCAATTCAACTCTATCGAAATCATCGGCGCCGTGTTGGAAGACACCTGCGTCTTCCCCTTGCCCGCTGACACCAAGATCAAACCCGGCAAAGCCATTCCCGCCGGCACCCTCACCACGATCTATACCGACTTATCCGATCCGGACTGCGCCGCAGCCGCCGACTACCTGCAGGACCTGTTCAAAAACGCCCTTCATGTCACGCTCAGCGTGAAAAATGTTGATGTTCCCTCCTCTGACGGCAGTATCGTCATCACCAAAGACACTTCCCTTCCCTCCGAGGGCTATCACCTTACGACAGCAGTCGATCGCATCAGCATTGCCGGCAGCGACCTACGCGGTCTGCTCTACGGCGTAGCTTCCTTGTATCAATTGTCTCTCACCGGGCAGATCCAGCCCATCGAGATCAACGATGCCCCCTTCCTAGGCTTCCGCGGTGTTCATTTGGGCCTGCCCAGCCGTGAAAATATTCCCTTCTTAAAACGTCTGATCCGCTATCTGCTGATCCCCATGCGCTACAACACTCTGTTTGTCGAGATCGGCGCCGGCATGCGTTACGACCGTCATCCGGAGATCAACGAAGCCTGGGTACGCTGCAAAGAAAAATACGAAGCCGGCGAATGGCCTATGGTGGGACATTTGGATATGATCGCCTATGGCAGCTTTCTTGAAAAAGAAGAAGTGGCTGACATATTCGAATATGCTGAAGCCCTCGGTATGGAAGCCATTCCGGAGGTTCACTCCCTCAGCCACGTACAGTTTTTGACTAACGTACGTCCCGACATTGCCGAGATCCCCGCCGCCCGCGAAGAAGAAGGTGACGTAGACCTTCTGGTAGACGACGGTCTGAATCAGGAATTCTTCCCCAGCTGTTATTGTCCCAGCAACGAAGAAAGCTACAAGCTCCTCTTTGATGTATTGGATGAAGTCATCGAAGTTACAAAGCCCAAGCGTTATGTACACATGGGTCACGACGAAGTATATCAGATCGGTGTCTGCAAGATCTGCCGAGAAAAAGATCCCGCCCAGCTCTTTGCCGATGATGTGACTCGCATCCACGACTACTTGGCTGCCAAAGGCTTGAAAATGATGATCTGGAGCGACATGCTGCAAAAAGCCAGCAGTTACAAAACCCCGCCCGCCATCGATCGCATTCCCAAAGACATCGTAATGCTCGACTTCATCTGGTATTTCCATCTGGATAAAGACATTGAAACCAACATTCTGGAATATGGCTTCGACACCGCCGTGGGCAATCTGTATTCCAGCCACTTCCCCCGCTACGAAAAACGAATCCGTCAGGAAGGCATGATCGGTGGTCAGATCTCCACCTGGGTACCGGTAGACGAAAAGAATTTTGCACTGGAAGGCAAAATGTACGACTTCGTTTATACCGCCAACATGCTGTGGTCTGAAGAATACCGCGAAGCCGCCCGCTCCGCCTATGCCCAGTGTATTGCAGCCCTGCTAAAGCAGACTCGCCCCCTGATCCAAAAGGGACGCAGCCTGCCCGCCTATCAGTATGTTCCGATCCAGCTGCAGCAACTGATCCATGCCCAGCCCGGCAGCGCGCCCATTACCATCGAGATCCCTAAGGAACATCGCCTCAGCGAAGGTCTGCTGTTTGTGCAGGCCGCTGACCGCCCCGGCAGACGTCTTCCCTGGAAACCTCTGGATGTGATCGGCGACTACACCATTCGCTACAACGATGGTACCACCATCACCCTTCCTTTGGAATATGGCGGCAGCTTCGCTGAACTGCAGCGTCCCTATGCCCAGCCTTTAAAGAGCCCCTACTTTAGACACGAAGGCTACATCGGCACCTACACCGCCGACCCCATCGTAGTCGACAAAGCGCCCGATGGCAGCGACTTCACCCTTTATGGCTGGCACTGGGAAAATCCCCAGCCCAAAAAGAAGCTGGCCTCCGTTACTCTCACGATTCGTCCGGACGCCGCCTGCGGTTTATACCTGTCGGGTCTGTCCACCTACCATAAATAACAAGACTGCTCTGCCGAGGTGATAAGCCCCAGCAGAGCAGCCATCATCACGAGAACGCTTATGAAAGAACTCTACATTTTGGCGGCGGTCACCGCCGCCTTTATCTTACTATTTATTTTAGTGCGCCTGTTTCGTCCGAAGGACAAATATCCCTACGAAAGGCGCGACCTCTTAACCTCCAATGAATTGGCGTTTTATCAAATTTTAGCGCCCATTGTTTGCCAGCATGGCTGGCAACTGCTCATGAAAATGCGCCTTGCCGATGTAATGGCCGTCAGAAAAGGCACCGAAGACTATATGTCCTACTTTAATAAGATCAAGGCTAAGCATACGGATTTTGTATTTTGCGATCCGTTTACGCTGGAGATTTTGGCAGGTCTGGAACTGGATGATCCATCCCATGAGCGCCCTGATCGCCAAGAGCGGGACGAATTTGTGGACAACGCCTATGCAGCAGCAGGCATTCCGCTGATCCATGTGTGGAACCCCATCACGCCCGAGGAACTGGAACAGCTCTTGCTGGAAATACTGCCTAGTTTTGCCGAGGATACAGACTTCGACGACCCAGAGTCTGAAGATGACGCTGAAGTTTTGAATGAGGACATAAAAAAAGAGGAGGAATCCTGTTCGGATCCTTCCTCAGAGGCCGGCGTTATACCAGAGGCAGAGCACGAAACTGGCCCGGCCGTGTTTTAAATCGTTCATTAAACTGACGTGAAAAAAAGCTCTGTTCACTGAATCCCAGTATTTCACTGATTCTCAGCACACTGGTCCGACCATTGCTCAACAGGCGGCAAGCTTCCACCCAGATGAGCTCATAACGGTATTCCAAAATAGAGTGCTTCACTTCGTTTCGGAAAAATCGGGTAATCGTACTGCGCGCTACCATTGCCGCTTCAGCAACCGCATCGATCTCTAATTCCATTGAAAGATTCTGCTGAATATAGGTAAGGGCCCGTTTAGTACAATCTGAATACTTTGGCTCCGTTAAGTCGATATCATATCGTTCTACACAAGTTAATATCAGCCGATCAATTTCAGTCTTCAGCCAGATTCCATCTACGGAATCCTGGCTTTCTTTTTGCAGCAGCATCAGAGCTGCCTGCATCCAATCCACCTTACCCAGACTGCATACCACATAACGGCAGCGCCGCAGCAGGTCTAAATGATCAAAGCCGTGCCATCTAATATGGAAAAAGATCAATTCCACCTTTTCCTCGCATACATATTCAAACCGCGCTCCCGACGGAATTAAATATGCCTCTCCGGCTTTTAGCTCCCAGCTTTCTCTGCTCGGCGTTTCCACCCTCAATGATCCAGTCAATATTAGATACACTCTGGAAAAAGGGCAGTTTCCCACTGAGCTACGAAAACACTCATCTATCATAACATGCCCACAGGTTATGATCTGCAGCTGCATCCTGCTCAGTGCCTCGCATAATTTATAATTTCGTTGGATCAACATAGGATTCTCCATACATATTTCTTGTATATATAATACTATGTTTTTCCACATAAAGCAATATAAGCAGGCTTTTTTGTCTTAATAAATCGTTTTATATATTTCTCGCTTCAGTCTGGCAACGGGAAGTCCCATAATGGTATAAAAGTCACCCACGATTCCCTTCACCAAAAGTGCACCGTATCCCTGAATTCCATAGGCCCCTGCCTTATCCATGGGCTCCCCGGTGGCAATGTATGCATCTATCTCTTCATCGGTGAGTTCATAAAACTCCACCTCCGCGATCTCCACAAACACATGACTCTGACCGCCATAGCACAAACAGCAGCCTGTACTTACCAAATGCTTTCGTCCGGAAAGCTGCTTTAGCATGCGGCGGGCATCCTCCTGATCTGCAGGTTTTCCCATCATTTGAAGGCGACCCTCCTGATCCTCCACCAGCACACCGGTATCACTGCCGATCACCAATTTTTCCGGGCAGGTCGCCGCAATATCCTCTGCCTTCACTTGGGCAAAAAAGCCCGGCAGCTGTTCAAGGGGAAGCTGCTCCGGTACGGCTGCTGCCTCCTCCGCCTGCGATACAGCCACTTCAAAATCCTTGGTAATCAAACTGAGCAGCTCACGACGTCGGGGTGACGCCGAAGCCAATACGATCGGTATCTGTTTCATGATTTTTTCCCTTCCTCTTCCAGAATTTGCGTCAGCTCCTGCGCCGACTGATTGTAATATTCAATTTGAAATCCGTCTGCATTCGTCCATTCTACCGTACTGATGCTAGCATTCTGCAGCGCAGACCGCCCGGTTCGCGTTGTTTCTCCCCTCAGGTACGCCAAAAATATATGACTAATTTCACCATGACTCACTAAGATCAGATCCCGTCCTGCAGCCTGCCGCGCCAGGCGCGTCACACCATCCACAATGCGCTGCTCCGCCTCGCCCCGATCTTCCAATCCCGGAAAATCGTCATTTGGATACAGTAGGGCCCGCTCTTCCCGGGTCAAACCTGCACCTTTTCCGTAATCCCGCTCCAATAAGGCTTCGTCTGTTCGGACCTTAACGGCATAAGGCAGTTCTCCGGCTAGCAGTCTCGCCGTTTCCACCGCTCTTTGCAAAGGGCTGGATACGATCACCGGGCCCGGCCCGGAAAAAGGATACCGGCTAATGGCTTTACCCGCAGCGATCGCCTGCTGACGACCGGTTTCATTCAGGGCAATGTCTTCGCGGCCCTGAAGCCGGCCTAGTGCATTCCACTGCGTCTCGCCATGACGGACTAAAATGATCTTCATATTTTTTCTCCTATCATCGATACTGCCGTCTATTATATGCTTTTTACCGATCTGTTTCAACCCTCTTTTCCTTAACACATTTTTGCTGCAGATAAAAGTTTTATTAACATTATCCACAGGTAATGTATTAATTTTGTAACAATTTCGATTGAGTTTTCCACATTTTTCACAATGATTTTTTCTTTGTCAAATATTGGCGAAAACCCTGATAAACACTGGGATTTATCGACTTTTTTCATCTTTCTTCCGCAAACCTATTGACGAATTCGGCTTTATGACGTATAATAACAAATGTATTACATTTATTACAAATTGCTTCAAAGAATATTGCGAAAGGAAAACTTCTCTGTGATTTCTAAGAAACGAAATTTTAAACTTTTACGTTTGATTATATGCTTAGTTGTAGCTGTCGCTGCTTCTTCCATGTTCCTTACCATCGAGCCCATGGCTTCCGAAAATGCCAATGCTGAGGTACCTGCCGCAGCTCAGGAAGATGTTGTCGTTGAAGCGCAGACATTCCGTGCATACTCCAAGGGTCTGCCGGTAACCCCTCTGCATGTTGCTCTTCCTTTCATGGATGCAACTCAGACCGTTGATGCAGCTGCAATCGAAACAGCCTTGGCTTCTCTACCTGAAGAAGAACCCAAGGAAGAAGTCGAAGAAGAAACTACTGAATCCACTTACGAAGAACCTGTTTACGAAGAAGATGATGAATATTACGAGGAAGATTCCTACGAGGAAGACTCCGATGTATATTATGAAGAACCTGAGGTAGAAGAATCTACTCCTGCCCAGCCTGAAGAAGAGCCGGAAGTTGAAGAAGAAGAAAACGAAGAAGGGTCTTTACCCGAGGTGAGTGCTCCCGGCACCTATTCTGATCTGGATTATCTGGCAGCGATTTGTCAGATCGAGGCCGGTTATAACTATGAAGGCTGCCTGGCTGTTGCCAACGTAGTTTTGAACCGTGTAAATGCAGGTTTTGGTTCCAGCGTTTATGATGTTATCTATGCTCCGTACCAGTTCGCCACCGGTTGGATGGAATACTACCTGCAGAATGGTACCAGTTCCACCGCCCGCGAAGCTGCTGCCGCAGCCTTGGCTGGTTCCAACAATGTGGGCAGCTACCTGTACTTCAATGGTATGACCTGGTTGGATCCTGAAACATTGGATTGTCCCTATGTGATCATCGGCGGTAACGTATTCTATTAAGATCTTTCCTGACAGATCTTTAAACAACATAGAACCACAACGAAACAAACAACAGGAGTCTCATTCCTAAGACTGAGACTCCTGTTTTATTTTCCTAATTCACAAACGAGGCCGTACCCTTTTCCTAAGAGTACGGCCTTATTTTTATACGTTTAAGTATTTAACACAGTTATAAATGCTGATACTTACAATAATAAACATCAAGCAGATGTATAGCACATTTACCGCCTTCAGGTTCATTTTCTTATACAATGTACGTCCTACCATGCCGCCGCCAATACCGCCGGCCACCATCAGCCCCAGCGCCAGCCACTCAAACTCCGGCACACTGCCCGTAATCAGAGTAGTGAGCAGGTTTGTAATCTGACTGAACAATATGATATACAAACTATTCTGGGCTGCCACCTTCGTATCCATACTGAAAAAGAAGGACAGAATCATCAGATTGATAGGGCCTCCGCCGATACCCAAAAAGCTAGAAATGATACCAAGCAGCAAACCAATCACTACACACACCGCTGCGTTCTTTACTTTATGCAGTCGAATCTTTTTACTAAACAGTGCATACAAAATGGTCAGCAAGGTAATGAAGGCCAAGCAGCCGGCCTGTACCGCACCTACCATATTTTGATTTTCAAAGGCAGCCTTTACGATCTTAAAGGTTTGACTGCCCAGCACGCCACCCACCGCAGCACCAATGGCCAAGGGCGTTCCTGTTTTCAGATCCACCTTACTATCGTGAGCCAGCATGCTTTTGCTCACTGAATAGCAGCTCATAGAAAGCACGGTACATCCCGACAAAAAACTAATGGTCGATACACTGGCAGCACCCGCCAGATCCAGCACCGGTTTAATAATCACACCACCGCCAATGCCGCAAATGGCACCCACCACCGATGCACAAAAACTTACGATTAGAAAAATAATCGCTTCCATGTTTACTTTCCTCTCTTCTTTTGTAACAATTTTCGTCCGGCGCACTGCGCTGCATCCACCCGCCACATACAAGTGGGACAATACAAGCATTTGCCGGTGTCGCGGCCTTCCTTTGCATCCTTGGCCCAATCATAGTTCACCAGCACACCGCGGCCCACATCGATCATATCCGCATCGGTCAGGTCCAAGGCCTGCTGCGCCTGCTCCGCCGACTGAATGCCATACACCGCAAATACCGGCACCTCAGCCCCTGCTTCCACAAGCGCCGCCTTCACGCGCCCAGCGCCATAAATGATGTCGGCCAAGGGGAAATCTTCGGGCTTTTCGCAGTCAGATTCCGGTCCGAAACCATAGGACAAGTCAAGAAAATCGATGCCCAGCTCCGCCAGACGTTTGGCATGGGCAATGCCATCAGCCAGCCCGGGCTCAAAAATACCCAGTCGAATACCCACAATGAAATCCGGTCCGGTGGCTTCGCGAACATCCTGCAGGATCTCTTCCACCAGCACCATACCGTCAGCGTATTTGTCGGTTCGCTTGTTGACGCGGCTGTTCAGGAATTGACATAATAAATAGCTGTGACAGCCATGAAGTTCCACGCCATCGTAGCCCGCTTTTTGCGCTCTGCGCGCTGCCTCGGCAAAATTACGACGCAGCTCCGCGATCTCCTCCAGAGTCATCTCCGCGCCCTTTTGAACGAAATCGCGGCGCTCAAATTCATAGGCGCTGGGGCAGGGGGCCGGATTCGTCAGCCCCATAATGCCGGCGTGGTGGATCTGCACCAAAATCGGCACGCCCTCGGCATGGACAACGTCCACGATGCTCTTTAGGCCGGGGATCTGCTCGTCGCACCAAATGCCCAGCTGGCTGGCGGCCAGTCGGCCCACGGGATCAATACAGGTGGCCTCCTGAATGATAAGGCCCGGCCCGCCCTGAGCAATCGCTTTATAGTGAGCCACATGTTTATCGGACACGATACCGCTTTCATCGCTCCAGTTGAAGCAAACCATGGGCGGCACGCAGATACGGTTATGCAAGGTTAGGGTTTTAAGTGTTAAAGTTTCAAATAAGGTTTTCATTGTTCGTTACAACTCCCAACTCATAATATGTTTTTATCATATAACAAAGCGTGTGAATTTACAAGTCCATTCACACGCTTTTACCGATTCTACTTTTCGTCCTCCCGGATCACAAGCCCTTCCACATGGTGCTTACTCATCTGATGCCGCGCCTTGCGGGTGGCCACCGAATCAAACACAATGGAAAAATCATAGTCCGCCGGATACAGCTCCGAGGCCGGCGCCAGCAGCTTTACCCGTTTGTAGGACACATTCCGCTTCCGCCCCTTGATCTGCACGATCATGCGGCCCTCTTCGTCCTCCGGCTGAAACACAATGCCCACTTCCTTTTGCGGATACACCGTCACACTGTCGCCCACCGAGAATTTCGCCTTATGACGGCGGCTCGCCTCTATGCGCTCCACCTTCGGCCCCCGAGCCGGCGCCTTGGTACGGTCGTCCCGTTTTTTCGGGCCGCCGGCGGCCAAGCCGGACGATTTTTCTGCCTTGGCCACGTTCCGCGCCGTCGCAGCCTCAGCCCCATAGGCGGCCTCTCTCGCCCGGTCTAAAAGATCCTGCGAAAAGCCCAGCCGCTTGGCAATGTGCAGGGCGCAGCTTTCCCCCGCCAGGCCCATCTCCAGCTTATAAAGCGGCTGCAGGGATTCTCTGTCAAAGGCCATACGGGCATTCACCACACCGGTGGTATGCTCTGCGAAGGTCTTCACCTCCGGGTAGTGTGTGGTCACCAAAAACAAACAGTCGCGGTAGCGCAGTTCCTCTAAAATGGCAATGGCCAGACCCATGCCCTCGGCCGGATCTGTACCGGATCCTAATTCATCCAGTAGCACCAGACTCTGATTGTTAACTTTATCCAACACCTCTCGCACATTCGTCATGTGCGCAGAAAAGGTAGACAGATTCTCCGAAATACTTTGGCCGTCGCCGATATCACACAAATATTGACTGTTCATGCACAAGTAGGTGCCCTCTGCAGCGGGCACATGCAGTCCGCACTGGGCCATCATGCACAGAAGCCCAACGGTTTTGAGGGCCACCGTTTTGCCACCGGTGTTAGGGCCGGTAATGGTTACGCCAATGATATCGCTGCCATCCTCCCCAGTGCCGGCTCCCATGATCAGATCCAGCGGAACGCAGCGTTCACGGTCGATCAATGGATGCCGACCATGACGAATGATGATGCGGCGCTCCAGTCCGATTTCAGGACAAGTCGCTTTCATCGACTGACTGAGCTTGCCCTTGGCAAAGATGAAATCCAGATCCTCCATGATCCGCTGATTGGAACGCAGCAGCTCCGCGTGCTGAGCCACCTCATCGGTGAGAGCATACAAAATGCGCAGCACTTCATTTTCCTCTGCAACTTTCAAAGAAAGAATCTCTTCGGTCAGATCCGAAATCGCAGCCGGTTCAATAAAGCAGGTGCCGCCGCTGCCGGAATAATCCACCACTGTGCCGGGTACGCGGCTTTTCATTTCACGTTTCACAGGCAGGGTATAGCGTCCGTTGCGCTGCACC
>JAZQWC010000075.1:0-30027 GCA_045632125.1 Bianqueaceae bacterium
TGGCTGTGAAATCATTGCTGTGGACGCTACCGATCGTCTGCGCCCCGAAGGCGTTACCTTTACCGAGTTCTTCACCGCTGTACGCGCTAAGTACCCGAACCAGCTGTTCATGGCTGACGCCGCTACCTACGAAGAAGGCAAGCTGGCCTTTGAACTGGGCTGTGACCTGATCGGTACCACCATGAGAAGCTACACCAAAGCCACCGAGGGCTGCATCATTCCTGACTTTGATCTGATCAGCAAGCTGGCCAACGAACTGGGCGCTACTGTTATCGCCGAGGGCGGTATCTGGGAGCCCTGGCAGCTGAAGAAGGCTCTGGACAGTGGTGCTCATGCTGCTGTTATCGGCACTGCCATTACCCGTCCCCACGAAATTACCAAGCGTTTCATCAACGCGATTACTGAATAATATGGAAGCAAACATGAACTCCACAGGCTCTGCTGCTCCTGTTTCCACCCTTCGCATGTTGGCAGTGGACATCGGCGGTACCAACCTGAAGGCTGCGCTGCTGATCTATGGTAAGCTGCAGCAGCATCGCGAGATCCCCTCCGAGGCAAAAAAAGGTGCTCCCATCATGTTGGAGCATGTGCACGAGCTGATCGCCATGTATGATCCTGCCGATTATGACTGCATCGGTATCAGTACCGCCGGTACTGTTGATCCGGTGGAAGGTGTAATCGTGTACGCCAATGAAAATATTCCGAAGTATACCGGCACACGCATGAAAGAGATGATGGAAGCTCGCTATGGCAAGCCCACCTTCGTACAGAACGATGGCAAGGCTGCGGCCTTTGGCGAACTCCATTACGGCGCGGGTCGTGGTTTCAACGTCCTCATGTGCGTTGCCTACGGCACCGGAATCGGCGGCGGCGTGGTCGCTAACGGAACGGTTCATTACGGCAGCCATGGCGGTGCCGGCGCTGTTGGTCACATCTTCACCCATGCCGGCGGCAAACTCTGCACCTGCGGTCAGCGTGGCTGCTACGAGTGCTACGCCTCTGTAACTGCTCTGATGAATATGCTGGCCGAAGCCGGACTGCCCTACACCAGCGGCCGTCAGCTGATGGCGGCTCTACCCGGCGATGCCCGCGCAGAAGCTGTACTGGATGAGTGGATCTTGGAGATCTGCTACGGGCTGGCTACTCTGGCTCATACTCTGCAGCCGGAAGCCTTCATCCTTGGCGGCGGCATTATGGAACAGCCTCTGATCATCGATAAGATCCGTCAGCGATTGCCTGAACTGATCATGCCCGGTTTCCGAGGCGTTCAAGTCCTGCCTGCCCAACTTGGCAACAACGCCCAGCTCTACGGCGTACTGGCTGTAGCTGAAAAACATTTACATTAATTATTTTTAGGGGCCATACATGGTCCCTTTACTTTTGGAGGTTTTCATGAAACTTTCCGATGCCTTACATCTTCCCTTGGACTGCGGCGGCAAGGGCCGCTGTGGCAAGTGCAAGGTCTATGTATCCGGTGAGCTTTCCCCTTTAACTCAAGCCGAGCTTTCCCTGCTTACGCAGGAAGAAATCGATGCCGGCTGCCGTCTTGCCTGCCAAGCTGAGGTAGAAGGTGAATACGTTGTCCACAATTCTCACAAGGATGATGACATGGTGGTACAGACGGAATTTGGAAATGCTGATTCTATGCTTACTTCTGCAGCTTCATCTACTGACACCACCTCTTCCATTGGGGTTGCCGTTGATATCGGCACCACCACCTTGGCTGCCTACTGGTATGATTTAACCACAGGACAGCTTCTGGATCAACGATCCGCTGCCAATCCTCAACGCGTATTTGGAGCAGATGTCATCAGCCGTATCGAACGGGCCATGAATGGAGATCTGCTACAACTCTCTTCTGCACTGCGTCGTGGTATGTTGGCTTTACTACCTGAAAAATGGGATCGTTTAGTCCTCACCGGTAACACCACTATGCTGTATACTCTCTGCGGACATGACCCGGAGCCTTTATCCCATGCTCCTTTTATTGCTGACCATACCTATGGATATGAAAAGGATGGTGTGATCCTGCCGCCCTGCTTTTCTGCCTATGTGGGAGCCGACCTTTCCACCGCCGCACTGGCTGCGGGCTTATGGAAAGATGGACGTTTGGCTGTGGATAAGCCTACCTTGCTTTTAGATGCCGGAACCAACGGAGAAATACTGCTCGCGGCCAACGGTCATCTTTATGGTTGTGCCACGGCCTGTGGTCCTGCCTTTGAAGGCAGTCAAATTTCCTGTGGTCTGCCTTCGGTCCCCGGTGCGATCTGCCATGTGGCTCCCGACTTTTCGGTTGAAACCATCGGAGATCGTCCGCCTAAAGGTTATTGCGGATCCGGTATTTTAGATATCACCGCTGCTCTGTTAGATTGTGAAATGCTGGACGAAACCGGCTTTTTAGATGAATGGCCGGAGGAGGCTGCTGCTCTGCCGGAGCTTACCCAAAAGGATATTCGTGAGATCCAGCTGGCTAAGTCTGCCATCGCTGCAGGCTGCGATGCTTTAATGCATGCCGCCGATGTCACCGAGCTGGATACCATCTATTTAGCCGGTGGCTTTGGCAGCCAGCTAAATGTAGAAAGCGCCCGTCGCATTGGACTGATTCCCCCTGCCCGCCGTACCATTGCCATCGGCAATGGCGCCGGTCATGGTGCCTCTCTGCTGCTGCTTAATCCTGCTCTATTGGATGATCTGCTGAGTATGAAAGCCCACTTTGAGCTGGTGGAACTGGCCAATGATTCGTATTTTTCCGAGGCATTCATGCGTCATATGTATTTTCCGGAATAATTCGCTTTCTCGTTCAGTTATGATTTTCATATTACGAAAAATAACTGAATTCTTCAGTTAATATTTCTTCAATCTGCAACGCTTAACTGAAAATATTCAGTTATCCAGTAGACTTTTTTATAACTTTAACTGAATTATTCAGTTAGTCCTTTTTATGGTATACTTTATAACTGAACAAGTTCAGTTATTTTTCAACATTTAAACTTTGTAACTGAATCAATTAATCAATAACAAACGAGGTTTCCCATGCCCGAAATCAAAACCAATGTAATGCGTATTTTAGAAAAGAAAAAAGTCACTTTTTCCGCCCATACCTATCCCCACGGCGATGAAGCTGTGGATGGAGCCACCGTGGCAGAACTGACCGGTCAAGCTCCTGAACAGGTTTTCAAAACTTTGATCACCCAAGGGGCCAGCAAACAATATTATGTGTTTGTGATTCCTGTTTTGACCGAACTGGATCTGAAAAAGGCCGCTAAGGCCGCAGGAGAAAAGTCAGTAGCCATGCTCCATGTGGCCGATCTGCTTCCTCTGACCGGCTATGTGCGTGGTGGCTGCTCTCCCATAGGAATGAAGAAACTGTTTCCTACTTTTATCGATTCTGCTGCTCAGAACGTACCCACCATCATGGTCAGTGCCGGTAAAATCGGCTATCAGGTGGAACTGGCGCCAGCAGATCTGTTGCCCCTGTGCCGCGGCAAATATGCCGATATTACTAAATAAAAAAAGCCAAGACAGCTCAGCTGTCTTGACTTTGATTGGAGACTTACTCAATTTTACTTTTCGCAGAAGAATTCGATAACTTCCTGATTGGGACCTACTACGAAAGCGATGCGGATGGGCATGATGCCGCCCAGCATAGCGTCTTTGGGCTCGATCTGAGGAGCCGCACCGGCTGCCAGAGCATCAGCATAATCCTGATCTACATCGTCGCTCTTCAGAGCCAGATGCTCGTAGCGAGGTTTCTGTTCGGGATCGTTTACGCCGCCTGCGAACATTTCCAAAATGTTGCCGCCGCCCAGATCCATCATAACGCCTTTGCTATTGCCTTCGCCCCAGCTGCGGATCACGCTGCAGCCGATCTTGGTGTAAAATTCTACAGTTTTATCCATGTCCTGCACACGCAGTGCCACATGATGAATACCCGTTCTTTTTGCCATTTTCGTATCTCCTTTATGTATCGGATTTGATTAGCTTTAGTTTATCATCTGCCCTTTCACCTGTCAAGAATACACTTAAACTGTTTGGAGGTATCCATGTCCTGGATCGACTTTACCCACATTATCAATGCGTCTATGCCTACTTTTCCCGGTACACCGGCACCGGAGCTAACCACCGTGGCCACCGTACCCGCCAACTACTACCGCGAAACCAAGCTTCAGCTGTACTCCCACATGGGTACACATATTGATGCACCGGCTCATATTATCGAAAACGGCCGTACACTGGATCAGTTTCCTGCTGATCATTTTATTGGTAGTGCTGTTGTGATTCCCTGCACTCCTAAACGTATTCCAGATGAGGCTTACCCAGTCATTGATATTTCAGCACTGGAGCCTTATATGGACGCCGCTGAAGCCGCTGACTTTTTAATCTTCTCCACCGGTTGGGAATCGAAGTGGAACGATCCCACCTCCTACCGCAGCAGTTACCCGATTCTTGCGCCGGACATCGCCTTCTTTGCCGCCACACGGCATAAAAAAGGCATCGGCGTTGATACTCTCAGCCCTGATCGACCGGACAAGTTACATTTTCATCGGGCCTTTCTGTCATCTGAAGAAGGTGTGATTATTGAGAACTTATGTAACCTCAACTCTGTACCCGCCGGTGAGCTGTTTCCGCTGTGCGCTTTGCCTCTGCTGTTTGAAAATGCAGACGGTGCCCCAGCGCGGGTGATGGGAGAGGTATAAATTAGCTATACACTTTATCTATCTTCCCATTTTCATCACACTTCAAAACGCTTTCACCACGAATTGAAAGCGTTTTTTGTTGTGTTCGATCCCACAAAAGCCAAAAGTGTTTTCCATATATATAATCACCCTGTCGAAACATGTTCATGGGATCATATCCGCGAATTTCAAAACTCCCTTCCATCATTGTACTGTGTTGTAACACATTTTGAATCTTCTTTTCTCTCTCGCAGTACTGTTCGTTCATATATGTTTGCAGCATCTGTGAGCTTTCATCACTCACTTGATCTGATATGATTTCAAATATATTTCTTTTTTCAGTGCCCAGCTGATGAAAAACAGAAAACCCGACTGTTTCCGCTGTCAAAAGAAGAACTACTCCACTGCTGTAAGCCAGTCTGCGTGCATCCAGCAAATGTGAGACATTCTTTAGGTTTTCTGCATACTGCTTCAGCTTTTTTTGATACTTTTCCGGCGCAATCTGCTTCAAAGCTTTAAGTCCCACGTATTCAGCCATGCCCTCAATCGTTTCTATGGCTAACTCATAATTTACCACTTCTTCTGCCATGCTTCTGCGATGTCGGCGAAGCTGAATAAAGTGTTCAAATAATGATACATTATCCAAGCTTTGCATCAACAATTGATTTTCGGTGTGTTTAAGTAGTAGGACCTCCTGCCCTGCCGGATGCATCATAACTTCCAGATCATCACCAAATCGCTTTTCACCCTGTTCCATTTGATAAGCGTGGAACATTTCGTGGATGATATTGGCGGTTAGAAGGTCGATATCAGAATCCGTTTCCGTTAGGTGCCAAGTTGCCAACAGTCTTCCTTGAAATTCAATTGCTGTATTGGCACGAAATTCATCCGGCCGATTCATTACACCTCCATCTATGCAAGCATTTGTTTCATCAAATAGCGCTAAAGAAAAAAGATGAAAACCTGGCCAGAGTTTTCCGAAATTGATTTGACCCAGTCTTTTCACTATAGCAGTATACGTTTCTTGTAACTTCTCCATAATTAAAAACCTCCTTTGTCTCTATTTTAGTTGAGCGCAAAGGAGGCATCAATTTGAAATCAGACGAGTTTTTCAACTTTTTTGCAGTATCGCAAGCATTTTCTGAATCATGCTTGCATCACCGGACAAAACAAAACGTCCGGCTTTTTTCTTTTCATCATATGTGTAATTCAGTCGATTTCCTTCCACGGCATAGTGCTGATTAAAGCATTCCATAAGCTGATTACAGTATTCCTGTACTTTCTGTTTTTCACCGGGCAAATCATACACCAAGCACCCACTGGGCTTTTCGACCTGCATTCGTTTCAAAAATTCTCTTACCTGGGCTCGCTCTTTGATCTCCAGCTCCTGTTTGACAAAAGATGATTCAAACATTGCCGTTAACTCTTCTTCCGTAAAAACCCATTTCCCCGCTTCCTTATGCCCATTCAAAATTCCCATCTGCATATAATTACGCAGTGTTCGTGTGGTAAGTCCTGTCATCAAGGAAACCTGATTGATATCATATTGCTTCATATTTTATATTTCCTTTATCTTCATACTTGTTTTTTTCTCATTTACTGGTATAATGATATATGGCTCATTTACAAAAGTCAAGATTGCCATTTCGGCAATAAATACAACACTAACCGAAAGGAGATATAAATCATGATCATCACCAAGCAGACTACTATGGGCGAAATGCTCAGATACAATAGAGGTATTGCACAGGTTCTGATGGAGTCCGGTATGCACTGCATCGGCTGCCCCTCCGCTGCTAACGAACCTCTGGAAATGGCTTGCGCCGTACATGGTCTGGATGCAGACGAAGTTCTGAGAAACATCCACGAATGGTTGGAGCAGAACGCTTAATCCAAACTACATAATGAAACGAAACACCACCTATCAAGTTAACTTGAACAGGTGGTGTTTTTGTATACATTCGTTTATAAACATACATTCTAAAACTTTATTTCGATCCTGCGTAGTCTTCTTTGATCCATCGGGCCACGCTGTCTGTCATATTCGATTCGATTACATGAGTGGCCACGGCCTTAACATCCTCCGTTGCATTGGCCACCGCGCAGGATTCATCGGCAATTTGGCACATGGATATGTCGTTTACGGAATCACCAAATACCACCAGCCGATCACAGCCCAGCTGCTTTTGCAGCTTTTGGATCGCTACTGCCTTGGTAGCACACTTAGGGTAAATACTGAACCAGCAGGCATCGCTGTAATTATCCTTTTGCAAGAAACAGCTCAGTTCCGGATCATCCTTTACCTGCAGATAGATCGGTTCCAGTTCTTCGAAACCGGCAATGAACTTGAAGAAAGAAATCTCATTATCAAACAAGGCTTCCTCATTGGATACACTGGCCAGTTTTTTGTCATTGGCATGTTCTTCCAAGTACTGCTGAAAACCTTCACTGCAATTGCTCTTACAATAAAGTTTTAACTCGCTTCCTTTAGCATAAGTTGTGATAAAACAGGAAGACATGATAGGTGCCAGAATAGGACGGAGTTTTTGGATCATGTCATCGGAGATCCGATTGATCTCGATTTCCCGACTGTCGCGCGGATTCGCAATGATACAGCCATCTCGGGTAATAACCGGAATCGTCAGATGCAGCGATTTCGTAATGGGTGCTGCACTATTGAAAGAACGGCCGGTGGCATAGGTGAAACACAGTCCCTGATCCAACAGCTCATTCAATATGCAAACTGTTTCTGCTGACAGAGTTTGGTCATTTTGAAGCAAGGTTCCATCCAGATCGGTGACATACAAGGTCTTAGGCATAATCAATTTCTCTCCTCTCAAGCATTTCACGTCCACTATACCATTCCTCGTTTAAAACTACAACCTATTCCACAAAATGTAGGGTATTCGTTCTTACTCCCGCAACATATCCAAATGCATATCTAACCTTGTATTGATATAGCCTGCCAACAGGTCCTCCAAATTCAGATATAGTATATGACCTTATCGGAACAATATCAACAGTATCGGAATAACGTTCCACCAAATAGCGGAACAATACAACACGCTGCTTTCTACCACAGAAGGCACCTGCATAATTGCGCGGTGCCTTCTTTCCCCCTACATGAGGCATTGTACATATATAGTTTTTGGAAGTTAAATCCTGCTTAATAGCAATCCACTCATCAATATCTTACGCCTTCAATCCTCTTCCGTCATAGTCGATCACGATCTCAGTTCCCGGCTCCAGATCCTCAGCGATCATCTTACGTGCCAGCAAGGTCTCCAACTTCTGCTGGATGAAACGCTTCAGCGGACGGGCACCGTATACCGGGTCGTAGCCACCATCGATCAGATACTGCTTAGCAGCATCGGTCAGCTTCATGGACAGCTGGCGATCGGCCAGTCTGCGGCTCAGATCTTCCAGCAACAGATCCACAATACCACTGATGTTTTCCTTAGTCAGAGGCTTATAGAAAACGATCTCATCCAAGCGGTTCAAAAACTCCGGTCTAAAGGACTGCTTCAGCAGCATCTGCACTTGCTCCTTAGCTGCTTCGGTGATCTCGCCGCTCACCGGATCGATGCCCTCCAGAATCATAGAAGACCCCAGATTGGAAGTCATAATGATAATGGTATTTTTAAAGTCAACGGTACGGCCCTGGGAATCGGTAATTCGACCATCATCCAGTACCTGAAGCAGCACATTGAACACATCGGGATGCGCCTTTTCCACCTCGTCAAACAGTACTACTGCATAGGGTTTGCGGCGTACCGCCTCTGTCAGCTGACCGCCCTCATCGTAGCCCACATATCCGGGAGGTGCTCCGATCAAACGAGATACCGAGTACTTTTCCATATATTCACTCATATCGATACGCACCATGCTGCGTTCATCATCGAACAAAGCCTGAGCCAGAGCTTTGGCTAACTCCGTTTTACCCACACCGGTGGGTCCCATGAACAAGAAGGAACCAATGGGACGGTCCGGATCCTGAATACCCGCACGGGAACGTAAAATCGCATCGCACACCCGCTGCACCGCCTCATCCTGGCCGATCACCCGCTCATGCAGGGTATCATCCAAATGCAGCAGTTTCTCTCGCTCACTCTCCACCAATTTCGAAACCGGAATACCGGTCCACCGGGAGATGATCCGGGCGATCTCTTCCTCCGTCACCTTATCACGCAGCAGCGAAGCCGCCTGCTGCCCTTCTTCTTCCAGTTCCTCCGCCTTTTCCAGTTCTTTCTGCAGAGCCGGCAGACGACCATATTTCAGCTCAGCCAGCTTATCCAAATTATATTCATTTTCGGCCTTCTCGATCTGGGCATTCACCTGCTCGATCTCCTCGCGCAGCTTCTGCACTTTGCCGATGGCGTTCTTTTCATTCTCCCAACGAGCCTTCATCTCTTTGAACTGCTCTCGCAGATCCGCCAGTTCCTTTTGAATGTCGGCCAAATGCTCCTGGGACAGCTTGTCAGTCTCCTTTTTCAAGGCCGCTTCCTCGATCTCATACTGCATGATCTTACGGGAGATCTCATCCAGCTCCGTGGGCATGGAATCGATTTCGGTACGGATCATGGCGCATGCCTCATCCACCAGATCAATGGCCTTATCCGGCAGGAAACGATCGGAAATATAGCGATTGGACAATACCGCTGCGGCGATCAGCGCCTGATCCTGAATCTTAACGCCATGATACACCTCGTAGCGCTCTTTCAGTCCACGCAGAATGGAAATGGTATCCTCCACCGCAGGCTCCGGCACCAACACCGGTTGGAAACGACGCTCCAGAGCCGCATCCTTTTCAATATACTGACGATACTCGTTCAAAGTGGTGGCACCGATGCAGTGCAGCTCACCGCGTGCCAACATGGGCTTGAGCAGATTACCCGCATCCATGGCACCATCGGACTTACCCGCACCCACAATGGTGTGCAGCTCATCGATGAACAGAATGATCTTACCGTCGCTGTTTTTGATCTCATTCAGCACCGCCTTCAAACGTTCCTCAAACTCACCACGGAACTTGGCACCTGCAATGAGTGCGCCCATGTCCAAAGAAAAGATCTTGCGATCCTTCAAGCTATCCGGCACATCGCCCCGCACGATTCGCAGGGCCAAACCCTCGGCAATGGCCGTTTTACCTACACCGGGCTCGCCGATCAAACAAGGATTATTCTTCGTTTTGCGGGACAAAATTCGAACCACACTGCGGATCTCGCTGTCCCGCCCGATCACCGGATCCAGCTTCTGCTGACGAGCCAGCTCCACCAAGTCCTGTCCGTATTTTTCCAAAACATCATAGGTACTCTCCGGATTATCGGAGGTCACCCGGGCATTTCCACGGGTCTGCTTCAGTACCTCTCGGAAGATCTTCTCATCCATCCGGAAGGAAGTCAGCAGCTGTTTCAAAGCCGTCGACGCCTTCACCATCAATCCCAGCATCAAATGCTCAACTGAGGTATACTCATCCTGCATGGCCGCTGCCTGCTTTTCTGCCTCTGCTAAAGCCGCTTCCAAATCAGAAGATGCATACTGCTGGCTGCTGCCCTGGGAAACCTGCGGCAGCTTACGAATCGCTACCTCCAGCGCCTGCATCAGCGGCTGCACCGGCACACCCATCTTCTCCAGCAGCGAACCGATCAGCCCGCCCTCCTGCTGCAGCAGAGCCAGAAGCAAATGCTCCTGCTCCACCTGCGGATTCTTGCGATCCATCGCCAACGACTGCGCCCCCTGGATCGCCTCAATACTTTTCTGCGTCAATTTCTGAAAATTCATATTTCTTCTCCTTGTAGTCTATATCTATTCTACTACTTCGTCATTTTTCCGCCGAAGGGCGGAAGATGTTCGCGCTTCTCGCCTTAACAGATGGCATTGCCACCGGCCAAATACTTCCTATACCGATTTTCAATGCGAGCGGCAGCGGCCTGCGGCTGATCCAGCAGTTCAAAGAAGATCTTCATGCACTCATCCAGCACCTTGATGTACTCCGCCAGGATCTCGCCCATCTGCTCATTGCTTTTGATCTTTTCCGGCAGGCGCAGCACTCTGGTATAGCGGCCACTCTCGATCTTATAATTAGTATCGCCCACATAAGCTTGTTCCAATCGGGTCCAAAGTTTGAAAAACTGGTTCATATACAGGATCAAGCTATTGTTCTGGCTACGCAGCAGCACTTTGAGTTCACCTGCTGCTCCCTGTTGGTCGCGGTACAATTCCACGCTGTAACGCACCGTGGGGTTATATTTATAGGCCAGAGCTGATCGCAGCGACATAGTAGAATCGGAAGGCTGCAGCATCAGCTGGAATGTGCCGGACCCGGTCAGCATGTTGATGGCCCGATCAAATACCTCCCGCATTCTTTTTTCCGGGGTCATATATGACACATATTCTGCCAAAATTTGATTGATCATATTCGAACGGCTGGTGTTCATCCGATAGGCCAAGCGATCAACTTCTGCCACCACATCATCCATCAGCACCAGCGAATATACACTTTTATCCATAATGGTTTCCTCCATTTCATGATTTCATTATACTCAATTTATATAACTTGTCAATACTTTTATATAATTTCAATTACGAGTTTTATAATTTAGAAATCGAATCTTCAAATTCATCCTTGCCAATCCCGCTCAAATCCGCTATAGTAAAGCTAACTTATTAGCCCATACGGAGGTCTGTCATGTTCATTTGCCATCCGGATTTTGTAAATCTTACTCCCATCAACGTATATCATAAAGAAATGGATCCAACGCCCGTACCAACGGTACCGAAGCAGTATCAGAACCGCCATATTCTATTTCGTAAAAAAATCAATCTGGTCAAAACTGAAAATGCCAGTCTGAAAATTACCGCTGACGATTATTATAAACTTTACATCAACGGTCAGTTCGTAACCCAAGGACCTGCCGCGGGATATCCGAACCACTACTATTACAATGAAGTGGATGTCTCCGCTTATCTGCAGCCCGGTGAGAACACCATTGCTGTTCACACCTACTATCAGGGTCTCATCAACCGGGTCTGGGTTTCCGGCGATCAGCTCCAATGCCTATACTTGAACTTAACCATCGATGGTCAGCCGGTCCTCACCTCCGATGAAACCTGGCTTTGCACCGATCATACAGGCTTCACCTCCTTAGGCACCACCGGCTACGAAACTCAGTTTTTGGAATGCTACAACAGCAGTGCCCCCGAAGTGGGCTTCGAACGGCCGAACTTTGACGACAGCAACTGGCAGCGAGCCGCTGTACTTCCGAATCCTGCATATCAGCTGGTTTCCCAGCCCACGAAGCAGTTGGCCTTTGAAACAGTATCTCCCAAAACGATCCAGCCCATTCCCGGCGGTCTTCGCATCGACTTGGGATTTGAGGCCGTAGCCTATTTGAACCTCACCGCCACCGGCGAATATGGCGATATCATTACCATCCGCTGCAGTGAGGAATTAAACGAAGATGGCAGCGTCCGATATAACATGCGCTGTAACTGCTGCTACGAAGAGCAGTGGATCCTCTCCGGCCGTACCGATACCCTAAACCAATTTGACTACAAAGCTTTTCGCTATGCAGAGCTCCTGTTCCCGCCTTCGGTGCAGATCCATGACATCCATTTCACACTGCGCTACTATCCTTATAATAAAGAAGAAATTCAAGAGCGTCTGGCTGATCTTTATCCGGCCAACGAAACACTTCGTCCCATCCTGAAACTCTGCGCCGACACTATTCTGTACGGCATGCAGGAAAACTTTGTGGACTGTCCCACCCGTGAAAAGGGTCAGTACCTGGGCGATGTATCCATTGCCGCCCGCTCCCACGCCGTGCTCACCGACGATACTACCATGATGAAAAAAGCCATCAGCGACTTCTTCGCCAGCAGTTTCATCTGCCCCGGCATCATGGCGGTGTCCGGTTCGTCCTTAATGCAGGAGATCGCCGATTATTCACTGCAGCTGCCCGCCCAGATCTGCTGGCTGTTTACCCAGGACAACGACGTCCAATTTCTCCGCAGCGCGGAGCCCTACCTAACGGCCCTTTACCAGTACTTTCTGCAGTACGAAACCTCCGAAGGGCTACTGGAAGGTGTGACCAAAAAGTGGAATCTGGTGGACTGGCCCGAAAATCTGCGGGACGGCTACGACTTTCCGGTGACCCGCCCCATCGGTCCGGGCCTACACAACGTGATCAACGCCTTTTGGTGCGGCTTCCTGCAGTCCATGGACGAATTTTATAGCTTGTTAGGCCTGCCGCCCACCGGGCGCACCGCAGGTGCGAAAAAGGCGTTTATTCGTGCCTTTTATAGTGCCGAACGGGGTCTGTATTGCGATAGTCCGGCGCTGACGCACTCCGCTATCCACTCCAACGTGCTGCCGCTGCTGTTTAACATCGGCACCGAGGATGAGGGTCTGCGCCGCCGTTTGATCGACTATATTGCCCGCCGCGGCCTCAGCTCCATGGGCGTGTACATGGCCTACTTTACGCTGGCTGCCTTGATGCAGCAAGGTGAGTCCGAGTTGGCTCTAAAACTAACCTTGGATCCGGGCTGCTGGCTGAACATGCTGACGGAGGGGGCTACCACCACCTACGAAGCCTGGGGCAAAGATCAAAAATGGAATACCAGCCTGTTCCATCCTTGGGCGACCGCGCCGCTGATCGTGTTTGCTAAAGATGTACGTCCTTATTGATTTTTTCCGGGTGAAGTTTTTGTTAACCAATACTACCCATAGGATTTTCCCTTTGGTTGTGGTATAATGACAGAATCTAATATTTTATACATAGGAGTGTATTCATGAGAGATTTAATTGACATGTTCAAATTTGTTGACAAGAAACGCATGTTTTTTGTTTTCTTCCTGGGCATCGTATATAACCTTTCGGTTTATGGTGCTTCTTTCAGTTTGAGCTACTTTGTAACCAGTCCGCTGACGGTTACCAAGCTGACTCACCTGCTGATCTGCCTGGGTATCCTGTATGCGCTGTCCTTAGTGCTGCGTTTTGTGTACATCAAGTTTTCCCAGGTCTTCCTGTTCCGGATCCAGCTGGACGCGGAGAAGTTTTTCTTCGAAAAGCTGCAGAATATGGATCCTAAGAACATCAGCAAATACCACACCGGTTATATTCAGGATTCCATCACCAATACATCCGTGGAATATGCCTGCTTCTTTGAAACTGTACTGGATGAACTGATCCCGGTTATCGTAGGTTTGGGTTCCTTCATTTATGTATCTTTGACTCAATCCCTGCTGATCGGCAGCATCATGCTGGCTCTGTTCGTGCTCACCTTCATCGTGCGTATCAAACAGACCAAGCGTAAGGCTCCCTTCTCTGCAAAGTTCAGCCGTATCCGTGCTTCCTACTATGCCACTCTGATCGACTTTATCCAGAACATCTTCTCGGTGATCAAGCTGGGTGCTCACAAATTCAGCAGTCAGGTGATCGCAGCGAAGCGCAAACTCTTCTTCAAAGACCTGCAGGAACTGGAAAACCAGAGTGCCAAGGTATATGTTACCTTCGACTTCTTTATTGATTTGATCTACGTATTCATCGTGGTAGCTTCCATTATTACCATGAAAAACGGCGGAGATCCGCTGCCCTACTTGGTATTCTACCTGAGCATCATCGGCAAGATCAGCACCCAGCTGACCACCTGTTCCAAAGAAGTGGAACACGTTGTTAAGTTCTGGGTTATGAAGAAGCAGCTGGATGAGATCATGGCCAACGATAACGAAATGACCGAAGTGGATCAGTGGAACAACCTGAGCATTCAGAATGGCGAATTCTCCTATCAGGATCGCAGCGAATTGATCCGTCTGCCGCGCTTCGAATTCAAGAAGGGCGATAAGATCAGTCTTATGGGTGAATCCGGTCAGGGTAAGACCACCATTTTGAATGTGCTTTCCGGTATCTATCCTTTGAATTCCGGTTCCATCACCGTCGACGGCAAGGTGATCTCCAATCCGAAATTGGATGTGGCTTACATTTCCCAGGATGTGGAACTCTTTGACCTGTCCATCCGTGAGAATCTGACCCTGGGTCAGGACATCAGCGAAGAACGTCTGCTGGCTATGCTGGAAGATGCCGGCCTGACCGAATGGTATAACAATTTGGAAAATGGCCTCGACGAGATGATTGGTGAAAAGGGTGCGAAGCTTTCCGCCGGTCAGCGTCAGCGTTTGAACATCATCCGCGGCATTTTGATCGATAAAGATGTATACTTCTTCGATGAGCCTACCTCTAATCTGGACAGCGAGTCCGAAGAAAAGATCGTCAACATGATCGACAAATACCTGCACGACAAGACCTATCTGGTGGTTACCCACCGCGACAGCATCAAGCGTCTGTGCAACAAACACTACGTATTTGAAGATCACACCCTGTGTGAGGCATAAAATGAAACAAGGAGCGACCTTTATCACGAAGGCCGCTCCTTTTACATTATAAAAGTGTAAACCGATTCTTTTCAAATTCGATCAGTCCATCCTCCCGCATTTTGCTCAGTTCATTTGACATGGCGCTGCGATCCACCGACAAAAAGTCCGCCAGCTGCTGCCGGTTAAAGGGGATCGTTACCACACTCCCGCCCTGCCGCTTGGCCTCTTCGGACAAGTAGGACATCAACTTTTCTCTGGTGGAACGCTTTGCCATATGC
The DNA here is from genome assembly GCA_045632125.1 of Bianqueaceae bacterium. Lineage (GTDB taxonomy): Bacteria > Bacillota > Clostridia > Lachnospirales > Bianqueaceae > CALWPV01. The sequence goes on from JAZQWC010000075.1 coordinate 15,326, forward strand.
CCCAGCTTCTGAACCAGCTGCCGATTTTTCTCCGCAACGGCAAACACCAGATTCTGCACCACCATGGAATGGAAGCGACAGGCTGCTGAACACACCGTCAGCACTCGAAACACATCAAACAAGAGCACCGTAGAATCCGCCACTGCCACCACATCGCTGAGAAGTGGCCCACTCTCCGGAGCTGCATAGGCTTCCCCAAACATTTCTCCTGCCTCCACCGATTGAATAATGCTTCGGTTTCCCCAGTAATCTTCCTTTTGCACCATCAAACTGCCCTCCACCAAAAGGGCGATCTGCTGCAGATTCTGCCCCTGGCGAAACACATACTCTCCTTTTTTATAGCTGCGGGCTACCACCTGTAAGCAGCCCAACATGGCCCCGATCTCATCTTCTCCCACACCTACAAACAGCTTACTTCGTTTTAGAATCGGCATGAATTTTTCCACAAAAACCTCTTTTCCGTTGTAAAAACAACAGACTTATTTTCTAAATCGTACTATAATCACCCCATAAAGTCAAACAATATTTCGCCTCCGGCGTAAAAATAGGAGAAACAAGTATGCTTAGAAAAATTATCAAGATCGATACAGAAAAATGTAACGGCTGTGGTGCCTGTGCGGCTGCCTGCCATGAAGGTGCCATTGAAATGATCAACGGCAAAGCCGTCCTCACCCGTGAGGACTACTGCGATGGCTTGGGCGACTGCCTGCCCGCCTGCCCCGCCGATGCTATCCACTTCGAAATGCGTGAAGCCCCCGCCTACGATGAAGCTGCTGTGCTGGCCGCCAAAGAAGCTAAAGAAAAGGCAGCAAGTGCTGCCAACGGGACGACCTCTCCCGCCCAGACCAAGCCTCTGCCTTGTGGCTGCCCCGGTTCCGCTGTGCGCACTATGAATCGTGAGCCCGCCGCCTGCAGCGTCGGTGCTTCGACACCGTCCTCTTCCGGCTCCGCCGGTTATTCACCGGTCCCCAGTCAGCTCACCAACTTTCCCATTCAAATCAAGTTGGCGCCTATCAACGCACCCTTCTTTGATAATGCTAATCTGCTGATTGCCGCTGATTGTACGGCTTATGCCTATGGTAATTTCCATCAGGAGTTTATTCGCAATCATGTGACCCTGATCGGCTGCCCTAAGCTGGATGAGGTAGACTATGCAGAAAAGCTGACCCAGATCATTGCCAATAACGATATTAAAAGTGTGACCGTGACCCGTATGCAGGTTCCCTGCTGCGGTGGCTTAGAGAACGCGGTGAAACGTGCCCTCATGGCCAGCGGCAAGTTCATCCCTTGGCGCATCGTGACCATCAGCCATGATGGACGGATTCTGGATTGAGGTGTTTGGAATGGATATCTTGACTCCCCTGCGTGCCGAACTGTTTGGAGCATTAATCGGGCTGGCCCGTGCCACTTTCGGCAATGAAGATTTAATCACCCCATCCACCTTTGCAGTGGTAGTGGAAGGGCTATCGGCCGTAGCTGACGATTCTGACCAACTGACCGATCTGATCCGCCGCGTGAACGAAGAGAAATACAAGTTGGTTCCCGCCTGCTTCTATTGTTCTTCTCCCTGCGGCCGCACCTCCGATTACGACATGGATCAGCTAAACTCTTCCCCCGAAAATATTCTCTTCCTTAAAATCTCAATCCTATCCCAGTTATCAGCTCTTGCTGGCTGCGACCCATCCTCCTTACCCGCCGAATCCATGATCTATCGTGCCCTTGCCGCCATCGGCGAAGATTGGTCCGCAGAAGAACTGACTGATTTACTAACAGAATTAAGAGCATGGCCGTCCTGACCATGCTCTTTTGAATTACTCAAGGCGACCGGACTTCACTCCGACCGCCTTGTTTGATTTTAATCCTCATACCATGCATCCATGCGCTCACACAATAGTTCAAAACCCGCTTCCGCGGAAAGCCCCTGCTGCGAAGCCTCTGCCAACGTGTCTTGCCAGATCGCAACCGCCTCGCTATCGGGAATCTGAGCTGTGACCACGGCATTTAGCTGCTCTCGCAGCTGCTCACTGGCTACCTGATGAGCAAATCTACCTCCGTTGGCGCCGATTTCCTGTCCCCAGGGCGCATCCACTTTGGTATCATCATAGGACTGGGAAGCCGCGTCGTACTCAATGTCACGTACAAATTTCAGATCATCAAATCTTCCTTCGGTATCCCAGGATTCCAACTGCGCCTCGCGGGTTGCCAAACAGGGTGACAACCCATATTTAGCCTTCACTTCCTGATTTAACAGCTGAGTGATCACCTTCATTGCCATTTCGGTATCACCATCGTCCACCACAGCTGCATAACAGATGGGCTGCGCCGCATAGGCCGCCTCTTCTCCCATCATTGCCACCGGCCAATACTCCATGCTGCCGTATTCCTTCTCCACGGTTTTGCCATCCATAGGAGAATCCCCGTTCGTCCAAAAACCGGAATAGGAAAGCAAGCCAACAATACTGTGAAAGGGAATCTCCTCACTGGTGCTGCTCTCTGCCCAATACTTCATCCGCATCCTTAACTCAAAGGAAAAGTCCGCACTGGTGGCATCGAATAGCCCACGCTCATATACCAAGGGGTCGATTCCCAGATCATCCAAAATCTGATCATCCGCCGGATCGCCATAGGAAGCACGTTGAAATGTTTCCTGATACATCATCAGCAGCGACTGATCCGACAATCCATCATGCTCACTGGCCTGATACTCCTGGTAGGTATTGTAATACTCGAATAGTAAGGTAAACAGATCTTCCTGATCTTCATAGTCTTCCCACTGCAGGCCGGAAGCCAGTAAATACAAGTCCGGGTCATTCTCGTAAAAACCGGGAGAAATATAGGTAAACTGATCCGAAGCAGGATCATTCTCCTTCATGGCAGCCATCAGCTTTTCCATGAAGGCTTCAAAGGAAAGGCTCTCACGGGCATAATCATCTTTGGTCAAACCATCGACTACGCGCTGATTCATTTCATCATACTCCGGCAACTTGCCCTCTATCATGCCGGACACGTTGTATAAAATCGGAACCAGATACTGCTCGCCATCAATATACCCGGCACTCATCACCACCTGATCATAGGCTGTTTCATCATCCAAGCCCAATTCTTTCATATATCGATCCAGCGCTGCATATTCACCGGATGCCATTTCTTTATAAATACTTTCATCATAGGAATTATTAAATAGCACAATTTTCGTTATGCCATTATCCCGGTTCAGTTCAATGTCCTGCCGCACCTCTTCCCAACTGTCCATCACAAAATACTCGATGCTGATCTCGCCTTCCCGTTCCATTCTGCTCAGCACACCCAGAAACGGTGCATCTCCACCGGTAGCCAAACCGGTAAAGATACCTTGACGATACTCATGCGTCGTAAATTCAACCTCTTCAAAGCCGGCAACCAACTTTTGCGAGGCTGGATCTGCTGGATTATCCAATGCCTCCAAATATCTATCATAGGTTCCCTTTTTAATATGGGACAGATCCTGCGGCTCCACATCGTACACCCAAACCACATTCGGAACGATCTCCACCTTGCGCTTTTCCTCTCCACCGCAGGAACAGATCAAAAGCGTCAATACCAATAAAACTGCCAATGGTTTTATAATCTTTTTCATATTTTCCTTTCTCCCTCTTTATTCCTCATACCAAGCATCCATGCGCTCGCACAAAAGTTCAAAGCCCGCTTCCGCGGAAAGCTCTTGTTCAGAAGCCTCTGCCAAAGTATCCTGCCAGATCGACACTAGCTCGCGATCAGGGATCTGAGCTGTAGCCACATTACTTAGCTGCTCACGTAACTGTTCACAAGCCACCTGTTGAGCGATCTTATCACCGTTGGCCCCAATTCCCTGCCCCCAAGCCGCTTGCACAGTTGATACCTCATATTCCTTTTTCTCCAAATTCCACACAATATCACGCATATTGATTGAGGACACTCCGTTTTCTTTATTCCACTCTTCCAACTGCGTTTCTCGGGTTATCAAACAGGGTGATAGCCCATACTTTGCTTTGATCTCCTGATTTAACAGCTGCTGAATTACCTTCACAGCCATTTTAGTATCACCATCATCCACTACTGCAGCATAGCAGGTGGGTTGCGCCGCATAAACTTCTGCTTCCCCCATCATCGAAACCGGCCAATACTCCATGGTGCCATACTCGTGATCATCAGTTTCCCCATCTACCGTATTACTATAAACCCAACAACCGGAATAGGAAAGCAAGCCCACAATACTGTGAAAAGGAATACTTTCCGCAGTACTGCATTCCGCAAAATACTGTGTCTTTTCAATAATCCTTAAAGGTACCTCACCGGCTATAATAGTCCAGTCTCCAAAAGCATGGATCCCAAGATCCTCTAATACTTGATCTTCGACCTCATCCGTAAATGGAAGCCGTTCATTGGTATTTTGATATAAGATGATCAACGACTGATCCGATAAGCCATCGTGTTCACTGGCTTGATATTCCTGATATGTATTCAGATACTCCAGCAATAGTGCAAACAATTCTCCCTGCTTTTCATATTCATTCCATTGTAAACCGGAGGCCATCAAAAAAAGATCCGGAGCATTTTCATAGAAACCGCTGGAAATAAACGTAAATTCTTCGGAACTAGGATCATTTTTTCTCATGACCGATATCAATTTCTCCATATAATTCTCATAAGTCAAACTCTCCTTCGGATAATCCTCTGCAGTGATCTTAGTTCCAAAGTCAGCAGAATCATTTTCATATGTGATAGTTGGTTTTTCCCCATGGATCATACCCGATACATTATATAAAATAGGAATCAAATATTGCTCTCCATCGATATATCCAGCACTCATTACCGCCTGATCATATGCCTCTTCATCATAAAGCCCCATCTCTTCCATATATTGATCCAGTTCTGCATACTTACCGGAGATCATTTCTTTATAAATACTCTCATCATAAGAATTATTGAATAATACGACTTTAGTGACTCCGTTGTCTTTGTTCGACTCAATATCTTGTCGAACCTCTTCCCAATTATCCATCACAATATATTCAATGTCGATTTCGCCTTCTCGTTCAATTTTACCAAGAGGATGCAGAAAAGGCGCACTGGTATCACGGGCAACACCAGTGAAAATTCCCATTCTGTATTCATGATCTTTAAATTTAATTTCTTTAAACCCTTCAATCAACCTCTTAGCATTACGATCTGCTGGATTCTCCAGTGCCGTCAGATACTCTTCATATTTTTCTTTACTAATATGGGACAGATCCTGCGGCTCCACATCGTACACCCAAACCACATTCGGAACGATCTCCACCTTGCGCTTTTCCTCTCCACTGCAGGAGCAGATCAAAAGCGTCAGTACCAATAAAGCTGCCAATAATCTCGTAATTTTTTTCATAGCCACAGTCTCCTTTTTGTTTTCATTATATAACACATACATCCGTCCTGCAAGAACAAAAAGCTAAAGATTTGATACATATCGCCCCCTCTAATTATCGCCGTCAAAACTCATATTTCACACTTCATTCACAATTCTTTCCTTGTAAAAGCCCGCCGTAAATGTTAAAATAACTATGATTGGCATTTTACAAACTGCCGTTAATAGACCAAAGATATGCCGTCCATCAAAGAGGCCACAAGCCATCTTTGAATCGGCATTCAAAAGGAGAATCACCTTGAGCGTTACGCTAATTCAAGAGATCGGACAGGCCACCGAATTAAAACAGGCCCTTTCCGATCTGGATATGTCTAAGATCCTCTGTTTTGTGGATCCCCGTATGAAAACTCCCGATGCGGAAAAATTTATGCTGCAATATTTTAGCAGCGACTTTGCCGAGATCGAAAGCCGCATGGCTGCTTTGACGGACTTCAAAAAGCTGACCACAGCCAAAGCCCTGCAGCATGCCATCGATTCTATTTTGGCGATCCGCACCGAAGAAGATAAACTGAACCTGGCCGGTTATAAACTGCAGGATGTACTGTATCGTTGGCGCCGCATGTCTGCCTATGTAGCCTGCATTGAAGAGTGGAATCAGCTTTTGGCTGCCGGTTCTGCCCAGTCCCAGCGCGTAAAAGACCTAATCGCCCTGTTCAAAGAACTGGCCGCCGAGCCTCTGTTCACCAAATGTAAATCCATCATTGCCGAGCTGGAGACTCTGCTGCCCCTGCCGCGCTATCTGAATCTGGGCTTCAATGCTCGCGAAGATGGCTACCCCAGCGAAATGGGTATTCTGGGCACCGAGGCTGACGAGCAGCCCCTGAACGCCCTGCTGTATCATACCGATCCCAAGCAGCCCTCCGAAGGCCTTGGTCCGGAATTCGTTTATACCCGCGCTATGTATGGCTCTCATTTTGACGAATACATCATGCGCGGTCTGGAAAAAGAATGGAAGTCTTCTATCAGCAAGGCTGCCAAACTTGTGGAACCCGTGGAGCTACCCCATAGCCCCGAGCTGTTGGCGCTAGCGCGCCCCCTACAGTTCTATCAGGTGGGTCTGCTGTGCAGTGAAGCCTTTGAAGGCCGCGGCTATACCCTTTGCCGACCTCAGGCTCTGCAGAATGTTTCCCTGACTATGAAGGATGTACACTATCCGGAGCTGGTGCTGCATAACGATGGCATCCAGGGCAACGATCTGCTGCTGCAGACCGGCCATGCCGTGGTAATCACCGGTGCGAACCATTCCGGTAAAACTTCCTATTTAAAGACCGTGGGTCAGAGCTATATGCTGGCGCAGCTGGGCTTCTTCGTGCCTGCTGAGTCCATGCAGTTCACCCCCGTGACCGGCATCTATACCCTGTTTTCTGCCGGTGAAGACAGCTCCATGACCGCCTCCCGAATGGGCGTGGAGATCAAGAAGCTGACCGGCATTTTGAAGGAAGCCGCCGCTACCGATCTGGTGCTCCTGAACGAGCCCATGACCAGTACCAACCCTGTTGAGGCTGTTTCCATCTGTGCCGACCTATCCCGCCATTTCCTGCAGAAGGGCATCACCCACCTGTTGGTAACCCATCTGTACGATATTTACTTCCTGCTGAAGGCACAGCTCACCGGCGATCTGCGTGCCAAGCTTGAAAGCTTGATCACCCAGTCTCATTACGACGAGGCAGCCGGCGCCATGTCCCACAGCTATCACCTGATCAATGCGGAGCCTTTGGGCAACAGTTACGCCCGTGAAACCGCCACCGCCTACGGCATCACCTTAGAGGACATGATCCCGGTCGGTGCCCTGTTGGATCAGGCTGAGGCCTACCGTCAGGCCAACAACATTAATTCGATTTATGAAGGAGATGAAAACAATGGGCTTTCTGACAACCACTGATATCAACAAACAGCCATCTCCTCTTGCCATTACCGCTCAGGCCCTGACCGACCTGATGCTAGATGAATACTTAAACCGCATCTTCGAAGGTCATCATGGCGATCATTCCCTGAACTGGACCGCCTTTTTGACCACCGATGTGGAAGACCTGCTCTATCGCCGTGAGGTGTTGCAGGAGCTAGCCTCTCATCCCGATCTGGTGGCCAGCATCACCGAAGTGTGCAAATGCCTCTCCCAGATCCGCGCCCTACAGGATTCCCCCTCTTCCGATGAGTTCTACGCCGAGAGCGTGCGCGAATACTCGGTGCTGCAGCTTGCACAAAGCACCATGTCCGATCTTTCTGCCGAACTGAACAAGTTAGCCGCCGCAGGCGGAATCCAGTCACGCGGCCTGCAGCAGCTGGAGCGCGTCATTGCCGACAAGGTAGCTTCTAATTTTACCGCTGAATTCGAGGATCGTTGGCAAAAGTACGCCGGTGGCTTAGAGCAGTTGGGCAGCTATCGTGTACGCCTGACTCTTGATGATGAACTGCATATCTGCGGCGCTGCTTTGACCGCCATTCAAAAAGAACAATTTGTAAAAGGTGGCCTGTTTGGTTCCCGTACTCTTAAAGAACTGCGTCAGCCCGATAAGGTTTGGGATCTGCAGCCCTTGAAAGAGATGAAAACTCCCGCCGAAGAACTGATTCGCGTTCAGCTTTCCAACAACCAGAAACAGTTCTATCAGGCCTTGCAGCGGATTACCTCCGATCTTGAAGATCTGTACCGCGACTTGTTGTTCTACTTGGGTGCACTGCGCTATATGCGTCAGATGAAAAAGACCGATACTACCATTTGCTACCCCGAGATCCGTCCCATGGAGACCAAGGAATTTTCCGCTAAAACCATGATCAATCCGATCTTGACGGTGTTCAAACACGGTGGTACCATTCCCAACGACATTGAATTTCTGCCCGGCGGCGAAATTTTAGTGCTCACCGGTATCAACCAGGGTGGTAAGACCACCTTCCTGCGTACCGTGGGTGTGATTCAGGCCATGTTCCAGCTTGGTTGGCCCGTACCTGCCACGGAAGCTTCCATCAGCCCTGTAGACAAGATCGTAACCGTATTCTCCCACGAAGAAAACACCGAACTGCAGCATGGTAAGCTGGGTCAGGAACTGAAGACCATGAGAGCTGGATTGGATCTGGCTACTCCCAACAGCTTGCTGCTGTGCAACGAGCCCATCACAGGTACCTCTCCCATGGAGAACCTGTTCCTGAGCCGCGATGTACTCAGTGCCTGCAAGCTGCAAGGTTACAAGGGTATTTGGGTTACCCATATTTATGATCTGGCCAGTGGTGCTAAGGTGATGAACGAATCTTTGACCGGCAGCACCATCAGCAGTATCATTGCTGTAGCCGTAGGCAGCGGTGCCGATGTGGGTGCCAGCTATAAGGTAGTACGTGGTGAGCCCCAGTTCACCAGCTACGCGAAGGAAGTACTTCGCAAAGAAACCGGTATCTTTTAAATTTTATATATATGGAGGTTCATTATGAATATTGAAACTCGTATCCTTTCTTCTATGGAAAAGGTGTACTACGATCAGGCTCCGAAATCCTGCATCGTGCCCTTTACTGCTCTGCAGAATGAGGCCTTTGCTTTTCAGGTGGCTCTGCGTCCCGATATGGCTCGCTACTCTCGCCTGACTGTTAAGGTAGTGGCTGAATCCGATCTGCCCGTTGTGGTAAAACAGGTACAGTATGTACCCTGTATCTTCCCTCTGTGCATCGATGACGGACGTTATGAGCGTACTACCCCCGGTCTATTCCCTGATCCTCTGCAGACCGAAAGCGCAGACGGCACCTTCTTTATTGAGTCCGGTCGTTGGAACAGCTTCTTTGTAGAAGTATTCCCCGGTATGGCAGCCGGTGGTGAATATCCTATCACCTTGACCTTCTCCACCGAGACCTACACTGCCGATGGTCCTCAGGAACTCACCTGGAAGGCTGAAACCTCTCTGACTGTGATCGGCGCTGCACTGCCTAAGTCTGAGCTGCGTTACACCAACTGGTTCCACGGTGACTGCATCGCTGACTACTACAATGTGCCTGTTTTCAGCGAAGAGCACTGGACCTACATGGAAAAACAGATCAAATTGGCCGGCGATCGTGGTCAGAATGTAATTTTGACTCCTATCTTCACTCCTCCGCTGGATACCAAGGTAGGCGGCGAGCGTACCACCATTCAGCTGATGGATGTAACTGTAACCAATGGCGAATATAGCTTCGACTTCAGCAAGTTGGATCGTTGGATCGAAATGTGCCAGGCTTGCGGCATGGAATATTTCGAAATGGCTCATCTGTTCAGCCAGTGGGGTGCTAAGGCTTGCCCCAAGATCATGGGTACCGTAGATGGTGAATACAAGAAGATCTTCGGTTGGGATAACGAAGCCCTGTCCGATGAATACAAAGGCTTCCTGTCCGCTATGCTGCCTGCTCTGACTGCTTACATCGATGCTAAGGGTCTGCGCGATAAAGTTTACTTCCATATTTCCGATGAACCCCATGGTGAAGAGCACCTGGCTCAGTATCTGAAACTGAAGGAATTCGTTTCTCCTCTGCTGGAAGGCTTTGTTATTATGGATGCTTTGAGCGATTACAACTTCTATGAGAAGGGTGTATGTGACTACCCCGTAGTTGCTACCACTGCTTTGGATCCCTTCCTGGAAGGTAAACGTCCCGACCAGTTCTGGGTATACTACTGTGTAGGTCAGGGTCATCGTCATGTATCCAACCGCTTCTTCTCCATGCCCGGTTATCGTACCCGTATTCTGGGTCTGCAGTGCTATAAGGAGAACGTGCTTGGCTTCCTGCAGTGGGGCATGAACTTCTACAACTCCCAGTTCTCCATCCGCCACATCGATCCTTACAAGTGCACCGACTCCGAGGGTGCTTTCCCCGGCGGCGATCCCTTCATCATCTATCCCGGTGAAAATGGCGAAGCCGTTGAATCTCAGCGTCTGGTTATCTTCCATGAAGCTATTCAGGATATTCAGGCTCTGCGTCTGTTGGAAAGCCTGACCAGCCGTGAACACGTACTGGAACTGATGGATGAAGATACCCCCGAAAAGGTAACCTTCTACACCTACCCCACCGGTGAAGACTATCAGTTGAGACTGAGATATAAAGTAAATAAAGAAATTGCAGAATTGATCAAATAATCAAAGAAATATGCGTAAGGGCTCCCTTCGGTACTACAGTGGTATGTACGCTCAGGGAGCCCTTACGCCTTTTCTTTTGTCTTTTTGATCAATGCGCAATTTCTTTGTGTGTTTGTTGCAGTTGTTTATTCTATATAGCCTCTTTCGATGAATTGTTTGATCGTGTTGTCGTAGGCTTCTTCGATGGTATCTGTGTCGCCCCAAATATATTCACCAATTTCATCAATCATAATTTTCTCTAGTGAAAATTCAGGTAAATTTGCCGTCCCAATATGGTTGATCATGCTTATCAAATACTGTTTTGATTCTTCGGACAAGGGATTCATTATATACCCTTCATCACCATACCAATTATTTGCTTCATAGTCTTCAGCTTCCATATTGGGTATATCCGCTTCCGGCATCTCGATTGGAGATGCCTCTGCTATTGCTAAATTGAGTTTATACTTACTACCGGATAAATCATCTAAAGTCTGTTCAATTCTCTTACGATTAACAGACAAATCAAAATGCATCCAGTGTTCATTATCGGCCATTGCTTTTACAAACTCATATGCTTCCTCTGTTCGCTTTCCATCGGCTAAAACAGCCCCAAAATTGATGATTTCAGCCGCATATTCATTTGAACTTTTTACACTTGGAATGGCATATAGCACAAATTCTTCATTATCATCTGTTGCCCTTGATTCATAGTACTTCGCATTGACTGCAAACGGATGATAAAATCCCCCTTGGCTCCCGCCTTCGGCCCAACAATACACTTTTTCCTTTGTCAACTCAAATACATTGTATGCGCCTTGCTTTATAGTAAGCTTCCTTAGCATTTCAAGCTTAGATTCTTCTACAGGAATATAGATATCTTGATTTTGATAAGCAAAATCCTTTATCTCTTGCCTGTTCATCTGATATTCATTGCAAACATAACTTTCATATAAATGCGCCCACGCTTCAAACTCTTCATAATCCAATACAATTTTACTAGTTTCGTAATCAATCACCTTACTTCCACTTGCAGACATAAAAAGGACAATCGGAAAATCATTTCCTTGCAACTGCGTGAACTGGACCAAAAGATACTCATCCTCTCGGTCCGCATTCCATTCATTTTGAAATAACTCAAGAACCTCCCAATATGTCATGTCATCCATAAGTGTAATTCCATACTCTCTCATACGTTCTTCTGAGGTAAATAGCATATTCATATTAAAAGTTAACGGGAAAATAAGCTGAGCTTCGCCAATTCTGCCCCCTTCTAATACCTCAGTTACATATTCATCAGAAGAATATATCTCATCTTCTTCAAAATACGGCATGAGATCCTCAAACATACCTTCTTTAATATAAGAATGCAATACATAAGCATAATCTGTATTATCGCCGATAACTACGTCCGGTCCGCATCCTTTTTTCCATTCTTCATGCGCTTGATCCAACATCTCGCTGGTACTACCAAAAAATACTACATCCACTTCCCGACCTGTTTCATTTTTGTAGTCTTTTATTGCATCATAATATATATGATGTTCTTCTCCCCAGCGCTCCAATAATGAAACAAAATCTCCCAAGTTGTACCTTGAAGTGATCATTTCATCGGGATTATCCTGATTCGTTATATGAGCACTCATATATACAGTCAAAGGCCTGTCGACTAATTCTTCTACTATAAGGTCTTCCGGCTTATTTCCCCAAAAGTATTTTATTGCCCATATCCCTGCGCCAATCAAAAGAACACCTAGAATTGCTAAGAATACAAATTTCCTTCTAAAAGAATAATACTTTTTTATTTTCTCAATTTCCTTATCTTTGCCAAAAGAAATAAACTCGTCCCCATTAAAGCATAGTACTCCCGCTTTTCCAACACTCAGTTGATTACTAATGCTTTCACTAATGGTGAATACATAGGTTTCATCGTTCTCTTCGTTTATAAAGGTTGTATCAAACCTAGCCCCCGGAATCGCCGCGCCACCTGATATAAGACCATCAAAACCAACATCTCGATGGTTCGTCTGCGCACGTGCCTGATTGACGGAAAGGACCTTTGCATGCACTTTCACAATGGTTTTGTTTTTTGGGCGCTTAATTCGGTTGTATATCACCGCAACCACATATAGTAAAAGCATGATACCAAAAACACAAAAAAGGAAAGCTTTATTCATAAAAACCATTTCAAGAATAGAATTATCCACTGCCAGCGGCATACTATCCCCCCTTCAAACACATTTGTTTCACTTTTACAATATCATATTGTAAAATCCTTGTCAATATTATGGACATTCAAAAAGGACTGTTGTGTACTACCTCGGACACAAAAGTCCTTTTTATCTCATTCACTTAATTAAATTCGGTTCCCCATTTGTAATCCAACTCGATTACTTTGTTCTGCTTCATGGCTTCGTTACCGATCAGGGAGATCATGAAGGCTTCAAAGGCTTCCTCGAAGGAGGGATTGCCGTCTTCGCCAGTCTCGATCATTTCAATCAGAGTCTGCAGCTGGCCCCACATGTTTTTATACTTACTCTTGTTGTTGATGGTGGTATATTTACCATCTTCATGAGTGTAGTACTCGATCAAGTCGCCTTCTTCAGCATCGTTGGCACGATTCTCACCCAGAGTGATACGGATGCGGCCTTTGTTGCCGATGAACTCTTTCAAATTCTGAGCTGCCAGGTTGTTAGCCCAGCCGGCCTCATAATAAGCGCTACCGCCGTTTTCAAGCTTCATGGTCAACAAGCTGTGGTCGAACTCGCCCACATTATGGCCATCAATATCGGTACCCAAACCACCTACAGAGGTGATTTCCAAACCGGTAAACCAACGGATAACATCAATATAATGAACGCCGCAGTCAACAACAGGGGGGCAGTCCTCCAGCAGAGCTGCATAACGCTTCGGATTCATAATGTGATGATTCTGCACCATACGAATGAAACGAACATCACCAATCGCACCATCGCGGATCATATTACGAACCTTATTATAGGTATCGTTATGACGCAGTACATGCGCAATCAGTACCTTTGTCTTAGCTGCTTTAACGGTATGGTAAAAATCCTTCGCAGCTTCCATGCTGGCTTCGGTCATGGGCTTTTCACACAGTACATGCTTACCGGCTGCCAAGCAGTCTTTCAAAATAGCCAAATGAGTACGTGCATAGGTTGCAATGATTACGATATCTACATCATCTCTGTGAATGATATCATTATAATCGGTGGAGTAGCATTCCGCACCATACTTACGAGCAAATAACTTAGCCTGAGGCTCGTAAACATCTACAACACCCACAATACGAATATTATCGCGATAATATATATCTTCAATGTGCGCTTCACCAATATGGCCACAACCAATCAAAACGACACCATATGTCTTACTCATGTGTATTACTCCTTTATGTAATGGATTACATTTTCAACTTAGTTTATCACATAGTCTGTCGAAATGCAATAGCAAATCACGACAAAAAGCCTACTTTATGCATTTTTTATCATTGCTTTAATAAGTCCTTTTAGCAGGGAATCACATAGCACGGGCCACATCCATGGGACAAACAAAGGCACATACATAACTGTCCCAGCATACCCAGTGGCTTACCATATTTCCTGCTTTGCTGACTGTATTCCTGACCGGGATTCTGCAGTATGGCATACAACTGCCGATACTGAAAATTCGAAGGTTCCATCAAAACCGCCTTCTCTGCATGCTGCAGCGCCTGAATCTGATTTCCAAGCCGCGCATTCACTATTGCACTGTAATAATACCAACGTGCCGTTCGATTTTGCATACCATTCAGCACATTCAGCGCCTCCTGAAAATGCCCCGCTTGAATATAGCGCAGCACCGGTATAAAGGCCTCGTCCTCCCGATTACCATAGGCATTTTGCGTATACCCACCATAACCAAAAGGACCAAAACCGCCGAAACCTCCAAAACCACCAAAGGGATTGCCTTGCTGGCCATAGCCGCCATAACTCTGCTGACCATAACCGCCTGCCTGATCTGCCTTACCACTCTTGATCATATCATAAGCCGCATTAATTTCGGCCATTTTCTCCGCCGCCACAGGGTCATCCGGATTCAAATCAGGATGGTATTTCTTCGCCAGCCTTCGATAGGCCTTTGTCACCTCTTCATCACTGGCATCCCTCGAGATTCCTAAAACCTCATACGGATCCTTCATTCTTCTTCTCCTTTTTCTT
>JAZQWC010000076.1:0-11168 GCA_045632125.1 Bianqueaceae bacterium
CATTTCAAACCCAGTTTCAGCATACGGATCGGCAACGGCTGCCGCCGAAACGTGGCGGCATATTCCTTTAATTCCTCAATGATCTGCACGCCGACGGCGATCTCGTCTTCCACATCCTGACAATTCAAGAATCGCACCCGCTTCGGATCGTATTCCCCCAGCACTTTTTTAAACTCGGCAATATTGTTATTTTCACAGCCCAGACCCAGCACCAGCACGCCGGCAGCATTGGGGTGATTCACCAGACCTCGCAATATGAGCTGCGTGGTCAAATGATCCCCGCCCAGCTGAGAACAACCGAAGGGATGTTCAAAGGCTACAGCACCAGTCAGGTCTGCCAGTCTTTTGGCAATTTTATTCACACAACCCACCGTATTGATGATCCACACCTCATTGCGGACGGCTGCCTCCCCATTGGGCCGCAGGTAACCCATGAATGTCCGTCCGGAAGGCTGCGCCTTCACCCGGATCTCCACCGGCTCATAGGTATACTCTAAATTACCGCTCAGGTTCGTCTTCACATTGTGGCTGTGCACATGGTCACCCTTATGTATATCTTGCGTTGCATGGCCGATGGGATTGCCATATTTGATGATGTTTTCGCCTGCGGCGATGTCCCACAGGGCATACTTGTGACCGTTTTCCAGATTGATCTCCACGTTATCCAAAGGATGGATGGTTAACATAGCCATTGCTCGATCTCCTTTTTCAAAAAGCTCAGATCTTCGCCCCACAGGTCCTCGCGAGCCAGAATTTCGGCGGGGGTAGCCGCTTTCATGAACTCCATGATCGCCGGATCGTCATCAGGGGTTCCTTCTTTATAAAAACGTATCAGCTGGGCAAAGGCAAACAGCAGGGTGCGGGGTATGGCGTCGAAGCGGCGAATGTACTCCAAAATCGACGGCAGCACGCGCACTTTAAATTTGCTCACCGAGTTCAGCGCAATGGACTGCAGATAATGGTTGATATAAGGATTAGCAAAGCGCTCCAATACACTGTTTGCATAATCCAATAATTCCTCCCTCGGCAGGTCCAGCGTAGGAATGATCTCATCGAACACGCAGGCCTTAATGTGAGCCAGCATGCCCGGATCCTCTATGCAGCTGCGCACGGTGTCGAAGCCGGATAGCAGCGCATAGGGTACCAGCGAGGTATGGGCGCCGTTCAAGATGCGCACCTTGCGGGTACGGTACATTTCGATGCTATCGCAGATGATCACGTTCAGGCCGGTTGCCGCAAAGGGTAGGTCCGCCAACGCCTCGGTAGGTCCTTCGATCACCCACAGGTGGAAAAACTCTGAAGTATTCAGCATAGGATCGTCATAATCCGTAACCTCGCCGTGAGGAAAACCGGTGTTGATGCGATCCACAAGCGTATTGCAGAATACATTTTCCTCGCGGATCCAGCGGGCAAAGTCATCGCCCAGCTGCCAATCAGCGGCATACTGCAGCAGAATTTCACGCAGCTTGGAGCCGTTCTGATCGATCAGCTCACAGGGCAGGAATACAAAGCCCGGCAGACCCAGCATAAAACGCTTATGTAGCAGGGCGCAAACTTTAGCCGGGAACGATACCGGCGGCCGATCATTTAGGCGATCCTCTGCTCGGTAGGCAATGCCTGCTTCGGTGGTATTGGAAATGATATACCGAAAATCGGGATTTTCAGCTAAAGCCATATAGTCATCAAAATCATCGTAGGGTTTCACGCAGCGGGTAATGCAGTCCACCACCGTAGCCTCCACACCTTCCACACCACGGATCAGATGGGTATAGCGGCAGCCCTGAGCGGACAGGGTGTCGCATAGGCCGTTGGCAATGGGCTGAACTACCACTACGCCGTGGTTGGTCAGGCCCTGATCGTTCATCTTTTGAATCATCCAATCGGCAAAGCCGCGAAGGAAGCCGCCTTCACCGAATTGGATCACTGTTTCTTTTAAATTTTTCATGTTTTACCTCATATATGCATCGAAGCAGCGACCCCATCACAAATGGATCGGGTCGCCGCTTCCTTTTCATTACAGTTTGCTCAAATCATAGGAACCCAAGTATTCCTTGGTATTCAGTACCATCTCTTTAAACAGCTCATAAGCCTCCGCACGGCTGCAGGTCACCAGTGGATCATTGGCAAAGGCATTAAAGATCGCCTCCAGATCACGACAGGAAATAGCATCATTCAAAACTTCCTGCTCACCGCAAATGCGAGCTACCAGCGGATAGATGGACTGGGGCACGGGGCCGGCCATTACCGGAACCACCTCGTTGTCGCGGAAGGCCGCATTGGTCTCCACCACCGCACCCAGGGGCATGTTGGGCATCTGGCCCACATTGGGCAGATTTACATTGGTCACCAACTCGCGCAGACCCAAAATGGCACGGATCTGCTGCACACCCTCTTCACCGGTGCCGCGGATGGTCACCTTCTGTGCACCGCTGCGATAATCTTCGCTCTTTTGCTTACGATTTTTCAGATCTTCCTTTCTCCAGGAAACCGGCGTCAAACCAAAGCCCCAGGAGCGAGCGGTCTCGGGATCCTTCAAATACCACTTGCCTTCGCAGAACTCCGCCAAGTGGCGGTCACCGGCAGCGGCGATCACACCGTACCGATTAAACAGATCCAGCTTCACCTTCTGTGAGCAGGCAAAGAAGTTATTCATCCAGTTATCATCCAGGTTGCGGGTAAAGCCCGTTTCGGCATACTTTTTCGCAAACTCGGCATACACCGGGAACAGATCCATATTGCGGTACTGGGCCTTGGTCAGCCAGGTAAAGTGATTCACCGACACGGGATTTACCTTGATCTCGTTACGATCCTCCACGTCGATATCACAAATATCCTTCAGCGCCTCCGCCAGCACCTTCTGGGTACCAAATACCTCATGGCAGCAGCCAAAGGCTTTAATCTGCGGAAATACGCGGTACAGCGTACGAATACACAAAGTCATAGGATTGGTATAGCTAATGACCCAGGCATTGGGGCAGTATTCTTTAATATATTTGGCAATTTCCTCGAACATGGGCACCGTACGCATAGCGCGCACAATACCGCCAGGGCCGGAGGTATCGCCCACCGACTGATAGATCCCGTACTTCTCCGGGGTATGCACATCAGATTCCATCTCATCGAAGGTGCCGGGCAGAATGGAAATGATCACAAAATCCGCACCGGTCATGGCCTCCTTCGCTGTGGGCACCGCATGGTACTGCCAGCAAGACTTTGCACCTTCGCAGTCGTTAAACATATTGCCAATGATCTCATTGTGCTGAGCCGCCTCAAAATCGATGTCGTACAGATACACATCACCGGAAATGTCGTCGCAGGCCACCAGGTCGCTCATCAACCCCCAGGCCCAACCGCGAGAACCGCCGCCCACATAGGCAATCTTAATGTTTTCAGCTTTATTGTTATTGTAATTCATGATGCCTTCTCCTTTTATGCTACAGGCAAAATCACTTCAGTATACCGGCCGCACTGTTTTCATCCAGATACAGAATAAAATCTTCGTGTTCCTTCAGCAGAGTCGCCGGGACGATGTTAGTGGTCTCAGTGGCCTGAACCGTATTCTTCACAGCCTCCACCTTCACGCTGTGGGGCACACAGGATACGATACGCTTGCACTGCATGATCTGATAAGGAGTCATAGAAACAGCCTGTTTGGGCACATCATCGATGGTGGCAAACCAGCCTTCGCCCATCTGTTGCTGTTTGCAGCGATCATCCAAATTTACAATAATATACGCCTCTTTGGTGTCAAAATCAGCAGGCGGATCGTTAAAGGCAATATGTCCGTTTTCGCCGATGCCGATCAAACCGATATCGATGGGCAGGCGGCGCAGCTCTGCAGTCAGCTCTTCGATGGACTCTGCGGTGCCATCCACAAAATGAACGGCGCCCAAGGGAGCCTCCGGATTGCGGGCCGCGATCTGGTCTACAAAACGCTCCTGTAAATATTTACGGAAGCTGGCACCATGAGTAATAGGCAGATCCACATATTCATCCAAGTGGAACATTTCCACCTTATCCCAGGCAATACCCGGCTCCTTTACCAGAGCACTCAGCGTATCAAACTGGGACGCCCCTGTGGAAAGTACAATACGGGCATAGCCCTGCTCGGCAATACAATCACGCAGCACCTGCGCCACATGGGCCGCAGCGCTCTTACCTAATGCTTTACTGTCTTTGCAAATTCTAATTTCCATTTATATTTCCTCCTAAAAAAAATCGTTTTAACATTCCAGCTCTATTTATAATATAAGTTCATGGTATATCAATTTTTCAGTAAAAACAAGATGTAATATTGACAGCTTTATATAAATTACAGATATTTTGTCTTTACATTCTACCTATTTTTTAATAACATTAGTATTACAATTATTCTTCCAATTCGGAGTTCTCTCATGTCAAACGAAAAATATGTCCCTTACGAATATCACTTTTTTATTGAAAGGACGAAACGACCCAATGTGACTTTCGTTTCCGATACTCATTACCACAACGCCTACGAGATCTACTTCCTGATCTCAGGCACACGCCGCCAGTTGGTGGATCATTCGATCCACGACATTAAACGAGGCGATTTGATCCTGATCCCTAAAGGAGTGATCCACAAGACTACGCCTCTGGATAAAAACAGTCACACTCGCTATGTGATCAATTTTTCCGATGAGTTTGCAGTTCCTTTGGAACAGTTCCTGGGGCCGGATGTGCTAGTTCAAACCTTCACGCATGTAAAGCTCTCCGTCCCGGAGCATCGTTTCGATTATGTGCTTTCCCTTTTCGACAAGATGAACGATGAATACAATGCTGCAGCCTCCGATAATTTTTCAGCTGCGCTGATCCGTGGCTACATGGCGGAACTGTTCGCCTTTATTTGCCGTACAAACCGGAGTTTAGCAACTGCTGAAAGTATTGAATCTGAGAGGATCGGAGCTATTTTAGAACCCAGTATACAGCAAGCTGCTCAGTATATTTCGGAACATTTTCGCGAGGATATTTCTCTAGCCGATGTAGCCGCTCAGGCATATATGAGCGGGAGTTATTTTTCCCGAAAATTCAAAAAGATCACCGGCCTAAACTTCAGCGAGTACCTGACAAGTACCCGCATTAAAGCTGCCGATGATCTTCTGTTGCAGACTTCTCTAAGCATTGCGGAGATTGCTGCCTCTTGTGGCTTTGGTGATGCCAATTATTTTGGTGATATATTTAAAAAACATAAAGGCATGTCGCCGACGAAGTATCGGCGGATGAGAAAATGAAGATAGATACACAGAAACAAACGACGAATCCAAACTTTATGAAATCAATCTGATACATGACCATGTCCCCATTGTATTCCCTACTCAAACGTGTTAAAATACAAATATCTATTCTCGAAAACAGGAGCAATTTGCAATATGAATATCATCGTATGTATCAAGCAAGTTCCCAGCAGTTCGAATGTTAAGGTCGATCCGGTGACCGGCGTCCTCATTCGTGACGGCATTGAAAGCAAAATGAATCCCTACGACCTGTACGCCTTGGAAACCGCGCTGACTCTGCGGGAGACCTATGGCGGCACCGTTAAAGTCATCACCATGGGCCCCAATGCGGCTGAAGCTGTACTGATGGAAGCCATCTACATGGGTGCTGATTCCGGTGTACTCATCAGCGATCGTCGCTTCGCCGGTGCCGATGTACTGGCTACTTCTTACACCATTTCCTCCGCCATCACCGCATTAGCCGACTACGACCTCATCCTTTGCGGCAAACAGACCACCGACGGCGATACCGCCCAGGTAGGTGCTGAGATGGCAGAATTTTTGAGCATTCCCCACTACGCCAACATCCAGACCGTAACCCAGACCGAGGACGGAAAGCTGGAGTGCGTATGTGCCCTAGGCAGTAACGTGTTGACCGCTCAGCTGGCCATGCCTTGCCTGCTGTGCACCGACGGTGAGATCAACACCCCCCGCCTGCCTTCCTACAAACGTAAATGCTGGGCTAAGGAGCAGAAGGATCTGATCCGTGTACTCTCTTTGGACGACTTTGCCGATACTGATGCCACACACTACGGCCTGACCGGTTCTCCCACTCAGGTAGAGCGCATCTTCCCTCCGGAGAAAAACTCCGAGCACGTATTCTGGGAAGGCAATGGTGCCGACCTGGGCAGCAAGGTAGCCGACCTGCTAAAACAGAAGAAATTCATTTAAGACGGGAGAACGCATCATGGCTGAATTAAAAATCAATCAACAACTCATAAACGCTGAGACCGCCGAGCAGCTGATCAAGATCTGTCCGTTCTCCGCAATCACCTACGAAAACGGCAAGTTGGCAATCAACTCTGCCTGTAAAATGTGTAAAATGTGCGTCCGCAAGGGTCCCAAGGGCGCCGTTGAATATGTAGAAGGCCCCAAACTTCCCACCGTTAATAAAGATGAGTGGACAGGCATCGCCGTATTTGCCGACTGCACCGGTGGTGTGATCCATCCTGTAACCTTTGAGCTGCTGGGTAAAGCCCAGGAACTGGCCCAGGTAACCGGACATCCCATCTATGCCCTGCTGATCTGCGACGGCGCAGGCGACCTGCCCCAGGAACTGCTGGCCTACGGTGCCTCCAAGGTCTTCGTATACGATGACCCCATGTTCCACGATTTTTCCATCACCACTTACACCAACGCTTTCGAGGACTTCGTGAATCAGGTCAAGCCCTCTTCCATTTTAGTAGGTGCCACCAACATCGGCCGCAGCCTGGCTCCCCGTGTAGCCTGCCGTTTCCGCACCGGCCTCACCGCCGACTGCACCGTACTGGAAATGAAGGAAAACACCGATCTTGTGCAGATCCGTCCCGCCTTCGGCGGCAACATCATGGCGCAGATCGTAACCCCTCGTACTCGTCCACAATTTTGTACCGTACGTTATAAAGTATTCTCGGCTCCCGCGCGCCGGGACGGCGCTGACGGCGAGATCATCACCATGCCCATCAAGTCTGAGTGGAATGATGTACGCGTAGCTGTTCAGCAGGTGATCGAGCGTCCCGCCGAGTCTGATATTTCCGAAGCCGATGCCATCGTGGCCGTTGGCCGCGGTATCAAGACTGCCGATGATCTGGCTCTGGCTCAGCAGCTGGCTGATGCTTTGGGCGCGCAGCTTGCCTGCACCCGTCCCTTAGTTGAAAATGGCTGGATGGATGCCTCCCATCAGATCGGTCTGAGTGGTAAAACCGTAAAACCGAAACTGATCATCACCTTAGGTATCTCCGGTGCGGTTCAGTTTGCCGCCGGCATGAAAGGTGCTGACTGCATCATCGCCGTTAACACCGACAAAACTGCTCCCATTTTCGATGTGGCCCACTACTGCGTGGTCGGCGACCTGTACGAGGTTATGAATTCTATGCTCAACGAGTTAAAAGGAGGAAACACTAATGTATAATCCTTTGCAAGCTGCCGATATTGAATTTTTAAAATCTATCATTCCCGCCGACCGTATTTTTGTCGGCGATGAAATTCTGGAAGACTATCACCATGATGAGCTCAGCGGCACCGAATATCCTCCGGAGGCTCTGGTATTTGTAACTTCTACCGAGGAAACCGCTGCCATTATGAAATACGCTTACGAGCATAACATTCCCGTAACTGCCCGCGGTTCGGGTACCGGTCTGGTAGGTGCAGCCGTAGCCGTAAAAGGCGGCATCCTGCTGTGCACCGCCAAAATGAACCGTATTCTGGAACTGGATCCGGAAAACCTGACCGTTACCGTGGAGCCCGGTGTGCTGCTCATGGAACTGGCTGAATATGTAGAAGAAAATAAACTGTTCTATCCCCCCGATCCCGGTGAAAAATCCGCTACCATCGGTGGCAACATCTCCACCAATGCCGGCGGTATGCGCGCTGTTCGTTATGGCGTGACACGCGACTATGTACGCGCCCTGACCGTGGTTCTGGCCAACGGCGAAGTAGTTGAACTGGGCGGCAAAGTGGTTAAAAACAGTTCCGGCTATAGTCTGCTGAACCTGATGATCGGTTCCGAAGGTACTCTGGGTATCATCACCCAGGCCGTACTGAAGCTCCTGCCCCTGCCGGAAAAATCCATCAGCCTGCTGGTTCCCTTTGAAACCATGGAAGGTGCACTGGATACCGTTCCGCTAATCGTTCGCTCCGGCACCAATCCCACCGCCATTGAGTATATGTCTAAAGATACCATCCTGTTCGCAGAGGATTATCTGGGTAAAAAGTTCCCCGATACCGCCTACGACGCCTATCTACTGCTGACCTTCGACGGCAATTCCGTTGCCGAGATCGAGCAGGGCTACAGCAAAGTGGCTGATCTGTGTATTGAAAACGGTGCCATCGATGCTTACTTCATCGACACCGATGAACGTAAGAAATCCGTATGGTCCGCCCGCGGTGCCTTCCTGGAAGCCATTAAGGCCTCTACGGATGAAATGGATGAGTGCGACGTAGTCGTGCCCCGCAATCGCATTGCCGACTTTATCAAATACACCCACGAGATCGCCCGCGAACTGAATATTCGAATTCCCAGTTTCGGCCATGCCGGTGACGGCAACCTGCACATCTACATCTGCCGTGACGGTCTGCCGCAAGAGATTTGGGAAGAAAAGCTGGGCAAAGCCTTCGACCTGATGTATGCCCGCGCTGACGAAATCGGCGGCATGGTATCCGGCGAACATGGTATTGGTTTTGCCAAGAGAAGCTATCTGGTCAACCAGTTAGGTGCCGAACAAGTGCGTATCATGCGCGGCATCAAGGCAGCCTTCGATCCGAAATACATTTTGAATCCCGATAAGGTGATTCCGTTGGAAGACTAAAGTTTATAGTTTTAACAACCCGACGCATTCTGTCAGAAATTAAACAGAATGCGTCTTTTTTTGTAAAAAGTTCTTTCCAAACTCCCCCTTTTTATGATACAATAGTCGTCGACGCTTAACTAATTAATTTTCGGAGGAATATACATGTCGACTCAGCCCGAAACCGATAACTTACTGCGCGAGCGTGTTTATCAAAATACGCTCAAGATCATGAACACTGCAAAAGATGAAATTGCCTACCGAAGCGCCGCCGATTCCTTTGAATCCCTAGGTGACTACAAAGATGCTCCTCAGCTGTATAAAGAATGCGATGAACAGGCAAAAATATATCACAATGATTCTGTCTACAACACTGCCAAGGCGGCCATCGAAGCAAATGCTGCCAAAACCTATCAGGACGCTAACAAATTGAAACAGCAGATCACCCTGCTGCAGACGATCTTAGGCTGGAAAGATAGCGAAGCCCTGATCGCTCATTGCCGTCAAAAAATCGAAGAGATTCAGGTCCGCGAAGAAGAATTTTTGCGCGAAGCGCAAAAGAAGGCCGCTGTTCAGCGCCTTGCCGCTGCCAAAGCAGCTCGCATCCGTAAAATCGTTCTGACCATTGTGGCCCTTCTTGTTGTGATCGGCACCACAATTTTCTTGCTGAACAAATATGTTTGGGTTCCGAATCAGCAGTACGATGCTGCCATGGCCCATGTGGAAGCCGGCGAGTTTGTAGAAGGCTACAACGAATTAATTGCTCTGGACGGGCACAAAGACAGTACCGAACAGGCTGCTGCCATTTATGAAGATTATAAAGCACAGCTGCTGCAAACCGCGGAAATTGGTGAAACCGTTCTGTTTGGCTGTTACCAACAGACTGCACGTCTTGATGCTGTTCCCGAAGATCTGGAATGGCTCGTACTGGACAAGAAAGATGGAAAAGTTTTGCTTCTTAGCTTGCAAGGTCTGCATGGTTCCAAGTTCCATGATGAAGAAGCCGACACCACTTGGGAAACTTCTTGGGTACGTTCCTGGCTGAACACGGAATTTTACAACGCTGCCTTTGATACGGAAGATCAGGCTCAGATCGTGACCACTCTGGTTCCGGCTGATGCCAATCCTCAGTATGATACCAACCAAGGTTCCGACACCCAGGATCAAGTCTTCCTGCTCAGCATCAATGAGGTAAATACTTACTTTGCTACTGTTGATGCTGCCAAATGTGAGCCCACCACTTACGCCATCTCCACCGGTACCTATATCAACTACGATATTGGTTATTGCGACTGGTGGCTGCGTACCATGGGTTCCGATGCCCAGAGCGTTACCTCTGTGAACACCGGCGGTATCATTAACTATCAGGGCAGCAAGGTCGACTTTGGTAAATTCTCTCTGCGTCCGGCTATTTGGGTCGACCCTGCAGAGTAAAATTTGACGATCATATGCAAAAGACGCATCCCTCTTCAGGAATGCGTCTTTTTATATTACAACCGTTTTCGATACTCTGAAGGGGCCACCCCTTTCACCTTCTTAAATACTCTGGAAAAATAATAGGGATTATTAAAACCCAGCTGCATCGATATTTCCGACAATGATGCTTCTGTGCGCTGCATCAGCCTGCAGGCCTCCTCGATCTTGAGCCGATTATAGTACTGCATAATGGATTCTCCCGCTTGCTCCTTAAACCTAGTACACAAAAAGGTATTACTATAGCTAAACTTCCTCTGTAACCCTTCCAGCGTCAAACTTCCATATAGATTTGCTTTCAAATACTCTATCATCTGAGCATACAACGATTTTTGAAAATCAGCCTTTGAAGCAAATACTGGCAAAGGCTGCAGGCTACTCTGTTCTCGTAAAATATTGATCAACAATGCCTCTAAATAAATTCGATACATTTGCTGCCCCCCTATGGGTGCATCCTTTTTCACAGCAATGGTATTGTCTCCCCTTGGGGTACTATAAGGCACGAAGCTACGCTTGCCTTCTTCCACTAACATCCGGGCAATCTGTTGAGAGGCTGCCGACAAAGTTCCCTTATAGTTTTTAAAAAAATCCATGGCTCTCGATGGACATTGAAACGAAATATTGTAGGCCTTAATGTTTGTATGACCGGGATTGATGGTTCTATGAAATACATTCGGTTTATGAAACAATACAGCTCCCGCTGATAACTGATGAGTCACATCTCCTGAAATCTCCATCAGCTGCCCTTCTTCCACATATACCATTTCCCAAAAATCATGCTTCTCACCGCTGAAATCAACAATATCCACATACTCATGAGCATAAAAGCACACCAACTTTTTCACCGAGATCACATTTTCCACCGATCGATTTAAATAAGGCATCATTTCACCTCCCGTTTTTCATATTTTCATTG
>JAZQWC010000077.1:0-57458 GCA_045632125.1 Bianqueaceae bacterium
TACCATACCAACTGCAGAACGGGAAGGAACATCACCGAATACTTCCATCAACAGATTGCTGGCGCCATTTGCTACAGCAGGCTGATCATAAAAGTCAGGATCGCTGGCAACAAATGCAAGAATTTTAACACAGCTCTTTACGTTATCCAGACCTACGTTGGCATCTACAACAGACAGTACATTCAGCATGCAGTTACGAGCCCACTTCTGACCTTCTTCAATGGTCATTTCCTTACCCAGTTTACCTTTGCCGATCTCATCGCCGATGTTGCAGCCGCAACCGGAGATATAAACCAGCTTATCACCAAACTCTTTAGCCGGGGAATATACACCGCCTTTAGGAGGAGCAGGAGGAAGTACAATACCTTTTTCTTTTAATACATCATAAATACTCATTTTGAAATTCTCCTTTATTTTTATTAGAACAGCATGCCGCGACCGGCAACTTTTTCCTTACGCAGGGTTTCACCATCGTAAATATACACATTATTCTGCATATTCACGGCAGTACATACATGAATGGGCATCAGTTCCAATACCTGACCCACCTGAAGATCCACCTTACCCTTAGTGCTCTTCACAATACCATGTTCCTCATTCATTCGACGCAGTTCCAAATCATCTCGACCTACGATCATAGCATAAGAATTATAGTAATACGGTGCCTGATCCAACATAATATCCATAGGGAAGGTCTTGGTACCGCCATCCAGTACCGCATAGTCATCGGAAGGAACACTTACAACTGTAGCATAAATGCGAGCTGCAACCTGAGAAAGCTCAGCTGCCTTTTCTTTCCACAACATATAGTCGTTAAAGATATAAGTACCGGGACGAATTTCATCGACACCACCGCTCTTTGCTACAAACAAACCGGTAGGAGTAGAACCTCCACTCACTTCCAGATTTTCATAACCAAGTTCACGCATTTCAGCTGCGATCTCACGCATCATTTCGCCCTCTTCCATGCCGGCTGCCTCATTATCCTCGGTGGGCTCTGCATTCAAAATCAGGCTCTTAAAGGTATAGATACCCGTCATGTTCAAGTTGGTCAGCTCACGAATTCGCTTTGCCAATGCTATACGGTTTTCCTTGCTAACACCGGTACGTCTGCAGCCAGTATCCACTTCCATACGAACCTCGACCACAATACCGGCTGCCTTAGCTGCCTCATTCAGGCCTTCAGCCTGGGGAATGCTGTCAACAGCCAGGATCAGTCTACGAACTCTTTGAGCCAGCGCCACAGCACGAGTCGTTTTCATTTTTCCCACCAGTGGGTAGGCAATGAAAATATCTTCAATGCCGCTATCGGCCATTACTTCTGCCTCAGAAACCTTACAACTGCAAATACCACAGGCACCGGCTTCCAACTGAAGCTTAGCAAAATAAGGGATCTTGTGAGTCTTAATATGGGGTCGCAGAGCACAGCCACTTTCATAGGCTACAGCCTGCATACGTTCAATGTTTTGTTTTGCAATGCGTTCATCAATTACAACGCAAGGAGTTTCCAAAGTTTCAAGCAAATGCTGAGGTAACATAAGAACATCCTCCAATTGATAGATTAGCGCCGCTCTCGCGGCAAAAACTTGACTTATTCGCCTTCACAACCATCCCAACAATAGGTACAAAGTTCACACTTAGGCAAGCCGATGGATTCCACAAGCATCTCTAAGCTGGGGAATTTTAAACTTGTAAAGTGCATTTCTTTACGAATTTCTTCTACCATATTTGCATATTCCGGTGTAGAAGCATCGGTATACAAAGCAAAACGTTCTTCCGTAGGAATACCGCCCTCTAATTTAACAATCATACGGCGGCTGATCAGATCCATATCGGAGGTGGAACGAGAGAAATTCAAATATTTACAACCATGCATAATAGGCGGGCAGGCAGGACGTACATGTACTTCTTTGGCGCCGCTATCATACAAAAAGTCTACAGTTTCTCTTAACTGAGTTCCGCGTACAATGGAATCATCGATGAACAACAGTTTTTTATCTTTGATCAGCTCATGGATCGGAATTAACTTCATGTGTGCGATCAAATTTCGTACACTTTGACGGCTGGGGGTAAAACTACGAGCCCACGTAGGAGTGTATTTCATAAAAGCACGCTTAAAGGGAATACCGGACTCATTAGCATAACCAATAGCAGCTGCTAAACCGGAATCCGGAATACCACCTACGCTATCTAATTTCAAATTCAGTTCTTTATCTTCCTTGTCAGCCTTTGCCAACATCGCACCACATTTATATCGGGAATCTTCTACATTAACACCCTCATAGGTTGCAGTGGGATAACCATAGTAAGTCCACAGGAAGGAACATACCTGTTTCTTATGATAAGCCGGAATCTTTTCAACAATTCCCTCTTCATGGGAAATGAAAATAACCTCACCGGGTTTCAGTTCACGAATGGTATGATAACCAAGATTCAAATAAGCATGAGACTCAAAGGAAGCAGCCAAACTGCCATCCTCTTTTTCACCAATGATGATAGGGGTACGGCCCACCAGATCACGACCACAATAAATACCCTTCTTAGTTGCCACGAGTACACTCATGGAACCATCAATCTTAGTTTGAGCATAACGAATACCCGCAGACAAAGAGGGCTTCTGATTGATCAATGTTGCCACAACTTCGGTGGGATTGATTTCGTTATCGTTCATTTCCAAGAAATGAGCCCCTACCTCCATCAGTTCGTTCACTAACTCTTTCAGGTTATTGATTCGACCCACTGTGGTAATAGCAAACTGGCCATGTCTTGAACGTACGATCAAAGGCTGCGGTTCTCCATCACTGATACAACCGATACCCACATGACCCACCATACGACTCACTGCATTTTCAAATTTTGTACGAAACTGTACATTTTCAATTTTATGGATAGAACGGTCAAAACCCTTATCGGTATATACCGTCATACCACCGTTTTTGGTACCCAAATGTGAATGATAATCGATACCAAAGTATAAATCTGCTGCGCAATTTTCTTTCGAAACAACACCAAAAAAACCGCCCATTGTAAAAAAACCTCCGTTTGTTAAAAAGAATTCTAAGGAATTCTTTTCTCGAACGAAATCTAATTTCAAATTAGATCTCGTTTGCCATCTGCTGCATCTTCTGGTCTTTTAAAACCACTTCTTCTTCCATTTTTTTCTTGCCTTCCTCCAGCTTAGCTGCCAAAGTCTCATCGGACAGTGCCAGCATTTGAGCAGCCAGATGAGCAGCATTACCTGCACCGTTTACAGCAACAGTAGCAACCGGAATACCAGTAGGCATTTGAACAGTAGCCAACAGAGCATCCATACCACCCAAACCTGCAGACTGGATCGGAATACCGATTACCGGAATGGTAGTATGAGCAGCCAGAACACCTGCCAAATGAGCAGCCATACCGGCAGCCGCAATGATTACACCAAAGCCATTAGCTTTTGCATTGGCAGCAAACTCACTGGCCTGAACAGGAGTACGATGTGCGCTCATTACATGAACTTCACAGGGAATCTCATAAGATTTCAATACCTTAACAGCTTTCTGAACTACGCCCCAATCGCTGTCACTACCCATAATAACGGCTACTTTTTTCATAACTTATTTTCTCCTTTTATTCAAATCGATTTATCAATTCTTCTCATCAAATCATTCTAAAAAACATTGAATCGTCTGTTCGCATAGCGCAAAACAGACGATTCATATCGCCTTATTCAAAGTCTTCCGGATTTGCCTGAGCCTCTACATCTTCAAAGTTCGGCTCCACAGGAACGATCACATCACACATGCGGCGTTTCGGCACATGCAGACGACGCTCCTCATCCAAATAGTATTTATGAGAATCTTCCATTTCTTCCCATACCGGATCTTCCAACGGATAACCCAGTGCAACTACAGTATGGATCTTGCAATTTTCGGGAACGCCCAAAAGTTTTCTCATTTTTTTACGGTTTACAGAACCGATCCAGCAGCTTCCCAATCCCTTTTCAACAGCAGTCAACAAAATGTTTTGCACGGCTGCACCGGCATCGTTATCATTGCCTGCCTTCTTGATGTCCTCATTTACAAGTACAACAATATAAGCCATGGGGCGGAATCCCGGCTTTGGAGCATAATCTTCCAAATAACCTGCCCACAGCGTACAATCAAATACCGGATCCAATAACTGTTTCTGATGCACGATCATATACTGCAGGGGCTGAATATTCGCAGCAGCAGGAGCCATGCGCGCAGCCTGCACCAATTCATACAGCACTTCCTTATCCACCGGCTGGGGTGAAAAACGACGAATACTTCTTCTCTTAAAAATAGCTTCAGTTACGTTCATGATTCCTCCTGATTTTTTTGAATTAAATATTAAAATATGCTTTCAGAGCTTCAACTTTGTCGGTATCTTCCCAACGTACACCCAGATCCTCACGACCCATATGACCATAAGCAGCCAGCTGTCTGTAGATGGGCTTTCTCAGTTCTAGGTTCTTAATAATAGAAGCAGGACGCAGATCAAAGATCTGATCCACAGCAGCAGCGATCTCATTGTCGCTGAATTTGCCGGTACCAAAAGTATCTACCATTACAGACACAGGCTTAGATACACCGATCGCATAAGCGATCTGAAGTTCACACTTCTTAGCCAGGCCAGCAGCTACAATATTCTTAGCTACATAACGAGCAGCATAAGCAGCACTACGGTCTACCTTTGTCGGATCCTTACCGGAGAAAGCGCCGCCACCATGACGAGCACAACCACCGTAAGTATCTACAATGATTTTACGGCCGGTCAAACCGGTATCACCCTGAGGACCACCCACTACAAAACGGCCGGTGGGATTAATATAGAATTTAGTATCCTCATCGATCATATCCTGAGGCAAAATATACATAATAACATGCTCCAGAATATCTTTGCGCAGCTGCTCGGTGGTCACCTCTTCGCTGTGCTGAGAAGAAATAACAACGGTATCAATTCTCTTAGGCTGATCGTTTTCAAACTCAACGGTAACCTGAGATTTTCCATCAGGACGCAGGTAGGGCAGAAGACCGCTCTTTCTTACTTCGGTCAAACGCTTTGCAAGCTTATGAGCCAAGGATGCAGTCAAAGGCATCAGCTCAGGAGTTTCGTCGCAAGCATAACCAAACATCATACCCTGGTCGCCGGCACCAAACAGATCAGCTTCATTTTCAGAACCGGACTTGTTTTCTACCGAATGGTCTACACCCAGAGCAATGTCAGCAGACTGCTCATCAATAGCGCTCAGTACAGAGCAGGTATTACAGTCAAAACCATATTCTGCATTATCGTATCCAATTTCCTTGATTACATTACGAGCAACCTTCGGAAAATCAACATAACAATTGGTAGTAATCTCACCCATGATCATAACCATGCCAGTGGTGGCAGTGGTCTCACAGGCCACACGGCCCATGGGGTCCTGAGACATGATCTCGTCCAAAATGGCATCGGAGATCTGGTCACAAATCTTATCCGGATGTCCTTCAGTCACGGATTCAGATGTAAAAAAATGACGATTGATCATCTTAAAACCCTTTCTTTATACGTAAAATTTAATTTTTCCTTTAACCATATAACTATAAGTCATGAACCGCCCAAAGTCAACCTTATTTTTCATTTAATTCATCTAAAGTTACTTCAAAACCGGGCATAAATTCCTTTAAAAAATCCTCCACACAAGGCATATTCATCTCGTGTAGTTTTTTCAGCACAGTATCCTTTGCTTTTGCAAATTCAATGTTGCCTGTTTTCAGTTCTTCAATACATTTAGCATACGCAGCCAGCGTATCCGCCGCCTTCACAATTTTGATTTCATATGCATCCTGCGGCTGAATTAAGTTTCGATATTCTTCCTGAAACTCTTCCGGCAGCATCGAGATCATTGTCTCCTCCGCCACCTTTTCCACATCTTTATAGGCCTGTGTAATCTGCGGATTATAATACTTAATTGGTGTCACCAAATCTCCGGTAATCACCTCACCGGTTTCATGATACACCGCAATTGCCATCACCTTTTGCGGATCCAGCTTGCCGCCATAGCGTTTATTTTCAATCAGAGCCAAACAATGGGCAAACATCGCCACCTGAAGACTATGTTCCTGCACATTCTCTTCCCGATTACTGCGCATCAGGCCCCACCGCTTAATATATTTCATACGGCTGATATACGCCAAAAAGTTACTCATTGCATGATCCTCCCTTTTTGGATCTGATACATCTTGCCTGCAGGCAGCCTGCGAATACTATCTTCAATACCTGTACAGGTAATAATAGTCTGATTTTCCTGAATGTACCGAGCCAAATGCAACTGCCGATCCTGATCCAGTTCACTCATCACATCATCCAGCAATAAAACCGGACTATGACCAATTTCTTCCTTCATCATTTCCAGTTCTGCCAGCTTCATCGACAGCGCTGTGGTGCGCTGCTGTCCCTGAGAGCCATACACGCGCACATCCGCCCCATCAATATATAAAGCCAGATCATCGTGATGAGGCCCCGCCGAGGTACTGCCATACCGTTGATCCCTTGCAAAATCTTTTTCCAGCTGTCGCTGGAAAACACTCTCATCCATTGCTATGGCGTTCTCATACAAGATTTTTAAAGACTCTTCTCCATGGGTTATACTGCTATGAATGACGGAAGTATGTTTTTGCAGTCGATTCACAAATTCTGCCCTGCGGCGCATTACTTTTACACCATAATGCACCAGCTGCAGATCCCAGGCAAATATAGTCTCCTTTTTTTCCGGCGCCCGGCTGATCTCTTTCAGCAATTGGTTTCGCTGACGCAGCACTTTACAGTATTGCTGCAGATCATGCAGGTAAACCGGATCTACTTGACAGATCTCCATGTCCATAAATTTTCGCCGTTTTGCCGGACCACTTTTGATCAACGAAAGATCTTCCGGTGAAAATACCACTACATGAAAACATCCAAAGAGTTCATTGATTTTTTTAGCAGGATATCCGTTAATAGCCACCGACTTACGTCCATTTTTACGCAGGTGGATCTCGATCTGATCTTCCTTATATTTGTCATACCAGATTTTGATCATGGCTTCATCTTGATCATATCGAATACATTCTTTATCATAGGATGTACGATGTGACCTTCCTGTGGCACAGTAATATACTGCTTCTAACAAATTTGTTTTTCCCTGAGCGTTTTTTCCGTAGATAATATTAATATTAGGCGAAAGTTCCACATCCAGATCTTCGTAACAGCGAAAATTTTTTAATCGTAAGCGTTTTACATACATATTGTAAGATTATTTTTCACTCGCTCTTATTTTATAACGATTATTCCTCGCACTGAACCATCAAAACCTGACCACTAACTTCTACCTTATCGCCGGTTCTGATTTTTTTACGAATGGCATCTGCTACCGCACCATTTACATATACCATACCATGCTCGATCAACTGACGTGCTTCTCCACCGGTGGCAACCACATTTTCTAATTTCAACAGCTGATTCAACTGAATGTACTCGCCTTTCACTTTACAGATCTTCATAAAATTTACCTCTTATCTAAAATTAAGAATGCAGACGAATCGGCAGAATAAAGTATTTATAATCTTCCGATTCAGTAGACTGAATAATACAAGGAGTCAAAGAAGAAGAATACAAAATACAAACCACTTCCTCTTCAATTGCTTTCAATGCCTCTAAATAATAACGAGGATTAAATGCGATCGTAAGTCCTTCACCTTCCAGATTCAATGCGATCTCTTCATAAGCACTACCGTTTTCAGCGTTAGAAGTGATCACCATTTTTTCATCCTCGATTTGGAAACGAATGGGACTATTTTTGCTCTCACGACTAATCAAAGCAGCACGGTCAACGCTATCCAAAAGTTCTTTCTTATTAATGACAACTTTCGATTTGAAATCCATATTTAAATTACGCTGATACTGCAGGAATTCACCCTCTAAAAGTCTTGTCAGCACGGTGGTTTCATTCATCTGGAAAATAACATGCTTACCGGTGAAGTTTACAGTCATTAAGGAATCTTCTTCATTTTCCAAAATCTTATTAATTTCATTTAAAGCTTTTCCGGGAACGGTTACTTTAAAATCTTCAGGGCAATTTACCTGGGTTCTCTGCATGGAAATACGGAAACCATCTACTGCTACCAAATACAGATATCCATCGCGAATATCCATCAGTTCACCGGTTAAGATCGGACGACCGCTATCTTCAGGTGCGATGGAAAAAATGGTTTTGTGGATCATATCTTTGAAGGTACCCTGGGACAGAACAATTTGCTGCTTCGTTTGTACTTCCGGCAATCTGGGGAATTCATCTCCATTCTGACCTGCCAAATTAAATTTAGAACGAGCACATTCAATAGTAATGTTATAATTGTCGTCGGATTCGATTTTTACATCTTCATCGGGAAGACGACGAATGATTTCAGAAAACATACGAGCATTAACAGCGATGCAGCCTTCTTTTTTAACAACAGCTTCGATGTTGGTCTGGATGCCCATATCCATATCATTTCCTAATAATGTTAATTGACCGCCTTCTGCATCAAGAAGAATACATTCCAGAATGGGCATTGAGGTTTTAGCAGAGACAGCTTTAGAAACAGTACTTACACTTTTAAGAAGGTCGTTGCGATTGCAAATGGTTAACATGAGGATCTCCTTTCGAGGATTGGTTGGATTTATAATATATATATAATTTATTGTTAGTAGTAATAGTAGTAGGGGTGTGAATTATGTTGAAAAGTGTCGTAAACCCTTTATTTATGCGGAAAATTGATGTGGATAAGTTGGTGGAAAACCTGTGGATAAATGGGGTGGTTGTCCACAATATCCACACAGCTTGAAATTTATGAAAATTGGGATGTGGATAAGTGTTGAGTTGTCCACATGTTATCCACAAGAAAAACACAAGTTATCCACCAAAAAACACGGGTTGTCCACAAAATATTGTGGATAACTTTTTTGCTGCATAAAAGTGTATATTTTGAATTAATATACACCCGTAAAAGGATTTTTTGACGTTTTAAAACGAAGCTTCGTAAGAACCTGAGGTTCTGAAAAGGTTAGCCTTTGGCGAACTTATTCACCTGTAATACGGCGTTTCATATCTTCTAAAGACTTTCTCAGTTCATCACCCTGACTGCCTTTTAGATCTTCTTCGATTTTATTGGAAGCATGCATGACAGTTGTATGATCACGGCCGCCAAAATAGCTGCCAATGTTAACTAAAGGTTCATCAGTTAGTTTGCGGCTTAAGTACATGGCGATCTGTCTGGGATATGCGATTTCCTTAGGTTTCTTTTTGGAACGGATATCATCAGCGGAAATATCGTACCGCTCGCAAACAATATCGATGATTCTGGGAATGGTTATGATCCGTTTAACATCGGAACCAATATAGTCTTTTAAAGCTTCCTGAGCTACTTCAATATCGATGGGACGATCCGGATACAGGCGGCTAAAACCATCAACACGGGTCAAAGCGCCTTCCAGTTCTCGTATGTTAGAGGAAACATTGTTTGCAATGTAACTTAAAACAGAAAGATCGATATTGATGTTGGCTACATGGGCTTTCTTTTGAAGAATTGCAACACGGGTTTCATAGTCGGGGGCTTTAATATCAGCCAACATACCCCATTTAAAACGAGAACGGATTCTTTCTTCCAGCAGCTGGATCTCCTCCGGAGGACGATCACCGGAAATTACGATCTGTTTATTTGCCTGATATAAAGCATTAAAGGTATGGAAGAATTCATCCTGAGTACCTTCTTTACCGCCTAGGAATTGGATATCGTCGATCAGTAGTACGTCGATTTCACGGTATTTTTGACGAAAGCTTTCGGTGCGCTTTGTACTGATGGCCGTGATCATTTCACTGGTAAAGGTTTCAGAAGAAACATACAATACCTTTTTAGTAGGATCACCCTGCAATACATGATGTCCAATAGATTGCATTAAATGGGTTTTACCTAAACCGGGGCTTCCCCAAATATATAAGGGGTTGTAGGTGTTTCCGGGAAAATCTGCTACAGCTACTGCAGAGGCGTAAGCTAAACGGTTATTAGCACCGGAGACAAAGTTATCGAAGGTGTAGCGGGGGTTTAAACCGGCTTTTTTCACCAATTCTTC
This sequence comes from Bianqueaceae bacterium, assembly GCA_045632125.1. GTDB lineage: Bacteria > Bacillota > Clostridia > Lachnospirales > Bianqueaceae > CALWPV01. Next base: position 10,135 of record JAZQWC010000077.1, read on the forward strand.
CATGTTATTTTCACCGGCAGAGGCGTTTTCTTCCGGTTTTACATAGGTGCCGGCATCGATTACGTTAAAGGTCAGCATATCGTAGCCAAGCTCTTTCAAACACTGAGCAAAATCTGAAGCAAAACGGGCAGAAATAATATCTTTAGCTACCGGAGTCTGGGTCTCCAGAATCAGTACATTGTTATCTACTGACAAAGGAACCAGGTTTTTAAACCAGGTATCAAAGCTGATGTCGGTCAAACGTTGACGCAAAAGCTCTTTAACACTGTTGTAGATCAGGGTTGCATCGTAATTCATAAAAAGAAACCTCCAAAGGGGATAATAAACCACAATAAATCACTCTATATGATACCAAAAATGAAGATTTTCTTCAACCAAAAACAAAGAAAAAAAAGTATTTTTCTTTGTTTTTTCCAATAGAAGTCATGGTGGATAAAGTGGATAAGGTTATACACAGTAAAAAGTGCGATAAACAGTGGGTTTGATAAATACGTAGAAAAAGTTGTCCACATGGTTATCCACATTTTGTGGGTAACTTTGTGGATAAGTCTAAATAAGGGAAAAATAGGCAGAAAAAAAGGGAAAATTATGAATAATATGCAGTGATTTTAGCAGAAAAAATCGCTTTTTCTGTGTTAGTAATGTTGATAACTTTGTGGATAACTTTCCCTAAAAAATACCAAAAACAGGATATAGTGGTTAAAAATGGATAATAAATGGGATTTTGTCTCAAAATCATTTCGAAAGTATTTCTTTTTTATGAAACCAGTTAACAATTTCGTAAAATGTGGAAAGAAATGTGGATAATGTGGATAACTTTTTCCACCTTATCCACAACGTGTAAGCCCAGTAAATAAAGGATTTGTGAAAATGTTGTGCACAAGTTTATCCACAAAATGTGGGTAACTCCCATAAAAATGTGGATAACTTTATAATTTTTAAGAGGATATCCACAGGGAAAATCGTTAAAAAAACATGTAATTTCTGGGGATTTTATCGAAAAAAAGCTTGACTAAAAGGGGGTGCTTCAATATAATAAGAAAGGTGCTCTAAAATAAGGAGGTGTAGTCGAGATGAAGATGACTTTTCAGCCGAAAACCAAACAGCGTAAGAGAGAACATGGTTTCAGAAAAAGAATGGCAACCGCTAATGGAAGAAAGGTTTTGTCTAGAAGAAGAAGAAAAGGCAGAAAGACTCTGACTGCTTAATTAATCATTACTTCGCGTAGATATGACAATGAATTGAATCGGTTTTGGATTTGAACAAGGCCGATTCAATATTTATTTTTCCAAAAATTCTTTCCTTTAATAAGGAAAGAATTTTATTTGATTTAAGTTCGATATAGCGAACTGTATCGTTTATGAAATGAGGGTGAGTGTATGATACAAAGCCTCAAAAACTTACAATTTCGTCAGGTTTACAGCCACGGTAAATCCAAGGCTGACTACTGCATCGCGTTTTATTTTTTGGAAAATGACCTATCGGTGAATCGCCTAGGTATCACCGTCAGTAAGAAAATTGGAAATAGTGTCGTGCGAAGCAGAGTAAAACGAATCATTAAGGAAGCATATCGGCTTCATGAAGATAAGTTTAAGATCGGATACGATTTTGTGATCGTCGCCAGGAGAGCAGCTAAAAATAAAAAGAGCACTGATATGGAAGTATCCCTGCTTAAGCTTGGCAAAAACCTAGGAGTATTAAAGGGAAACGGATGAGATGAAGTTTATATTGTTGGGGATCATTACCTTTTATCGAAAGTGTATATCACCACTAAAACCGGCCGCGTGTCGTTTTTATCCTACTTGTTCCGCCTATGCCTACGAGGCGATCAAAAAATACGGAGCATTTAAAGGGACGAGATTGGCCATCAAACGAATATTAAAATGCCATCCTTTTCATCCGGGCGGTTATGATCCCGTACCGTAACGACCGCCAAAGCAGAGAGGAGCAAAGCCATTGAATTTTGTGAGTTTGGCAGCAAGTACTAACTGGCTTTTGAAACCTTTTGCCTTTATTTTGGGCTACATTTTTGACGGTGTATTTTACGTGGTGACTCAGCTCATCACTAATCAGGCTCTTGCAGTAACGATTGTACTGTTTACAATCATTACAAGAATCCTGCTGATGCCGTTGATGATGAAGCAGCAGAGGTCTACCCGTGCGATGACCCGTCTGCAGCCTAAGGTTGAAAAAATTCAGGATAAGTACAAAAACAAGAAAGATCCCGAGTCCAGCCAGAAGATGAACATGGAGATTCAGGAGCTCTACAAAAAGCATAATGCCAGCCCCATGAGCGGCTGTCTTCCGCTTTTGATCCAGATGCCCATCCTGTTCGCTCTGTTTGAAGTACTGCGGAATGTACCTTTCTATGTAACCGAGATCGGCGATCTGTATGAAGCGATGGCCGTTCAAGTTCAGGGGATTACCGGTTATGCTGATAAGTTGACCGAGCCCTTCCAAGCTGTGATGAACGGCTTAAGTAAATTTGACATTAACAAAACCGAATCTGTAATGGATCTGCTGTATCATCTGTCCAGAGACCAGTGGGTGCAGTTGAAGGAGATCACCGGCCTGGCCGGCAATGCTGCTTTCGAAGCTAGCTATGATCTGACTCATGCATACAACACCCTTGGATTTGGTGCCTTTACCTTTAACCTGTCGGAGGCTCCCGGCTGGCTGGGTCTTGGTATCATCTTCCCGTTGGTTTCCGGTGCTACGACCTTCCTTCAGAGCTGGATGTCTCAGAAGGCGAATGAACGCCGTCAGAAAATGGCCAGCAAAGATGGTAAGATCAAGCAGCAGAATAATATGAAAATGATGACCTATGTATTCCCCGTCATGACCGCATTCTTCACGGCTTCTATGCCGCTGGGTCTGGGTCTGTACTGGATCTTTGGTAACATCGTTGGTATTTTCAGCCAGATCATTATGGATCGAATTTTAGACAGAGAAGATTATCGTGAAGCTCTGAAAAGACGCGAAGAACTTGTTGAGAAGAAAAAGCTGAAAGAAGCAGCTAAATCCAGCATCGACAAGAAGACCGGTAATCGCATTGGTACTGCTGCAAATAACAAGAGCAGCATGGCCGGCAACAAGGTTGCAGCCATGAAGCAGCAGCAGGAAGAACGTGAAAAGCAGAAAATGCTGCGCGATTCTCAGGCAGAAACGTCTGAAGAAAAGCAGGAGGAAAGCAAAGAATGAACTCAGTTGTAGTTACCGCCAAAACCCTTGACGAGGCGATCACAAACGCTTTATTGCAGCTGGGCGCCTCCAGTGATCAAGTTAAAATTGAAGTATTAGAAGAAGGCAGCAAAGGTTTTATGGGCCTGTTCGGTAAGAACTTTAAGGTTCGCGCCACTTTAAAAGATGGTGAAGAGCCCGTTGTAGAAGCTTCTGAGCCGATCAGCAACGTAAAGGTTACCAACGCTGCTGAGGAAGAACCTGCTAAAGAGGAAGCAAAAGAGGAGCCTGCTCCCATGCAGCCCATTGAAGCAGTAACTGTTACCGGCGAAAAGGTAGTGATCGACGATACCATCGAAAAGCGTCTGCGTGAAGCGAACTCTGCTCGCGAAGCAAAGGGCGGAAATCGTGAAGAGCGTCGTGACCGCCGCGAAGGCCGCCGTGATCGCCGTCGCGATGACCGTCGCGAAAATCGTGAAGAGCGTTTTGAAAATCGCGAGGAAGAGGCTCAGGCTAAACCCGCTTTCGAAGCTCCCGTTTACGAGATTCCCGCTGATGCTGAAGAAGTGCAGGCTAAGGTAAAAGCATTTTTGACCGAACTGCTGGGCGCTATGGGCATTCAGGTGGCCATTGAAACTCGTTTCTCTGCCGAAGGCATTATGGAAGTGAGCATCGATGGCGAAGGCATGGGTGTGATCATTGGTAAGCGTGGTGCCACTCTGGATTCTCTCCAGTATCTGGCTACCTTGGTTGTAAACAAAGGCCGCGCCGATCATGTTCGTCTGAAACTTGACACCGAGGGCTATCGCGCTCGTCGTCAGGAAACTCTGGAAAAGCTGGCCATCAATTTGGCTAAAAAGGTAAAACGCACCGGCCATCGCGTAGTGCTGGAGCCGATGGATCCTTATGAAAGAAGAATCATCCACTCTGTACTGCAGGCTGACCGTGCTGTTGAAACCCACAGCGATGGAGAAGAGCCTTACCGTAAGGTAATCATCTCTCCTAAGAGAAGACGTAATCAGCACTAATTAACCAATTAAGGCTGCTGCAAAGGAAATTTGCGGCAGCCTTTTTGTATGCATTGACCCTTGAGGGGGCTTTGGTGTATAATACATAAGGTTTCGTCCGGTTTCCGGCGGGGCCGGAAAAAATGACGGAGGTAAAAGCAATGATCCAATTTGATGAGGGAACGATTGTAGCACTGTCTACTCCGGTGGGTACCGGTGGCGTGGCGGTGATCCGTATGACAGGATCGCAGGCGTTTGAGATTGCAGATAAGGTGTTTGTATCGGCTTTTGGGAAAAAGCTGAGCAAGGCTGAGTCTCATAAGGCGCTGTATGGCTGGATCGTTGAGCCTTCGGACCAAGAGGAAAAGATCGATGAAGTGCTGGCGTTGGTGATGCGCGCACCTCGTACCTTTACCGGTGAGGATACCGTGGAGATCAACTGCCACGGTGGTATGTATATTTGTAATCGTATTATTCAGGCGCTGATTGCGGCCGGAGCGCAGATGGCGGAGCCGGGTGAGTTTTCTAAACGTGCTTTTTTGAATGGCCGTATGGATCTGACCAAGGCGGAGGCCGTGATGGATATGATCAGTGCGCAGACTTCCTATTCACTGAAGGCTGCGGTGAATCAGCTGGGTGGTAACTTAGCAGATAAGATCGACCAACTGCGATCGAAGCTGATCGATACGATCGTATCGATGGAAGTGAATATTGATTATCCGGAGTATGATGTGCCGGAGATTTCCGATGAAGAAGTGCATGAAAACTGTTTGACGGTCCGGGAGGAAGTGCAGCAACTGCTTTCCACGGCGGAGAGTGGTCGTATGCTGCGGCAGGGAGTAAAGGTAGCGATTGTGGGCAAGCCGAATGTGGGTAAAAGTAGTTTGCTCAATATGCTGCTGCGGGAGCAGCGGGCGATTGTAACGTCGATTCCCGGTACGACCCGCGATGTACTGGAGGAGACGCTGGATCTGGGAGGAATTCCGATTCGAATTATGGATACGGCGGGCATCCGTGAAACTGAGGATATTGTGGAAAAGATCGGTGTGGAGAGGGCTTTTGCTTCCATCGAGGAGAGTGATTTGGCTCTATTTGTGCTGGATGCGACCCGCGATATCGAACCGGAAGAGCAGGAACTGTTTGAACGCGTGAAGGATCGCCAGTATCTTGTGGTGTTGAATAAGACGGATGCGGGCTGGCAGAGTAAGGATTCAATTTTGGCTGCCTTGCCGGATGTGGATCCTGAACGGTTTCTTGAAATTTCAGCCAAAGAGCAGCTGGGTATGGAGGCTTTGACCGAGCAGATCAAGCGGCTTTTCTTTGGAGGAGATATTTTAGTGAGTGATCGCCCCATGGTTGCCAACATGCGCCAAAAGCAGGCTTTGATGAGGGCGGATGAAGCTTTGGCTCGTGTGATCGATGGCTATGGTTTTGAACAGGATCTTTTGATCATCGATATTCGTCAGGCCTGTGACTTTTTGGGTGAGGTCTCCGGACGGAGCACCCAGGAAGATGTAATTGGGGAGATCTTCAGTCGATTCTGCTTAGGAAAATAAACGTCTGATTCTCTAAACGGTTCTACGGTATTTTTTATTATTTTTCGGCGCGGCTTTTTCATATCAAATCCGCAAACTCACCTGCTGCGCAGGCTCGAACAAGCGGATTTGATATAAGCCCTGCTTGAAAAATAATAAAAAATTACCTATCAGAACCTTATTAGAGAATCAGACGTTTTCTTTGTCTGTGGACGAAGGAAAATATGAATGAAAAAGTGATCGATATCGGTAAGTAGAAGAAAATAATGCCTCTGCAAAGAAGCTTATCCTTTTTTATAAAACAAAGTCACCTTTATCGAATACCACTACTTCTTCGCCATCTTCAGTGGTGCCCACAATGCGCATGTCGGGAGTACCGACCATGAAGTCGATGTGGATCACAGCATCATTAAGAGTCCAGGGAGAGTCCTCCGGCAGCGGACGGCCAAGGGCACGACCCAGTGCCAGGTGACAGGACGCATTTTCATCGATCAGGGTGGTGTAGTATACGATACCGGACATGGAGATGGGAGAGTGGTAATCCACCAGAGCTACCTCGCCTAAATAGCCGGAGTTTTCATCCATGGCTACCAGAGCTTCCAGCATTTCTTTACCTTCTTCGGCAATGACTTCGACTACTTTACCCTTTTCAAAGCGGAAGCCGAAGTTTTCGATGCTCTTGCCGCCCAGAACTAAAGGCTTAGAGGCAAATACAATACCATCGGTGCCGAATTTTTCAGGAGAAGTGCAGATCTCCTCGGAGGGAATGTTGGCGTGGAAGCGAACGAAGTTTGACGGAGGAGCATCTTTAGGCCGCTGATGACCAAACTTAGAATAGGGAGTGAGGGTTACCGTCAAATCGGTGCCGTTGCCGGCGGTGTAATGAAGTGTTCTGAAATTGTAAGAATCGATCTTGTTTCCGCGCTCCGCGGTACGAACATCCTTAGCTGCCCAAGTGGCTTCTACGTCGTTGGTCTCGTCGATGTAGCAGAGCTTGAGAAGCAGTTTCCACAATTCTTCCAGAGCGTTTTCCTTGGGCACATCGGGAAGGATGAACTCGGCCCATTCCTGGGTGGGGATCATGGCGATGAGCCACTGGCAGTGTTTTTCGCGGCTAGCCTTGCGCATGATGTTGCGGACGGCATCGGTGTGGGCGAAGATGGCGTTGGCCTGAGCCTCGGTGAGGTCGGCCATGAGGGTGGGGTTCACGCCCTCGAGGCGCACATAGCAGGCGCCCTCATCCAGATATTTTTGGTTCTGCAGCTCTTCCCAGTCTTCGACCTTGCGAATATCAGCATCGCTGCGGTATTTGGCGGCAACGGTCATGTTGGGCTCGTCCAAATAGTGCACGATTACGTTGGAAGCGCCCAGTTTGTAGCACTCCTCGGCAAAGATGGGGGTAAAGTAGGCGCCCTCGATGACGGCCTCCACCAGCACCGGCTGGCCAGGCTGCACATTCAGACCCACTTTAGCCAAAGTATAGGCATATTTTTGTTTCATTTGATCAAGATTCATGGTAGTACCTCGTTTCGTAAATTAGATTATGATCATTATACATCGAATTAAGTGAGAAGCCAATGAAATTGTGAGATTTTTGCGGTTGCGATACTCGGGCGTTTTTGTTATGATATATGTGATTTTCTGATATGTGGGAGGTTACCATGAAAGAAGAATGTTTGATTTGCAAGGCCCCGCTGGTGTATCTGCAGCAGGATGAACTGATGGAGTGCGCGATTTGTCATAAAAAAGAAATGAGTAAGACCCGTTGCGAGCAGGGACACTACGTGTGCAGCGACTGTCACATGGCGGGGATGGATCAGATTTTTGGACTGTGTCTGGCGGAAACATCGAAAGATCCTGTGGAAATTGTGGAAAAGATGATGGCTTTGCCCTTCTGCCATATGCATGGTCCAGAGCATCACGTGATGGTGGGCGCGGCTCTTTTGACCGCGTATTATAACGCCGGAGGCGAAATCGATCTGGCGAGCGCCCTTCAGGAAATGTCCAGCCGCGGCAGAGCGGTGCCCGGTGGAGCTTGTGGCTTTTGGGGCGCCTGCGGCACTGGCGTAAGTGCCGGGCAGTTTATGTCGATCGCCACCAAGTCGACACCCCTTGCTATAGAGCCCTGGGGACTCAGCAACCGAATGACAGCTAAGTCTTTGGAAAGTATTGGCCGGGTGGGAGGCCCGCGCTGCTGTAAAAGAGATTCTTATCTTTCTATTTTAGCTGCCATCGATTTTGCTGCAGAGCAGCTTGGCGTGAAGATGGAAAAAACGGTGCCGGTGTGCAGCCGAAGTCAGATGAATGCGCAATGTATTGGTAAGCGCTGTCCTTTTTACAATGATACTGAGGTGTAATGAACATGAACAAGCCGAAGGTTGCTTTTGTATGTGTACATAATTCCTGTCGGAGTCAGATTGCGGAGGCGCTGGGGAAAAGGCTGGCGGCGGATGTATTTGAAAGCTATTCTGCCGGCACTGAAACAAAGCTGCAGATCAATCAGGATGCGGTGCGTCTGATGAAGAAGATACATGGAATTGACATGGAAAAGACTCAGTACAGTAAGCTTCTAAGTGATATTCCGGAGGTGGATGTGGTGATCACCATGGGTTGTAATGTGCAGTGTCCAACCCTGCCCTGCAAATGGAGGGAAGATTGGGGATTGGAGGATCCCAGCGGCAAAGAAGATGAAGCATTTTTGTATACGATTCGCAAAATTGAAGAAAAGGTATTAGAATTGAAAGAAAAAATGGGCGCCGGTCTTTGATAAGATCGGCGCTGTTATATTTTATTCCCATTCACCCAATGTAATATATTGTGAAAGGATTGCGTTTAGTTCTGTTCGTTGTTGTTCTTCTAATTCTGTACAGCGAATATTTTCATTGTCATTAAATGTGCCGCAATCGGAACAATATAAAAGGGGCTGATCATTAATGACTATAGTACAGTCGCAAGCACAATCCCATAGACTATTTCGCCATTTTTGATCATTGAGCATATTGGAAACGAGCATGCATTCTTCGGCAGAAAGTTCTGCTTTAGTATCGGATCTTTTTACGATGACAATAGGGACGGATGATGATTCTTCGTCTTCAGTTTTGGAGGAGCAGCCTGCTAAATTTAAGATGCAGGTGAAGAGGAATAAAAGAAATATATACTTTTTCATTTTCGGAACCTCTTAACATATAAATCTATGACTATTATATAATGAAGTGAGTGTTGTCTGCAAGTGTGCACTTCAATTTGAAATTCCATAACATTTTCAATCCCTATATAGAAATATTGTGGTCGGAGTAATCAAAAGGGCGGATTGGTTTTCATAAGCCGGCGATTCATATTTTGCCCAGTGATGCAAGGAAGGCCGCCTTGAAAGGCGCATGTTTGAGCCTGCGGAGCAGGCGAGTTTGCACCTTTCAAGATCAGCGGCCCCGCTGCAGCAGTGGAAGCAAAATATTACCGTTGGCGATGAAAACCTACCCGCCCCTATTGCTTTTCCCTCTCTATCTTGTTATAATTATAAGATAGTATACTTGTGCGTATTGTGCACAAATACAGAGATAATTTTAAAAAATTGTTTCCCACTGTTCCACGTGGAACAATAAGTGTAAGCTAAATATAATGCTATTTAATAAAGAAGGAATCCTATGTATCAAGAAAAACCAGTTGATATTGCCGTAATTGGCGGTGGCCATGCAGGCTGTGAAGCAGCATTGGCAGCAGCCAGACTCGGAATGAACACCATTTTATTTGCCATTTCACTGGACTCCATTGCTATGATGCCTTGTAACCCCAATATTGGAGGTACATCCAAGGGTCATTTGGTGCGAGAGATCGACGCCATCGGCGGTGAAATGGGTCGCAATATCGACCACACCTATATACAGTCACGCATGCTGAACACGGCAAAAGGCCCAGCGGTGCACTCTTTGCGCGCCCAGGCCGATAAGTTCCGCTATAAAGAACGCATGAAACTGGTCCTGGAAAACCAGCCCAATCTGATGATCCGCCAGAATGAAGTGGTAAAGGTGGATGTGCAGGAGGTGGATGGTCAGAAGAAAGTGGTGGGCGTTATGACCGCCACCGGCGCATACTATCCCTGTAAAGTTGCCATCATCTGCAGCGGTACCTATTTGAACGCCCGCTGTATCCACGGTGAGTATGAGACTCACACCGGTCCCAATGGCCTGCAGGCTGCTTGCGGTGGACTGACTCGGTCCATCGAAGAACTGGGCATTCCCATGCGACGTTTTAAAACCGGAACCCCTGCTCGTGTGGACGGCAAGACCCTGGACTTCAGCAAAATGGAGATCCAGGAAGGTGATAAAGAAGTGATTCCTTTCTCCTTTGAAACCGATCCGGAAGAGATCAAGAGAGAGCAGCGTCCCTGCTATTTGACCTATACCAATCAGCAGACCCACGATATCATTCGTGCTAATCTGCATCGATCCCCGCTCTATGGCGGTGTGATCCATGGAATAGGCCCCCGATACTGTCCTTCTATTGAAGACAAGGTAGTACGTTTTGCTGATAAAGAACGGCATCAGATCTTCCTGGAGCCGGAGGGAGAGAGTACTAACGAGTACTATGTACAAGGCATGTCCTCCTCTCTGCCGGAAGATGTACAGCGCGATATGCTCCGAACCATTCCCGGTTTGGAAAATGTGGAAGTGATGCGTACCGGTTATGCCATTGAATACGATTGTGTGGATCCTTTGGCGCTGAAGAGTACTTTGGAACTGAAGCAGGTGAGCGGCCTGTACAGTGCCGGTCAGTTCAACGGAAGCTCCGGTTATGAAGAAGCTGCGGCTCAGGGTCTGGTGGCCGGTATCAACGCTGTTATGGCGCTGCAGGGCAAAGAACCCATTAAGGTGGACCGTACCAACAGCTACATTGGCGTATTGATCGATGATCTGGTGACGAAAGGAACCAATGAGCCCTATCGAATGATGACATCCCGTGCGGAGTATCGTTTGCTTCTGCGTCAGGACAATGCAGATCTGCGACTGACGGAAGAAGGACATCGTGTTGGTCTTATTAATAAGGAACGGTACGAACGTTTCTTGACTAAAAAACAGCAGATCGAGAGCGAGATTCAGCGTCTTCAAACTACCAAATCCACGGGTGGACACGGCTTGCTGGCAGATTTGCTGAAGCGACCGGAACATACTTATGAAACCATTCGAGAATTTGATCCCGATCGGCCTGAAATCCTGCCTACGGCAGCGGAACAGGCGGCCATTCAGATCAAATACGATGGCTATATACAACGACAGCTCCTGCAGGTGGAAAAATTCAAGCGCCTGGAAGAGCGAAAACTCCCCGAAAACCTGGATTACAATGAAATTCAAGGTCTTCGTCGAGAAGCACAACAGAAACTCAGCGCCGTAAAACCGAGATCCATCGGTCAGGCGGGACGCATCTCCGGTGTGTCGCCGGCGGACATCAACGTATTGTTGGTATTCCTGGAACAACACCGCCATACGGATCGACGAAGAGAGGAGTAATTATGAGACAACTTTTGGAAGATGGCGCCAAGGCGATGGGCATCAGCCTTTCCCAGCGGCAGCTGGACCAATTTGAAACCTATCACCGCCTGTTGGTGGAATGGAACGAAAAAATGAACCTGACCGCCATCACCGAGGCCCGCGAAGTGGCAACCAAACACTTTTTGGACAGCATCGCCGGTGGCCCTGAAATTTTGAAGGTGGCCCGTGGGGCCAAAAAGGATGACGCTGCAGCACCGATTACGCTGATCGATGTGGGAACCGGAGCCGGTTTTCCGGGACTTCCGCTTAAGATCGCGTTTCCTGAGATCAAGTTGACACTGCTCGATTCGCTGCAGAAACGAGTCAACTTTTTGCAGGAAGTGGTGGATCAGCTGGGGTTGGAAAATGTGACCTGTTTACATGGCCGAGCTGAAGACTCCGCTCATGAGGAAGGACTGCGTGAGCAGTTTGATGTGGCGGTAGCTCGTGCAGTGGCTCCCATGTATGTGTTGATGGAGTACTGTGGTGGTTATGTGAAAAAGGGCGGCCGGTTTGTGGCTTATAAGGGTCCAAGCTTGGAGGAAGAGCTGGCAGAAGCTGGCAAAGCCATGAAAGTGATGCAGCTTCGACATAAAAAGACACTAAAGGCTGAACTGCCGGAGGGTGATTTTGATCATTTGATGGCGTTTTTTGAAAAAACTGGAAATTTAAGCTTGAAATATCCCCGAAAACAAGCTAAAATAAAGAAAGAGAAATTGGCATAATTTACCAATTTTCGAATTCGAAGCAGAACGTCGGTACAGGAGTGTAAAAAAAGATTACTTCCTTATATAATAGAGATGCTGACGGCTGTATATTGGGGGAAAAACAATTGAATCACAATTTAATCGTGCAATGTATTGGGGTGGACAAGATCGTACCGAATCCGCAGCAGCCAAGACGCGTGTTTGAACAGGCGGCGCTGCAGGAATTGGCAGAATCAATTGCTAATCATGGGGTGATCCAACCGGTAACGCTGCGTCGTGTAGGTGGATTATTTGAACTGATTGCAGGTGAAAGACGGTTACGTGCTACGCAGATGGCGGGTCTTAAAGCGATTCCGGCAATTGTAGTGGATGCGGACGATGAGGAAAGCGCAGTGCTGGCTTTGATTGAAAATATTCAGAGAGAGAATCTAAGTTACATGGAAGAAGCTCTGGGGTATTTGAAATTAGCGCAGGAATACCATATGACCCAGGAAGAGATTGCAAAGCTGATGGGAAAAACTCAGTCGGCGGTGGCGAATAAGCTGCGAATTTTGCGGCTTTGTGGCGAAACCAAGCGGATTTTGGCGGAATATGGACTCACAGAACGACATGCACGGGCTTTACTGCGACTCTCGGAAGAAGAGCAGCAGGTGCAGACTGCAAAATTGATTGCAGTCAAAGGGATGAATGTGCGGGAAACGGAAGAATATATTGAAAACTTGCTGATGAAACAGCAGAAGGTTTTACCGGAAAGGTGTTTGCCGCTGAGCGGCACAGTCAAGGAAGAAGTAAAAAACAGGCTGACAAGACCTAGGATCAAGCGCTTCATTCGAGATATTCGTTTATTTACCAACACGGTGAATCGGGCGGCTTTGTATATGAAGGAAGCTGGGGTACCGGTTCAAGTGGCAGAAAATAAAAATGAGGGATACTACGAAATGGTGATTCGGGTTCCCTATCAAACCGGTGGTGCGTGAGTGCTGCCATAGAGTAAACGGTAGGCTAGGTTGGCCGCCGAAAATATTGGAGGTAGTGGATATGTATTGTAAAGATTATGTGGCTCAGGAACTGGCAAAATGCCTGCCGGAATTAGAACTGGCGCAGATTGCTGAGGGAATTGAAATTCCTAAAGAGAAGACAATGGGTGATTATGCATTCCCTTGTTTCCGTTTGGCAAAGACCTTGCGTAAGGCTCCTAACCTGATTGCTCAGGATGTAGCGGCTAAGTTGGAAGGTTCTGAGATTTTGGAAAAGGTTCAGGCAGTTGGTCCTTATGTGAATATGTTTTTGAATAAAACCTGGCGCGCTCAGTTTATTCTGGGTCAGGTGGATGAGGCTGCTGCTGCCGGCAAAGCTTATGGTGCCTCCACTGTGGGCGAAGGAAAGACCGTTGTTATGGACTATTCCTCCATTAACGTAGCAAAACCCTTCCATATTGGTCATCTGCGTACCACTGTTATTGGTAACTCCATTAGCCGTATGCTGCAGTTCATGGGTTATAAGACAGTAAGTATTAACCATTTGGGTGACTGGGGTACTCAGTTTGGTAAGATGGTAGTAGCTTATCGTAAGTGGGGCAATCCGGAAGAAGTGGAACAGAAGGGCGTTCGTGGTCTGTTGGAACTGTACGTAAAATTCCATGAGGAAGCTGAAAAAGATCCGGAATTGGATGAGATTGCTCGTGCAACCTTTACTTCCATGGAACAGGGTGATGAAGAAGCATTGGCGCTGTGGAAACTGTTTGTTGATATCAGCTTGAAAGAAGTTTCTCGCGTATATGATATGCTGGATGTTAAGTTTGACTCCTTCTTGGGCGAAAGCTATTTCTTTACTAGAACCGATGAGCTGATCTCCATTTTGAAGGAAAAGAACCTGCTGCAGGAGAGCGAAGGTGCTCAGATTGTAGATTTGAGCGAAGAGAATATGCCTCCTTGTATCGTTCTGAAGAAAGATGGAAGCACTCTGTATGCGACCCGCGATATTGCTGCTGCTATGTATCGTAAAGATACTTATGACTTTGATAAATGCTTGTACATTACCGGTATGGAGCAGATCCTGCACTTCAGCCAGTGGTTCAAAGTGTGTGAAAAGATTGGCTTCCCCTGGAGCAAGGATCTGGTGCACATTCCTTATGGCTTGGTAAGCTTGGAAGGTGGTAAACTGTCTACTCGTGGTGGTAATGTAATTTTCCTGGAAGATCTGCTTCATGAGGCAGTTCAAAAGACAAAAGAAATTATGATGGAAAAGAACCCTGATTTGGAAAATATGGATCAGGTTGCTCAGCAGGTAGGCGTTGGCGCTGTGGTATTCCATGATTTGTTCAATAATCGTATTAAAGACGTAACCTTCAGCTGGGATCAAGTGCTGAACTTCGACGGTGAGACCGGTCCTTATGTACAGTATACTTTTGCTCGTGCATCCAGTGTATTGCGCAAAGCACAGTGGGATCCTGCAAAGCAGGAGGCGATCGATATGTCTCTTCTGACCGATGAATATTCACAAGAGATCCTGAAACTGATCGAAAACTTCCCGAAACGTGTAGAAGAGGCCTGCCAGAAGTGGGAGCCCTATATGATCACTCGTTATACCGTGGCTTTGGCTACTGCTTTCAACAAGTTCTACCATGAAAACAGTATTATGAATGCCGAGGAGAACGTAAAGAAAGCTCGTTTGAAATTGACTTACGTGGTAACACAGGTAATCAAACAGGGATTGTACTTGATTGGTGTACAGGCGCCCGAAAAGATGTAATTCTTTAATATAATATGAAAATTCAGCAGGGTTTTTAGTTGTTATAAACTGGAAACCCTGTTTTTTTATCTAAAATAGTATGTTAGGAGCAAAATGTTCCACGTGGAACATTTTATTGAGTCGAAAATATGATCAATGTTCCACGTGGAACATTTTGAAAAATATTTCGTAGAAGAAGGTTTGAAAAGGTTTTGCTTTTACTGTAATGTATGATATAATTAGTTTCGACTGTTTTGAATATGTGAAATGTGAATTTTGAAGAGGAAAGGGGTTATCGATATGGGTAAAGTAATTGCGGTGGCTAACCAAAAGGGCGGTGTTGGTAAAACAACGACAACCGTGAACTTAGGTGCATGTTTAGGTGAAAAAGGTAAAAAGGTTTTGATTATTGATATGGATCCGCAGGGTAATACCACAAGCGGATTTGGTATTGATAAAGATCGATTAATGGCTACCAGTTATGAAATGGTGTTGGGTGACACCACGGTAGAAGAAAGTCTGATTGAGATGCCGGATTATAAGGTGGATATTATTCCTTCTAGCATGGATTTAGCTGGAGCAGAAGTAGAATTGATCGGTATAGATCATCGTGAAGCGCTTTTAGATGAAAAAATCTCTCAAATCAAAGATTATTATGATTTTATTCTGATCGATTGTCCTCCTTCTTTAAATATTCTGACCATTAATGCATTTAGAGCAGCAGATTCGATTTTAGTTCCGATACAATGCGAATTCTATGCTTTGGAAGGATTGACTCAGTTGATCAGCACGATTAACTTAGTTAAACAGAGACTCAACCCGAAAATTGACATTGAAGGCATTTTATTTACCATGTACGATAATCGTACAAAACTGTGTACGCAGGTTGTGGATGAAGTAAAAGGCTTTTTACCTAGCAAAATATACGAAACAAAGATTCCGCGCAATATACGTTTGGCTGAGGCTCCCAGTTATGGTATGCCGGTGTTGTATTATGAGAGAAGTTCAAAGGGCGCTGTAAGTTATATGGAGCTAGCGGAAGAAGTTATTCGAAAGAATCAGTGAAGGGGATAATGATGGAAAATAAAAGAAAAAGAGGCCTAGGTCGTGGTCTGAGTGCCTTAATTGGAAATGAGCCCATGGTTGCTCCGCGGGCTGAGCAGGAAACAGTGGTTGCAGAAAAGCAGGAAGTAAAAGAACCTGAAATTAGAGAAGTGATCAAAGAGGTCATCAAAGAGGTTGAAGTAGTAAAAGAGGTCGAGGTAATAAAGGAAGGTGTTCAGATGATGGATATTTACCAGGTAGAACCCGATCGCAGCCAGCCTCGTCAAAACTTTGATGACGAGAAATTGGATGAATTAACGGAATCCATTAAGCAGTACGGTGTACTTCAGCCGCTGATCGTGCAGAAAAAAGATGGATTTTATCAGATCATTGCGGGTGAACGCAGATGGCGTGCAGCTAGAAATGCAGGCTTAGACAAGGTTCCGGTTATTATTAAAGAGTATAATTCGGAAGAAACATTGGCAATTTCCTTGATTGAGAATATTCAGCGAGAAGACTTAAGCCCCATTGAAGAAGCTTTGGCATATAAGCGATTGATGGAAGACCATCAACTGAAACAGGAGGAAGTGGCAGAAAAAGTCGGAAAAAGTCGTTCAGCTATTGCTAACTTTCTGCGTTTACTGAATCTAGATGAAACGGTACAAGGGATGGTAGCAGATGGAAAGATTTCTGCCGGCCATGCAAAGGTGCTTTTGGGAGTAGATTCCAAAGAAAAACAAAAAAAGTTGGCTCAGCTTACCATAGAACAAGAGTTGAGTGTTCGCCAGTTGGAAAAAATGGTGCAAGCTGTAAAGAAACCGAAGAAAGAAGATGAAACAGACCCTGTAGAAGCCTTGATTTATCAGTCGATTGGTCAAAAAATGCAGGATATTCTGGGAACAAAAGTGAATATCATTCAAGGAAAACGAAAAGGAAAGATCGAAATTGAATATTATTCTCCTGACGATCTGGAGCGCATTCTTGATATGATGAATCAAATTGGACAACAGTAAAAAATGAGGATAAACGGCAAGGGCAATGTCTTTGCCGTTTGTTATAACATAGGAAGGAAAAGAAAATGATTCAAATTATCGGACTGGATCTGGATGGAACGCTATTAAATGATCAAAAAGCGATTTGTGATCGAAATATAGAAGTACTGATGAAGGCAAAGGAAAAGGGAGCAAAAATCGTACTCTGCTCCGGCCGTGCACCGGAGGGAATGCAACGCGAACTGAAGGTTCTTGGTTTAAAAGAAAAAGGACAATACGGTGTTGGGTTAAATGGTGCAGTAATTTATGAGGCGGATACAGGGAAAATCGTACATCAAACACGGATGAAGCCTGAGGCGGTACGTACGATGGTGGAAGTTGGAAGAACTTTCAGTGACAGAATGAACGTACAGGTGTATACTGCCGGAGAAGTATATGTGGAACGATGGGATGAAACCACTGATTATTATGAAAAAGCCACCGGAAGTCATCCGAAACTGGTGGAAAATGTGTTAGATTATGTAAATGAAACCATAAAGATCGTATTTTTTCATAAAGGTGAGTTTGATCATTCTTTACAGAAAATTATGAGATTAAAAAATGACTGCTTACCCTATGTACCCCAGGGCACCCAGTGTGTGATTTCGGCTCCGTATTTAGTAGAGTTTTTGGATGCGGAAATTGATAAAGGAAAGGGTATGGATGTTCTCGCTTCTTACTTAAATGTACCACAGCAAGATGTCATGTGCGTAGGTGATCAGGAAAATGATATGCCCATGTTGAAATATGCAGGACTTAGTGTTGTTATGGCTAATGGAGCACCTCATGTAAAAGAGTTGGCTCATTATGTGACAGAATGCGACAATAATGAGGGTGGCGTGGCAGAAGCTGTCGAGAAATTTGTGTTGGCAAGCCGGTAAAAGGACTTGCAATTTAATAGTCAATCGGGTATAATAGACTATGCTTTAAAACAACTAATAGTTTGTATCTAAGGCTGTAGCCCGCAAGAAATGTTTTGTATTTCTTGCCATAGTTTGGCTACGCCAAACTATTTGCACCTGTAGCTCAGTGGATAGAGCGATGGCTTCCGGAGCCATGCGTCGGGGGTTCGAATCCTCTCGGGTGTATTCAAACGAAACCTGCTTGTATCAGTTATTATGATTACGGCAGGTTTTTGTGTTTTAATCAGGTAATTCACGATCAATCAAATAAAAATCAAATAGTATAAGGGAGATAAAACATATGGAAAAAGTAAGTTGGAAAAAAATCTGTACCCTTGTTCTTGGCGCGGTGGTGCTGTATTGGCTTCTGAACCACTTTGGAATCGTAACGGGAGCGATAGGCTCTTTATTAAGTTTATTTTCACCCTTCATTTTAGGCGGGGCGTTAGCATTTATGATTAATGTCCCTATGGCTGCAATTGAAAGAAAGTTGAAACTAAAGAAGAATAAAAGAGTTGCAGCCTTTGGTATAACGATGATTTTATTTGTTGCAATCATAGCTTTTTGTGCGGTGGTGATCATACCGCAAGTGGTCGATACGATTCAGTTGATCGCGAATCAAGTGCCCACGGCGGTAAATACAGCGCAAAAGTTTTTGGAAGAAATACCTTTCCCAGAACTGCAGAAAATCGTTTCGCAGTGGCAGATCGATTGGAGTTCGATCACACAGAAGTTGGTGGGTGTACTACAGGAGAGTGCTACGGGCTTGATCAATTCGGGAATCAATATTATAAGTTCTATCATCAGTGGTGTAACTTCTTTTTTAATTGGCTTTGTCTTTGCTGTTTATGTATTGATGCAAAAAGAAAAACTAGGAAAACAGCTGAACCGATTGTTAACTGCCTTTTTACCACAAAAGTATGCGCAACAGGTGAAACGAATTGGCAACATGACTTATACTACTTTTTCTAAGTTCTTGTCCGGCCAGTGTTTGGAAGCCTTGATCCTTGGTGGAATGTTCTTTGTGGTGATGGTAGTGGTACAGCTGCCGTATCCGCTGGTGATCAGCATTCTAATCAGTTTGACAGCCTTGATCCCCATTGTAGGTGCCTTTATTGGTTGTGCCATCGGTTTATTGCTCATTGTTATGGTGAGTCCGGTGCAGGCCTTGATTTTCTTTATTTTATTCCTGATCCTACAGCAGATCGAAGGTAATTTGATCTATCCTCATGTGGTGGGTAATTCAGTTGGACTGCCTTCTATATGGGTGCTGGTGGCAGTTACTATTGGAGGAAATCTAATGGGAATCCTCGGAATGTTAATCTTTATTCCGATTTGTTCAGTGGCTTATGTGCTGCTTCGTGAAATTGTAGAGAAAAGATTGGCAAATCAAAAGCGATAAAAACATCAAATTTTTGGCCGCATTGCGGCCATTTATTTTTCCACAAAACCAATAGAAAAGATGATTAAAAATTTTACTATTAGGGTACTTGTGCAATTTGACGATTGGCGATATAATGATTATATCTTGAATCAGGAGGTATATTCCAATGGAGAAGAAATCTTTGTGGGAGACCTGGACACCCGAATTAAAACAGTCCATGATGGATTTTTGCGAAGGATATAAAGCATTTATGTCCAAGTGCAAAACCGAACGCGAATGCGTTGATGAATTGATTGTAATGGCTGAAAAAGCCGGTTATAAAAATCTGGAAGAGTGTATCGCAAAGGGCGAAAAGCTGGTTCCCGGTGATAAAGTTTATGCCAATAACCGTAATCGTTTTATTGTTATGGTTCAGATTGGTGAAGAAGACCTTTCTACCGGCTTGAGACTGCTGGGTGCTCATATCGACTCTCCCAGACTTGACCTGAAACCCAATCCTTTGTATGAGGATAGCGGTTTTGCTATGTTGAAGACTCACTACTATGGTGGCGTTAAGAAGTTCCAGTGGGTAACCCTGCCTTTGGCTATCCATGGTGTTGTATGCTTGAAAGATGGTTCCACTGTTAAGATCTGCATCGGTGAAGATGCCGGCGACCCCGTTTTCGGTATTACCGATATTCTGCCTCACTTGGGCAAAGATCAGCGCAATAAAACCATCGGCGAGGCTTTCACCGGTGAAGATCTGAACGTTACTTTCGGCAGCACTCCTGCTGAGGGTGAAGATGTAAAAGATCCTTTCAAAACCAATGTTTTGAATATTCTGAAAGACAAATATGGCATCGAAGAAGCTGACTTCCAGTCTGCTGAAATCGAAGTTGTACCTGCCGGTGCTGCTCGCGACCTGGGTATCGACCGCAGTATGGTATATGCTTATGGTCATGATGATCGTATCTGTGCATATACTTCTGTAATGGCTCAGCTTGACTTTGCTAATGAAGTAACTAAGAAAACATATGTATCTTTGCTGGTAGATAAGGAAGAGATCGGCAGCGTAGGCGCTACCGGTATGAAATCCAGATTCTTCGAGCATTGCATGGCCGAGATCATGGAACTGTGCGGTGGCTATAATGATCTGAAGATGCGTCGTATGTGGAATAACTCCAAGATGCTGTCTTCTGATGTAAGTGCTGCATTTGATCCTAACTTCCCCAGCGTACATGAGAGAAACAACGCTCCTTTCTTCCATTATGGTCCTGTACTGCATAAGTACACCGGTAGTGGCGGTAAGGGTGGCTCTAACGATGCAACTGCTGAGTATGTTGCAGAGCTGCGCAATATTTTTGATAATAACGAAATTAAATATCAGATGGCTGAACTGGGTAAAGTAGACCAGGGTGGCGGCGGCACCATCGCTTTCATCACTGCTGAGTATCCCATGGACGTTATCGACTTGGGTATCCCGCTTCACAACATGCATGCTCCCTGGGAAGTTGCAGCTAAGTCTGACATCTTCGAGGCTTACAGAGCATATAAAGTATTCCTGACCAACATCTAATTGGTTGGAATTTGAATTGTACAATCGGCGTATGAGCGGCGATGAGATCCCTTCCCTTGAAGGGGTCTCATTGCTTCTTCGCAGTTGTTTAAGGCTGTAGCCATAGTTTGGCGCAGCCGGGGTTATTGTATAAAGCGATATCCCGTAAAAAAACCGGAGGTTTTTTTACAAAATTCGCCTTCGGCGAATTTTTACACCTGTAGCTCAGGGGATAGAGCAGTGGTTTCCTAAACCATGTGTCGGAGGTTCGAATCCTCTCAGGTGTACTGATGCTGAATCGGTTATAGAAAAGAAAAAGGGTGAACCGAGGTAAGTTTTCGGCTGCATTAAGCAGCATAGTGAAGTGGTGAGCTAGAAAGGTACGGGGCAAAATGTCAGACAAAGATTTATCGAAAGTGATCCGCGACTCTTTAGAAGGACAGGAAAAAGAGGAAAAGAGATCAACGATCCGTGAACTTATCAGTTGGGTACTGGTAATTGTAATGTCAGTAGGTGTAGCGTTATTTTTAAATGGATTCGTAATTGTAAATGCGAGAGTAACCAGTGGTTCCATGGAAAACACCATTATGACGGGTGACCGTGTGCTGGGTCTTCGTTTTTCATATTGGTTTTCGGAACCTCAGCAGGGAGATATTGTGATTTTCAAATATCCCGATAATGAAACTCAAAATTATATTAAGCGCATTATCGGTCTGCCCGGTGATAGGGTAGAAATTGTAGAGGGTCTGGTATATGTAAACGGTGAATTATTAAATGAACCTTATTTATGGGAAATACCAAGGGGGTCTTTTGGACCCTATGAAGTGCCGGAAGGGCATTACTTTATGCTGGGTGATAACCGAAATAATTCACGTGATTCAAGATATTGGAACAATAAATTTGTATCGGATGAACAGATCTTAGGCAAGGCGTATTGGATCTACTATCCGGAACTGAGAAGTGTCAATCATTAAATAAAAAAGGAACGACTCATGTGGTGAGTCGTTCCTAATTTTTTAGTCTGTTTTACGGGTCAGCCATCTGCTTTCAGGCGTGGAGCCTTTTCGTTAGCGATCTCGCCGGCCTTCATCAAGCTGAATTTAGCAACGGCAGGACCAACCAGCTCATAAATAAAGGTCGCGCACAGGATGATGGCACGAATGGTGGCACCAAATTGGGGCACTGCAGTGGTGGCAACCAACGAAAGACCGATGGCAACACCTGCCTGGGGAACAAGAGCCAAGCCCAAATATTTTTTTATCTTGGAATCGGCTTTGCAAAGAGCAGCACCAAAAGCAACGCCACCCATTTTGCCAACTACACGCAACAGCACGTAGATTACACCGGCCACACCGATGCTTGACAAAATGGAAAGCTGCAGTTCGGCACCGGAACCAACAAAGAAGAGCATAAATAACGGAGGTGTAAATCCGTCGGTAATATGCATGATCTTAGCAGTTTCACGGCTAAAATTGGTAAGGGCAGCGCCCATAGCCATGCAATACAGCAAAGAGGAAAAACCACAGAGCTCGGAAACACCAACACCAAGGAAAATGAAGGCAATGATCAGAGCCAAACGATTTCCTTCCTTTTTAAAGAAGCGTAGTGGAATGGTGAAGACGATGCCGGTCAGGAAACCTACCACCAAAGCACCACCAATCTCGATTAGAGGAGAAAGAAGAGCTTCACCTAAGGTCATATCGCCGCCGGCGAGGGCATTGGCGATGGCCACACAAATGCCAAAGTACATCAGGGCCGTAGCGTCATCAATAGCAACAACTGAAAGCAAGGTTTCGGTCATAGGACCTTTGGCTTTATATTGCTTAATAACCATGATGGTAGCAGCAGGAGCAGTGGCAGCAGCGATCGCACCCAAAACCAAAGAAAAGGGAAGATCAAAACCGGCTGCAACTAAACCGATCACTACAGCGATAACAGCAAATAGTGATTCGAAGACTGCAATTACAATAGGGGTTGAACCTACTCGTTTAAAATAGGAAATTTTAAATTCAGTACCAATAGAGAAGGCGATGAAGCCAAGAGCCGCATTGGAAATAATGGTAAAACTATGAATCGCCGTCTCTGGTATGATATTAAATACACTAGGACCTAGCAATAAACCGGCAATCAGATATCCGGTAACATTAGGTAATTTAACTTGCTTTACTAAGCGACCGCACAGCATACCCGCAAAGATCATGATGGCGATCTGTAAAAGAGTATGCGTAACCATTAGTCTACCTTAAAGCCCTCCGTGTAACCTACCGGAACAGTGAAAATAATACCGGAATCAGGCTGATCTAAACCGCCGGTCACTTCGTTTACGATTTTGGAAATGGTAGGAATTTGATCTTCATTGATTACCATAAAAATAGTACGACTTTCTTTATGACCGGGATCCAGCAGCATGCGCAGAGACATCATGAATGAAAGATCACTAAATTCACTTAGGCTGTGAGCCATACCTTTACTTTCTAAAATGGTAGCACCATAGATATTGGCTTCACCGAGCTTTTCCAGAATTTCTTCCAGACATTCGATCTTGTTCAAAACAATAAACATAAGTTGCATGTCAGATACCTCCTAAAATGGATATTACGTTACTTTCATTGTAATCCTATTGATTGTCAAATTCAAGAAGCAATTCAAAAAACTGCAAGAAACCTCCTGACTTTTATGAAGGTATACCTTATAAAAATCAGGAGGTTTCTTTATACTTTTAGGAAAGGATGTTACAAATTAATAAGACAGGGATATTAGTTCAAATAACCCTGAGCAGCCAATAGCTCAGCCAATTCTACAGCACCGCCGGCAGCACCGCGCAGGGTGTTGTGAGACAGGCAAACAAACTTAACATCATACTGGCTGTCGGGACGCAGGCGACCAACACTAATAGCCATACCGCCTTCCAGTTCACGATCCAACTTGGCCTGAGGACGGTCATTCTCTTCAAAGTAGTGGATGAACTGTTTAGGAGAAGAGGGCAGATCAAGCTCCTGAGCAGGAGTAGTAAAATTAGCCCAGATCTCTTTAATTTCTTCGATGGTAGGTTTCTTCTCGAAAGAAGCGAATACAGCTGCAGTATGACCATCGCTAACCGGTACACGCAGACACTGAGCGGTAATGGAAACACCTTCATCGTTAACGATTTCATCGCCTTCGATATGGCCCCAGATCTTCAGGGGCTCCTGCTCGCTCTTTTCTTCTTCGCCGCCGATGTAGGGAATCAGGTTATCTACCATTTCGGGCCAACGTTCAAAGGTTTTACCGGCACCGGAGATGGCCTGATAGGTGCAGACAAGTACATTCTTCAAACCAAATTTGTCTTTCAAAGGATGCAGAGCAGGCACATAGCTCTGAATAGAGCAATTAGATTTAACGGCGATGAAGCCTTTGGTGGTGCCCAGACGTTTTTTCTGTGCATCGATAATAGCGGTGTGGTGGGCGTTCAGCTCCGGAATCACCATGGGTACATCTTTGGTACCGCGATGAGCGGAGTTGTTGGAGATTACGGGAATCTCTGCTTTGGCATAAGCCTCTTCCAGAGCACGGATCTCATCCTTAGGCATGTTGACTGCGCAAAAAACAAAATCGACCTGATCTTTTACCGCATCAATATTAGATGCATCCAGAACGATCATGTCCTGCATGGAAGCGGGCATGGGAGTGGACATGGCCCAACGAGAGCCAACTGCGTCTTTATATGATTTGCCGGCGCTGTTGGCGGAAGCCAAAAGAGCGGTTACGTGAAACCAGGGGTGATTTTCAAGCAGGGTAGCGAAGCGCTGACCTACCATACCGGTGGCACCAACGATACCTACACGATAGTTTTTCATATTTCAATACCTCCATACTTTCCTGCGGCCTTTCAAACCGAAGAAAGCGAATTTGCAACATGATACCACTAATCCTGCAAAAAGTCAACGAAAAATATGGGTAAATTAGGCAGTCTTGAGGAAAACCGCACATTGACAGGAATTTGCCAATATGCTATACTTACTGTGGTTTCAAATGCTTGGTCCCATTGCGGCCTCGGGCCGCCCTACATAGGGACTTAAGATATTATAAGGAGGAAACGAGTTTATGGTTTATTCACATGAAGTTGAAAAAATGTGCCAGGTTAAAGTTGGCGCCAGCCATGGTTGTGCTCCTATTCCTGAAGAAGGAAAATGGGTATATTCCAGAGAGATCAAAGACATTTCCGGTCTGACACACGGTGTGGGCTGGTGTGCTCCTCAGCAGGGCGCTTGCAAACTGACCCTGAACGTTAAGGATGGTATTATTCAGGAGGCTCTGATCGAGACCCTGGGTTGCTCCGGTATGACTCACTCTGCTGCTATGGCTTCTGAAGCTATCGTTGGCAAGACTCTGCTGGAAGCAGTTAACACTGACCTTGTTTGTGACGCTATTAATACCGCTATGAGAGAACTGTTCCTGCAGATCATCTACGGACGTACTCAGTCCGCTTTCTCTGAGGACGGTCTGCCGATCGGCGCAGGTCTGGAAGATCTGGGTAAAGGTCTGTGCACTCAGGTTGGTACTTCCTACAGCACTCTGGCTAAAGGTCCTCGCTACCTGGCTCTGGCTGAAGGTTACATCACCCGTATGGGTCTGGACGCTGATGATCAGATCATCGGTTACGAGTTCGTTAACCTGGGCCGCATGATGGAAATGATCAAGAAGGGCGAAGACGCTAACGACGCTATGAAGAAGGCTACCGGATCTTACGGCCGTTTCGCTGATGCAGTGAAATATATCGATCCGAGAAACGAATAAGGGGGACTGAACATCATGGCATTATTTGAAAGTTATGAGAGAAGAATTAACCAGATCAACGCTGCTCTGGCTAAAAACGGCATCGGTTCCATCGAAGAAGCTAAACAGATTTGTGACGACGCAGGTATCGATGTATACAACATGATCAAAGGCATTCAGCCCATCTGCTTCGAGAACGCTTGCTGGGCTTACACCGTAGGTGCTGCTATTGCTATCAAGCAGGGTGCTAGAAAAGCTGCCGCTGCTGCTACCGCTATTGGTGAGGGTCTGCAGTCCTTCTGTATTCCCGGTTCTGTAGCTGATGATCGTAAAGTAGGTCTGGGTCATGGTAACCTGGGCGCAATGCTGCTGTCTGACGACACCAAGTGCTTCGCATTCTTGGCTGGTCACGAGTCCTTCGCTGCTGCTGAAGGTGCTATCGGTATTGCTAAATCCGCTAACAAAGTTCGTAAAGAGCCCCTGCGCGTTATCCTGAACGGTCTGGGCAAAGATGCTGCTAAGATCATTAGCCGTATCAATGGTTTCACTCATGTTGAGACCCAGTTCGACTACTTCACCGGCGAGCTGAAAGAAATCTCCCGCACTCCTTACTCCGATGGTGAGAGAGCTAAAGTTATGTGCTACGGCGCTGACGACGTTCGTGAAGGTGTTGCTATCATGCACAAAGAGGGCGTTGACGTTTCCATTACCGGTAACTCCACCAACCCCACTCGTTTCCAGCATCCTGTAGCTGGTACCTACAAGAAAGAATGCACCGAGATCGGCAAGAAGTACTTCTCCGTTGCTTCCGGTGGTGGTACCGGCCGTACTCTGCATCCCGATAACATGGCTGCAGGTCCTGCTTCCTACGGTATGACCGATACCATGGGTCGTATGCACAGCGACGCTCAGTTCGCAGGTTCTTCTTCCGTACCCGCTCACGTAGAGATGATGGGTCTGATCGGCGCAGGTAACAACCCCATGGTTGGTATGACTGTTGCTGTTGCAGTAGCAATCGAAGAAGCTGCTAACGAAGGCAGAATCTAATTGATTTGCTGAAAAAGTAATAATGAAAATATTAGACACGTCATTTGGGTGGCTTCATCCATGACGTGTCTAATTGTATACAGATCCTATATAGGAAAATAATACAATCAACGAGGTAACAGAATATGAAAAGAATCTTTGCATTGTTTTTAACAGCCGCCTTGTGCTTGTCGGTTGTTGGCTGCGGTGGAAGCGAACTTAAGAAATATCAGAAATATGATACTCTGATCGATTATATAGAGGCTGGGGATTACGAAAATGCACTGGCTGAGATGATTCGACTGAGCAATAGTGGAGATGCTTCCGCAGACAATGAAGAAAAGAGCGAGGTTGCGGTTGAAATTACTTCTGAAAATTGGCAGGAATATTTTGAACTTGTGGAACGCGAAGAAATCGAACGAAATAATTTCGATGAAATCGAAGATATGTACAAGAGCGCATATCTGGTACTAAAAGATAAGTATGAAATTTCAGGTTACGAAACCAACATTGCAGTAGAATACAACTATTTTACAGAGTGGAGATACGTTGAAATCGACAAAGAAAATGGTGTATTGACAATTGGTGACCTGGTTCCGGATCGTGAAAATGAAGAACATAATGGTTCTATGATTACTATTTATGGTGACGAAGCTTCGTTAACCAACAGTCGAACCTGGAGTGACGGTATGCAGGCTGTACCCACTGGCTTTGAAATTGTAAGAATGCAGGGTACCTTGTATATTATGGAATAAGATAGGGTAAATACCGAAGAGCACGGGAGAATATAATGGCACAGTCGATTTATGAACAAGCAAAAGCTGTAATTGCAGAACTGAGTGAGAAAGCGAACCTAAAAACAGGCAATGTAGTGGTAGTCGGCTGCTCCACCAGCGAAGTGGTAGGTGCGCAAATTGGAACAGATTCTAATCCTGATGTAGCGGGAGAAATCTTTAAGGCCTTGCATGACTTTTCAAAAGAGAAGGGCCTGTATTTAGCCATTCAGTGTTGTGAACACTTGAATCGAGCCATTATTACAGAGCGCAAAGCAGTTCCCTTTGCTGAAACTGTGAATGTGATTCCCCAACCGAAGGCAGGCGGTTCCTTAGCTACAAAGGCATATGCAGGCTTTGAAGAGCCGGTGGCGCTAGAGGAAATAAAAGCGGATGCCGGTTTAGATATTGGTCTTACTTTAATTGGGATGCATTTAAAGAAGGTAGCAGTTCCGGTAAGATTGGAACATAACCGAATTGGAGAAGCAATTGTGGTTGCAGCTCGTACTCGGGCTAAGTTTATTGGTGGATCCCGAGCAGTATATGATGAAAATTTACTGTAAGCTCAAAAGTGGAAGAATTTAATAACTGAAAGATAATCAACAGATCGTATGAAAGCGGATGCTTTTATACGATCTGTTTTTATTGAAAGATACAGGATCCGATGCTATAATGAAAGTAATTATAACGTGAGAATAACGGAAGAGTAACACTAAATTAAAAGGAAAGAAATACTATGAAAATCAATCAAATCGTGTTAACTAAGGGCGCCCCGGAGCAGGCTAATTTTGCAGCTTCGGAACTGCGGTATTATCTGTCGTTAATGACAGGAAAAGCCTTTCAAATTTATGAAACAATCCGTGAATGTTCTGTAATTATCGAACAAAATGAACAATGTGGGATCGATGGTTTTGCCCTGATCCCCGAGGAGGACTCCCTTCGTATTTGTGGCGGCCAGCGTGGCATCCTGTATGGTGTGTATGAATTTTTGGAAATGCTGGGTTGTCGTTTCTTTACTCCCGAATGCGAAAAGGTGCCCACAGTGCCTGAAATCGACCTTAATATAAAGGAAGCGATCATTCAAAAGCCTGTTTTTGAATATCGTGAACATAACTATCGGGATATCGTGGAGCATCCTCGCTTTGCGGTAAAGAGCCGCATCAACGGCAGACATAGCCCCATCCCGGAGAAGCTGGGCGGCCATATGAGTTATGTGTGGTTTGTGCACAGCTTCGACAGAATGATACCTCCGGATGTTTATGGCGAAAGCCATCCTGAATTTTTTGCCATGCGTGCCGATGGAACCCGTCCTGCTGAATACGATACTTGCCAGCTATGTCTGACCAATCCGGATCTGCTGGAAGAGGCCATAAAAAATGTACGCAAGGTGCTGCAGGAAAATCCCGAGCACAAGATTATTTCTCTGTCTCAAAATGATAACTTCGAAAATTGCCAGTGCGAAAAGTGTCGTGCCTCCGATAAAGCAGAAGGTTCGCCCTCCGGTACACTGCTGAAATTCGTCAATGGTATTGCCGAGCGACTGGAACCGGAATTTCCTGATGTGATCTTTGATACATTGGCGTATGTTTATGGGCGCCCGGCGCCAAAAGTGACGAAGCCTCGTCCCAATGTTTGTGTGCGCCTGTGCTCGATTGAAGAATGCTTTGCCCACCCATTTGGCCAGTGTGACGATGAAAGCCGAAAAGTGGAGCGACCGGATGGTACTAAAAGCTCCTTTGTACAGGACCTGCAGGAGTGGAGTCAGGTTTGCAATCGTATGCATATTTGGGATTATACAACCTGTTTCGCTCACTATCCTTCACCGCACCCGAACTGGCACTGCCTGCAGCCGAATATGCAGCTGTTCGTAAAAAATGGAGTGAAAGGTGTGTATGAGCAGGCCAATCGCTGCAAAGGCGGCGGTGTGGATCTAAATGAACTGCGTGCCTATGTGATCAGCAAGCTGCTGTGGGATCCGGATACCGACGTGAAGCGCCATATTGAAGAATTCACCGATTACTATTACGGTGCGGGCAGTGTTTACATTCGTGAATATATTGAGACCCTATGCGGCAAAGCCGAAAAGGATAACATTCATGTAGGCTTCAACGATGATCCGGTTTCAGAGCTGTTTGCGGAAGAGATGCTGGATATCTACGATGCTATATTGAAAAAGGCAGAGGAAGCGGTGGCCGGTGATGCTCTGCGTATGCGCCGCGTACAGAAGGCGCAGCTGGCACCCCGATATATTCGCATTAAGCGAAAAGGCATGTTCCAGCATATTCACGATGCCGAAGAAATCAACAAGTTTTATGAAGATTGGACCAGCTATGGTCTGACCCGTATTGACGAGTGGGTAGGAAAACAAGGAACGCTGCGAGCCCTGCTGGAAGATGAATGGAGAGGTCTTGCCTATATGCCTCACTTCACTTCAGAAGGACCGGAGATCTTATAATTAAAGGAGAAGACAAATGCGTAAAGTAAAAGTAGCCATGATCGGCACCGGTGATATCAGTGGAATTTATGTGCAGAATATTACTCACATGTTTAAAGAGATCGACCTGGTGGGTCTGTGCGATTTGATTCCTGAAAAGGCCGAACGCAGACTGAAATATATTGAAGCTGCCATCGCCGAAGGCGCAAAGGTGACCAAACCTGTCATTTATAAAGACATGTACGAGGCCTTTAATGATCCGGAGGTAGAGGTGATCCTCAACCTGACTCGCCCCTATGAGCACTATGGTGTGACAAAAGAAGCCTTGCTTCATGGCAAGCATGTATATTCCGAAAAGCCTTTGGCGGTGGATATGGAAGAGGCGGATGAATTGGTAAGTTTGGCAGAGGAAAAGGGCCTTCGACTGGGCGGTGCCCCTGATACCTTTATGGGTGCCGGTATTCAGACCGCTCGTGAGATCATCGATAAAGGATTGTTAGGCGATATCGTAGGCGGTACCTGTGCCATGATCTGCCACGGACACGAGACTTGGCATCCGGATCCGGAGTTTTATTATAAACGAGGCGGCGGTCCTATGCTGGATATGGGTCCCTATTATGTGACCGCTCTGGTACAGCTGCTAGGCGAGGCCAAGGGCGTTATGGGTATGACCAAGAAGACCTTCCCTCAGCGCACCATTACTTCTTCGCAGCACTACGGTGAGGTGGTGGACGTGGATGTGGATACCCACTTAACCGGCTGTATTGAATTTACGAATGGCGCCATCGTGCAGATGTGCACCACCTTTGATGTATACGGAAGCCAGAATCGTTTCGAAATTTATGGAACCAAGGGCAGTATGGTAGTGCCCGATCCCAACTGCTTTGGCGGACCGGTCTTGTTATATATTCCGGAAGATCAGGCAGCCGCTCCTGCGGTGGATCCTGCTTTGATCAAGGGCAGCAAGCGTTCTGACTTTTATGATCCTTACAAAGAGTTTCCTATTCTGTTTGACTATCCGGAAAATTCTCGTGCCCTGGGCTTGGCTGATATGTGTAAAGCTTTAGTGACAGGTCGAAGTCACCGCGCTAACTATAAACAACAGCATCATGTGTTGGAAATCTTAACAAGTTTCAGCAAATCCTGTCAGGAAAAGCGTTATATTGAACTAAATACAAAATATGAGCGCAGTGCAGCTATGCTGCATAATCCCATGCGCGGCATTTTAGATTAAAAGGAGACCATAATCATGAAAAAAGTATTGATTTTCCAAGGCGGCTGGGACGGACATGAGCCCAAGTTAGTATCTGCTCGTTTTGCAAGATTAATGGAAGAAGCCGGTTATACCGCAGAAGTTTACGATAATTTGGATTGTTTGGCCGATAAGGAAAAGTTAGCTGAGTATCATTTGATCGTGGCTTGCTGGACCATGGGCGAGATTCCTCATGAATATGTACAAAATATCTCCTATGCTGTAGGCAAAGGCACCGGTTTGGCCGGCTGCCATGGTGGTATGTGCGACGCCTTCCGTCAGGACACAGAGTGGCAGTTCATGACCGGCGGTCAGTGGGTAAGCCATCCCGGTGGCGACGGCATCGATTATATGGTAAACATCATGCATGGTTCCAGCCCTATCACCCAGGGCCTGGAGGACTTCCCGGTGTGCAGCGAGCATTATTATTTGCATGTGGATCCGGCCATTGAAGTGCTGGCTACCACCCGCTTCCCTGTGGTGAATTATTTCCACAGTGCCAATAAGCCCGTGGACATGCCGGTAGCCTGGACTAAGTTCTGGGGTAACGGCCGTGTATTTTACAATTCTCTGGGTCATCACGATGATGTGTTTGAAAAATCTCCCAATGCGCAGGAACTGATGAAACGTGGTATGATATGGGCAGCTGAAGGCAAAGATTATGCCATTGAAAACAACTTGACCACTGAAAAGTTCGAAAACAACGCCAAAATGTATTAAGGAGAAAGACCATGCAAAAACTTTGTGATTTGCATACCCACTCTCTTTTTTCCGATGGAACCGCATCGCCTACGGAGCTTTTGGAGCGGGCGATGGCGGCCGGGCTGAGTGCGGTGGCCTTAACGGACCATAACACTGTGGCGGGTCTTGCGGAATTTGAGGAAGCGGCAAAAGGGAAAAACATTCAGGCAATCGCAGGTATCGAAATTACAACGGAATATAATGGAAACGAACTGCACATAGTGGGTCTAGGCGTGAAGCCGGAGGACCGGGAAGCGGTTACTGAGTTTTTGAGTATTTTGAATCAGCGTAAAGAAGCGAGCAATCGGGCTTTGGTGCAGCGACTGCGTGCGGCAGGCTTTGATATCGATTACGAAGAGATTCGATCCAAGCAGCAAGGCAATATTAACCGAGCTGTCATTGCCGGAGAATTAAAGGAAAAAGGCTATGTGAGTGAAATTCAGGAAGCCTTTGAAACGCTATTGAATAAAGAACATGGTTATTATATTCCACCGGAGATGATCGCTTCCCTAGATGCCATTGCCTTTTTACATTCTCGGCAGATCGTGCCAGTTTTGGCCCATCCGTGGTTGAGCATATCGGAGGAGGAGCTGTTGAGTTTTCTGCCCCAGGCGAAAGCGGTTGGTTTGGTAGGTATGGAGACGATCTATGTGACTCACACGCCGGAAGAGGAAGCGGCCGCAACTCAACTGGTAAAGGAATTTGACCTTTTGCCCAGCGGCGGCAGTGATTATCATGGCGATAACAAACCGGATACACAGCTTGGTACGGGTATAGGGAATTTACAGATTCCGCTGGATTTTGCAGAAAATTTGATGTGTTGTAAATTTTAACTGGATTTAGTTGAACAATTCAAAAAATTAAGATATAATATACGAGCAAATTCCGATTTTATAAACTAAGGAGATATATATATATGTTTAAGAACGTTATTGTAAGAAAACCCGCTAAATCCATGATCGATGGCATTACCTCCGCTCCCGAGCTGGGCAAGCCGGATTATGAACTGGCTGTTAAACAGCATGATGCTTACATTGAAGCATTGAAGAGCTGCGGAGTGGAAGTAACCGAACTGCCGGCTTTGGAAGAGTATCCCGATGCCTGCTTCGTAGAGGATGTAGCCGTTGTCAACAGAAAGTGCGCTATCATCACCAACCCCGGTGCTGCCAGCCGTAATGGTGAAAAGGCCTATATTGTAGATGCCATTCGTAAATTCTACAGCGACGATCAGATCGAATACATCAAAGAGCCCGGTACTTTGGATGGCGGCGACGTTATGATGGTGGGTGACCACTTCTATGTAGGCCGCTCCGCTCGTACCAACGAGGAGGGTATTCGTCAGTTTATCGAGATCTTGGAAAGCTATGGTCTGACCGGTTCTGAAGTAACCCTGGAAAAGGTGCTGCACCTGAAGACCGGTGTAAACTATTTGGAAAACAATACCTTCTTGGTTTCCGGTGAGTTCATCGAAAAAGAGGAATTCAAAAACGCCAAGCAGATTCTGATCCCCGAGGATGAGGCTTATGCTGCAAATTGTATTTGGGTAAACAATAAGGTAATCGTACCCACCGGTTTCCCCAAGGTAGCTGAAGCTGTAAAGAATGCTGGCTACGAGATCATCCTGACCGATACCTCCGAGTATCGCAAACTGGATGGCGGTCTGAGCTGCCTGTCTCTGCGTTTCTAATTGTGAATGGAAATAACGATAAAAGAGATTTTCGAAGACGTAAAATCGAAAATCTCTTTTCGCATCTTTAGGAGAAATCTATGTTTTATTTAATTCTTTCGATTGTTGCCAGTTCCATGCTGACTCTGGTAATGCGCCACAGCGAAGGCCGTATGCGCAGCAAGACCGGCATGTTGGCGGCAAATTATGTAACCTGCATGATCCTAGCGATCTTTTTGATTGGCCCTTCCAATCTGCTGCCCCAGGCCGAAGGCCTTGGATCGGTGCTGGGCATGGGTGCCATCAACGGCTTTTTCTATATGATCTCCCTGGTCATTATGCAAAAAAACATCAAATGCAATGGGGTGGTGCTTCCTTCGGTGTTTTCCCGATTGGGTGGTTTGGTGGTTCCCCTGGGAGTGGCCATCCTCTTCTTTGGCGAGCTGCCGAAAACCACGCAAACCATCGGCTCCCTGTTGGCGCTGCTTTCCATTGTGGCCATCAGCTACGAAAAGCAGCAGGCGAAGGCCGGTGCCAAGTGGCTGCTATTTTTAATGTTTGCCACCGACGGCATGGCGGCAGTTATGTCCAAGGTGTTTGAAGAAACCGCTAACCCGGTGCTGTCGGATCACTTTTTGTTATATACCTTCACAGCAGCCCTGATCCTCTGCATCGCCGTGATCCTACATAATAAGGAAAAGATCGGTCTGATCGATCTGATCTACGGCATCTGTATTGGTGTGCCCAACTTTTTTGCCTCCCGCTTCATGCTGCAGGCCTTGGCCGAACTGCCGGCGGTGGTGGTGTACCCCATCCGCGGCGTGGGTGGCATCGTGCTCATCGCACTGGTGGGCGTATTCTTCTTCAAAGAACATTTGAAAAAGCATCAGTGGCTGGCCATGATCGTGGTGCTGGCCTCGATCGCATTGTTAAATGTGTAAAAAGTCGTTGCCTGCCCTATTGCAGTGTGATACAATAAACGCAGTATAGATCGATCGTCATTGCGGCGCAGCCGCAAAAGAAATATATAGACTTTAGGAGGAACCCCATGATTAACAAGTTTTGTAAAACTCCCCTATGGGAGTGCAGTCAGACGCTTTCGGCGGTAGCCGGTGGTGCGACTCCCGCTGAATTAGTAATTCGAAATGCGAAATTGGTGAATGTTTGTACCAGAGAAATTCAGGATAATATTTCCGTAGCCATTGCTTGTGGACGTATCGCGCTGGTGGGTGATGCGGAGCACTGCATCGGCCCCGATACTCAGGTGATCGATGCGCAGGGTCAGTATTTGGCTCCGGCCTTTTTGGACGGCCATATTCATGTGGAATCTTCCATGATGGGCGTGGGCGAGTATGCCCGCAGCGTTGTGCCCCATGGCACCTCCGGTATTTACATGGATCCCCACGAAATTTATAATGTGCTGGGCATGCGCGGCATTCAGGCTATGTTAGAGGATGCAAAGCGTACTCCTTTGAAGGCGATGTTGACCACGCCTTCCTGTGTACCGGCGGTACCAGGTTTTGAAGATACCGGTTCCTTTGTGGGTCCGGCAGAAATTGAAGAGATCATGAAGTGGGATGAGTGCGTAGGTTTGGGTGAGATGATGAACTTCCCCGGCGTCTTGGGTTCCACCGATCATGCCCACGGCATTACCGGCAATACTTTGAAGGCCGGTAAGATCGTGACCGGTCATTACTCTTTGCCCGAGACCGGCAAGGGTCTGAACGGTTATATTGCCGCCGGTATTCGCTGCTGCCATGAATCCACTCGTGAGGAGGATGCGCTGGCAAAAATGCGTCTGGGCATGTATGCCATGCTGCGTGAGGGTTCCGCTTGGCACGATTTGAAGGAAGTTTCCAAGGCCGTGAAGAATCACGAAGTGGATTCTCGTTTTGCAGTGCTGATTTCCGATGATACCCATCCGCATACGCTGCTTTCCCAGGGTCATTTGGATTATATTGTACGCCGTGCCGTGGAAGAGGGCATCGATGCCTTGACTGCCATTCAGATGGTGACCATTAACTGTGCTCAGTGCTTCCAGATGGATCATGAGCTGGGCAGCATTACCCCCGGTAAATGTGCCGATATGATCCTGCTGGATAACTTGGAGAGCCTGCAGGTAACGAAGGTTTGGATCGATGGTGATCTGGTAGCAGAAAACGGCGCTATGACCAAGGAGCTGGCTCCTTATGAGTATCCGGAATGGGCGACTCATTCCATGCATGTGGGTGAGACCATTACCGCCGATACCTTTAAGATTGAAGCACCGTCGGAGGAAGTGACCGTACGTGCCATCGAGGTAATTCCGGCTCATGTGGGTTCCATTGAAAGATTTATTACGCTGAAGGCTCAGAACGGATATCTGGAGTCGGATATGGCGCAGGATACCTTGAAGACCGTTGTATTTGAGCGTCATCATGAGACCGGCACCAAGGGTATTGGTTTTGTAAAAGGCTTTGGTATCGAGTGTGGTGCCATGGCATCTACGGTGGCCCACGATGCCCACAATCTGTTGGTGATCGGTACCAACGATGAGGATATGGCACTGGCAGCCAACACCCTAATCGAATGCGGTGGCGGTATGGTAGCGGTACAAAACGGCAAGGTGCTGGGCGCGGTTCCGCTTCCCATTGCCGGACTGATGAACGACAAACCCGCTGAGGAAATGAGCGAAATGGTAGAAGCCTTGGAAGAAGCATGGGCTAAGATCGGCTGCAGCATGCCGTCTCCCTTCATGACCATGGCATTGATCCCGCTGGCCTGCCTGCCGGAGCTGCGTTTGACCAACCGCGGTCTGGTGGATTGCCGAACCTTTGAGTTTGTTCCGCTGATCAAAGAATAATACAAATACCGCTGCGGCAGCGAATACAATAGGAGAAAACACATTATGATGTACTATATCGGACAGGCTATGGGTATTCTGGCACTGATTGGCTGCTTTGTGAATCCCTTGTTTAAAAAGAAATGGCAGATGCTGGTGACCACCATGGTGGTAAATATGTTGCTGGCATTGAATCTGATCTTTATTGGTCAGGTAACCTCGGCTGTATTTTTGAATGGTGTAGCCGTCATTCAAACGATCCTTTCCCTGTGGCACGTACAAAAGGAAAAACCGGTAACAACGATCGAAAATATTATCTTTTTCATTTTGTATGTGGGCTGTGGCTTCCTGGGCTATAAATCCGCATTGGATCTGTTGGTAATTGTAGGTGCTGTCTTCAATATGGTGGCTGCCTTTGAACGTGATGAGCAAAAGACCCGTTATCTGCTGCTTGCGAATGTGACCCTGTTCTTTATTTACTACTTGGTACTGGGTTCCACCTCCATGTTTGCCGAACTGTTGGCTATGATCACCACTTTGATCGCCCTTTACAAATATCGTAATGTGAAAAAAGAGGTTAAGTGATGTACTGGATTGGACAAGCCTTTGGAATTATTGCCACCATCGTCTGTACCGTACAGCCATTATTTAAGAAAAAATGGCAGATGCTGGTGGTATCTTCCGTATCGAATATTTGCTTCATTTTAAATCTGATCTTCTTGGATCAAGTGAGTTCGGCAATGACCACAAATGTGGTTGCCTTTTTCCAGGCGTGGGTGATGTTATGGCACGTGCAGAAGGATAAACCGGTAACCAAGGCGGAAAATATGATTTTCCTGATTATTTATGTGGTATGCGGTTCGATCGGCTTTAAGAATGCGCTGGATCTGCTGCCCATTATTGGTGTGGTATTCTATATGACATCCGCCTTTCAGAGAGATGAGCAGAAGAGTCGTCTGCTTTTAATGATCAACGCCCTTTTGTTTGCCAGCTATTATTTGATCATTGGTTCTACCTCGATGCTGGCGGAACTGCTGGCGGCCATTACCAGTGCAATCGGCTTGTATAAGTACAGAGTAAAGAAATAACGAAGAAATAAGAAAACCTGCCAAGTATCCTTGGCAGGTTTTTGTTGCTTCAACCATAGATGCGAAAAAGAAAAAGAATAATATATTGAAAAGTTTTTCAATTGGAAGTATAGTTACCTTATAAGATGGACAAGGAGGTTCTATCATGGACACATATATAAATCAAGTGCGCGTGGCGGCACATCGCGGCAATTCAAAGTACTTTCCGGAAAATACGATCCTGGGTTTTAAAGAAGCGTTGAAGCTTCCGGTGGATCAGCTGGAGATCGACCTGCATATGACTAAAGATGGCGAGATCATCATGATGCACGATCACATGGTGGATCGTACCACCAACGGAACCGGCTTGGTACGGGATTTCACTTTAGAAGAGATCCGCAAGTTGGATGCAGGCAGTTGGAAGGGCGAAGAATTTGCCGGAGAAAAGGTTCCGACCTTTGTGGAATTTTTAGAACTTCTAAAAGATTATCCGGATATGACGGTTAATGTGGAATTGAAGGACTATCCTACGGAAGAGGATCCGGAGTGGGCCTATACTTCGGCCGATAAATCCATTGCTTTGCTGGAGCAGTACAACATGAGCGACCGCATCTGGATCAACTGCTGGAACGGACAGCTTTTGGAATACATCGATAAGAAGTATAACCATAAATATCGTTTGCATGGTTACTTCCCCTTTGATCTGCTGAAGGGAAAAATGGAGCGTCATCCCTATGACTATCTGTATTGTGCTTGTTTGTTTGGACCAAAGGAACAGCCGGTACGGGATAAAGCGGACTTTGACTATACAGCAGAGAGCGGCGTAGAGCCTTGGGTATATTATCCCGGTGATGAAGAGGAAAATTATGAGCAGGCCATTGCTAACGGCGCGATGCTGATTACAGCCAATGATCCGGCCAAGACCCTGCGCTTTTTGCAGGAACGGGGCCTGCACAACTAACATAGAGGAAAGGAAATACAACAATGAGCGTAATTACAGTAATTGGCTCCGGCCAAATGGGAAGCGCAATGAGTGTGCCTGCCAGACATAATGGACATGAAGTACGCCTGGTGGGAACACATCTGGATCGTGAAATCATCGACCGCCTGCGGGTGGATAACTATCATATGAACTTAAAACGGTATCTGCCCGAGGGCTGTAAATACTATCAGCTGGAAGAACTGGACGAGGCTTTAAAAGGCACCGACGTGATTATCGGTGGTGTAAGCAGTTTTGGTGTGGATTGGTTCTGCGAGAACATTCTGCCCATCATTCCCGAGGAGATTCCGCTGCTTTCGATCACCAAGGGCTTGATCAATTTGGAAGATGGTACTTTGATCTCCTATTTGGATTACTACAAACAACACCTGAATGGACGCAAGGTTTCCTTAAATGCTGTGGGCGGCCCCTGCACCAGCTATGAGCTGGCGGATCTGGACCCCACCACCGTATGCTTCTGTGGTGATGATATTCAGCTGCTGCGCAAACTGCGCGATATGTTCCGTACCGAGTTTTATCACATCAGCGTGTCCACCGATGTGCTGGGTGTGGAATGTGCGGTAGCTATGAAAAATGCCTATGCACTGGGCGTATCGTTGGCGGTGGGCCTGGCCGAGCGCAAAGAGGGCATCGGCGGCAAACAGCATTATAATTCCCAGGCCGCCATCTTTGGCCAAAGTGTAAAAGAAATGCGCCGCATCTTGAAGCATCTGGGTGTAGACGATGATAACATTATTTTTGGCGCCGGTGATCTGTACGTGACCATCTACGGCGGACGTACCCGTATGATCGGAACCCTGCTGGGTCGCGGCATGCAGTTTGAAGAGGCAAAAGCCGCCCTCAATGGTGTAACTTTGGAATCTCTGGTCATTGCCACCCGTGCCGCTGCCGCCATTCGCCGCAAGATCGAGCTGGGTGAGCTGCAGGCGAAGGACTTCCCGCTGCTGCTGCACTGCGATGACATCATCAACAACGGAGCCGAGGTAAACATTCCTTGGCGGCAATTTGAAGAAGACTATGAAATCTAACTATGTGATCGGTGTGGACTACGGCACCCTGTCGGCCCGCGCCATTGTGGTGGACGTGCGCGATGGACGTACGCTGGCCACTGCGGTGCAGGAATATCCCCATGGGGTTATGGATCAGGCCCTGCCCGACGGCACGCCCCTTCCCAAAGACTGGGCCCTGCAGCATCCGCAGGATTATATTGATGTACTTAAACATATTGTGCCAAAGGCAGTGGACGCCGCAGGCATCAATAAAGACGATATCATCGCCTTGGGCACCGACTTTACTGCGTCGACCACCATGCCGGTGGATGACGAGGGCAAGCCGCTGTGCTTAAAACCGGAATATGCGCAGCAGCCCCATGCCTATGTAAAGCTTTGGAAACATCATGCGGCGCAGGCACAAGCAGATCGTATGACGGAGATCGCGCAGCAGAGGCAGGAGCCTTGGCTAGCTGCTTATGGTGGTAAAGTATATAGTGAATGGTCGTTGCCCCGTCTTTATCAGGTATATGAAGAAGCCCCGCACATCTATCAGGCCATGGCAGCCTGGGTGGAAGCAGGAGACTGGCTGATATGGCAGCTGACAGGGGAGTATACCCAAAACAGCTGCACCGCCGGATATAAAAATTTCTATCAAAAACGAACGGGTTATCCGTCGGAGGATTACTTTGCTGCTCTGGAAGAAGGGCTGCGACACGTGATCCGCGATAAATGTACAGCGCCCATATTAACGGTGGGCAGCAAAGCCGGTACTCTCACCGCAGAGTGGGCAGAAAAGTTGGGATTGAATCCCGGCATTGCCGTATCCACCGGTATGGTGGATGGTCATGTGGCCATCTTTTCCTGTGGTATTGCCGAACCCGGTCCTATGATGGCGATTATTGGAACCTCGGCCTGCTATATGACCTTGGGCGAAACCTACACCGATGTACCTGGTACCTGTGGTGTGGTGGAAGATGGCTTAATGCCTGGTTTCTACGGATACGAGGCAGGACAGAGCTGCGTGGGGGATATGCTGGGCTGGCTGGTGGACAACCTGCTGCCGGCGCATTATGCAGAGCAGGCGAAGAAGCAGGGCATTTCGCGGCATCAGTATTTGACTTGTTTGGCAGAGACCTTAAAACCCGGTGCCAGTGGTTTGCTGGCCTTGGATTGGTGGAACGGAAACCGCAGTCTTTTGGCAGACAGTAACCTGAGTGGTATGATCGTGGGTATGACCCTGCAGACCAAACCGGAGGAAATATACCGAAGCCTCATGGAAGCGGCTGCCTTTGGCGCCCGTATGATCATCGAGCATTATCGGAAATATAATGTTCCGGTCACCGAATTTCGGGCATCCGGTGGAATCAGCCGGAAGAATCCGCTGATGATGCAGATCTACGCCGATATATTACAAATGCCGGTGAAAGTGATGAACACCGATCAGGGCGGGGCCCTGGGTGCTGCCATTAGGGGAGCTACCGCTGCCGGAGCCGGCTTTGGTGGTTACGATGACCTTCGCTCGGCGATTGCCGCCATGGCGGCCGGAGTGGAAGTGACCTATGTGCCCTGCGAGGCACATCAGGCAGTGTATGATCAGCTATATGCAGAGTACTGCCGGCTGCACGATTATTTTGGATGCGGCGGCAACGATGTGATGAAACGAATTCGAGGAGGACGCCTATGAAGTATCAGGTCATTCAGCATCAGCATATTTTCCAGCCGGAGGCACAGTTCAAGCAGTGTCACGCCTCCACCATCGCCTTCCTGCCCGACGGCTGCGCCGGTATTGCCTGGTTTGGCGGCGAACACGAAAAGGCTGCTGACGTGGCGATCTGGTTTTCCAAATCCGACGGTCGCGGCGGTTGGACCACGCCGATGTGCATCGCCGACTGCGAGGGGATTCCCTGTTGGAACCCTGTGCTTTTTGTGGATAACCAGCGCGTGGTTTTGTTCTATAAAGTGGGACAGGAGATCCCCCGCTGGCAGACCATGGTGAAAGAGTCCTTCGACAGCGGCATTACCTGGACCGGGGAGCGCGAGTTGGTGCCCGGCGACTTTGGCGGCCGCGGTCCGGTAAAGAATAAGTGCATCCGCCTGAGCGATGGTGCGATTCTAGCTCCCTCTTCCACGGAGGAAGGCTCATGGGACTGCTTTACTGACCGCTCCGAGGATGGAGGCCTGACCTGGACCCGCAGCGAAAACGTGCCTCTTGAGCTTAACATTCCCGGCGGCAACAATACTGAGCTGCGCCGCGGTATTATTCAGCCCACGTTGTGGGAAGATGACGATCATATGGTACATATGCTCATGCGCAGCAGTGAGGGATGCATCTATCGCAGTGACTCCGCCGATGGCGGGCGCAGCTGGAGCGCTGCGCAGCCGACGGAGCTTCCGAATAATAACTGCGGCATCGA
Source organism: Bianqueaceae bacterium (assembly GCA_045632125.1). GTDB lineage: Bacteria > Bacillota > Clostridia > Lachnospirales > Bianqueaceae > CALWPV01. Next base: position 51,655 of record JAZQWC010000077.1, read on the forward strand.
CCTGGTACGCATGGAAGATGGCCGTTTGGTGCTGGTGTATAATCCGGTTTCCGGTAACTGGGCTGCCCGCACGCCCATCGTGTTTGCGGTATCGAAGGATAACGGCACTACCTGGAGCGAGCCTCAAATTTTGGACTATACGCCCTGCGATCGCAACGAGGAATGGGCCGAGTTTTCCTATCCGGCCATTGTGGCGAAAGGAAACGATGTGTTTATTTCTTATACATGGAAGCGGCAGACGGTGGCATTTTGGCAGATTCGGATATTGGATTAATTGGATTCAATCGAAAAATAAAAAACCAGAGGTTGTATAGCCTCTGGTTTTTCTTTTGTTTTACTGCTTATTCTTCTTGTCCAGCCATTGCGCATCCTAAAAACCTGTGATACAATTTGACAAAGCAATTCATTTCGTCCTTTTTGCGCCCATGGCGCAGACTATACACATAGGTTTTAAGGAGGTTTCCTATGAAGATCGCAACAACTACCGGTGATTTTTCGCTGTATACCAACAATCAGGCAGAGGCAATGCGCTATATTTACGAGGCGGGTTTTCGATATATGGACTATAACTTTGCCATGGATTATCCGGAGCGAATTGGTGTGTACGGAGAGAACTGGCAGGAATATGCTGCTGACTTGAAACGGCAGGCTGATGAGCTGGGTGTGAAGTTTGTGCAGTCCCATGCACCCATGGGTCGGCCGCTGGCAGAGGATCCGGTACAATATCAGCAGTTCATTGACGATAACATTCGCTGCATCGAGGCCTGTGCGATTTTGGGCATTCCCAGTGTGGTGGTACATTCCGGTTATGCGGTGGGCCTCACCAAGGAGGAGACCTTTGCGCGCAATAAAGAGTTTTACATGCCGCTGCTGGAAGCGGCGGAGCGTGTGAACGTGATGGTGCTGGTGGAAAACTTTAATAAAATGAATAAAGAGAATCTGTACTGGATCGACAATGCGACGGATCTGTTGGCGCTGATCGAGTATGTGGACCATCCGCTGTTTCAGGCAGTGTGGGATGCGGGCCACAACAACATGCAGGAACAGTCTCAGTATGATGGTCTGAAGATTTTGGGTAGCCATGTGAAGGCGATTCATGTGCAGGATAACATGGGCGATCGGGACAGCCATTTGACACCTTTGGTGGGCAACATGAGCTTGGATTCCCTGATGCAGGGGCTGTTGGCCATTGACTATCCGGGATATTTCACCTTTGAGGTGGGCAATCCCTTCTGCGCGGCGGAGAAGCGCCGAGCCTGTGAGGGCGAGGAGCGGCTGCGCCAGGTACCGCTGGGCCTTCGGATCGAATCGGAGAAGCTGCTGTACCAGATCGGTAAATATACGCTTTCAGCCTACGATTGCTACGAAGAATAAAATATAAGAAAAATGAAGACGCCGGACCGAGCGAAACGCTCAGTTCGACGTCTTTTTTTCTTGCATTTGTTTTATCAAATTTTACCTTCTACTTTGAGAAGAACATCCTTCTCGATAGCATATTCCTGGCCATTCACGATCAGCACGCCGCCTTCCAGTTCCGACAGAACGGAAACAATGCCGTTTTTGTATTCCACATGGATGTTACCCTTTTCGGTGGGCACATCACCCTTAAAGGACTGATAGATACCGGCCTGAGGCTTGATGGCATAGGTCGCGTAGGCCGGAGCGGTGGGGTACACGCCCAGGCAGTAGCGACCCAGGAAGTAGATGGGGCCACTGGACCAGGCATGGCACAGGGATTTTTGATAGGCACCGCCGTACATGGCGTAGTGAGCGGGAATGCTTTCGGAGGGATCGTACTGCTCCCAAATGGTGGTGGCACCCAGATCCAGCATGGCTCCCCAGTAGGAGTCCAGCATATTCTGGGCATATTCCAGATCGCCCGCTTTGCACAGGGCCATCAGCTCATACAGCTTAAAGTAGGGGGTTACAATGGGCGGGATCGCATCGTTCTTTAGAACATTTTGATAGATCTTCTGCTGAGTCTCCTCGTCCACAAAGTCGAAGAGCATTGCAAAGATGTTGGCATGGCGGGAGATAAAACCAGTGCCGGAGGTGTAGGAGTCCACAAAGGCACTGCGCTCTTCGGACCAGTAACGGTCCAGAATCAAGGCCTTCAGGTTGTCCGCCTTACGCAGATGGGAAGCATCCTCCTGACCCAACAGGCGCTGCAGGCGGTCCATGCACATTTCCGTCTGCCACAGCAGGATCTGCTCCGCGGCAATGGGGCCTTCTTTATCCATCTCGGCCCAGTCGATGAAGATCCAGTCGCCATCGCGCTGTACCACCAGACCTTCCTCACTGAGGCGGGAATCAATAAAGTGGTATAGGTTGCTCAGCCGTGGCCAGATAGAACGAATGAAATCCGCATCGCCGAAGGTCTCGTAATACTCCCAGGCACTGACGATGGTGTACATGGAATAGTCATTGATGGTATTCACATGCTGCACCGGATAAGCCTTGGGCAGCATGGACAAAATCGTACGTTTTGCAATTTCGCGATCGGCGAAAATATAGTTGCTGATCATAAAGGACTGGCGGGCATCACCGCCCCAAACCCAGCGGTCACGTTTTATGCCGTCGATGAAAAACTCGCGGCTGCACAGGTGGAAGGTATAGGCACAGGTCTCCCAAATGGTCTTTACATTGGGGCGATCGCATTCGAAGCGGCCCTTTTCCTCCAAGGGCAGATACTCATATAAGGCATGCAAAGTCAAATTCCGGGGCACTTCGCCGCGCAGATGAATAAAACGGAAGGCGCGGGGCACAAGCTCGATCTCGGACTGTCCGGTCACATATTCCCAAATACAGCAGCGACTCTCATCGGCCAAGGCTTCTTCCCGGCTTTCGCCGTAAAATACGCCGAGGGTCTGCTCCGGATCCAGGCCACCAAGAACGGCCTTACCAAAGGTTTCTTTTCCGAAATCATAGAGGACGCCGTCCTCGGTTTCGGTTTTACTTACATAGTCGATCCGCTCATAGGCAAAGGGGAAGATCTCCGGATTGTCAGAGGCGGAGGGATAGCAGGGAATGCAGCCTACGGGAGCGGGCTCGCAAAGGCCGTGGGTGGCGGTCCAACTGCCATCGGTGCTCAGCTGTGGGCTGTCGACATAGGCACTGGGCAGGCCGCCGTAGTTCATTACACGGATCACAGCGGTGTGAGTTCCTTTAGTGAAGGGCACTTCCACATTTTCCGGGAAGCGCACACCATCCAGCAGTACATAGCCAATGCCATGCAGGTGGATCGTAAAGCTGCCGTCTTCTGCAGCCTCAAAGGTTTTTGTAAATTCTACCATGGGATAGGGCGTTGACATACTCCAAAAAGCGGGGTAGTCGGCACCGTATTCCTGTCTGCGGGAATGCAACTGTAGGGTATGATAAATTTCAAAGTCGCCATAGTACCAGATCCATTGAGCCATAATGCGATCTCCTTTTTCTGTGTATGTTATTGGAAGTCAAAGCTGAATACGTGAGCGGATCCGGCTGTGCCGGTGGTCTTAATAGGTCGCAGGGCGATGCGACCGGCGGTCTTGCCGATGGGCAGGGTGACCAGTCGCTGGCGGTTGCCGGTGATGCGATGCAACACTTCGCCATCCACCAGAATCTCGAAGGTGTCGGTCATGGTGGCGGGGAAGGTGAAGGGCGTCATGTCGGCGCTGCGATTGCAGATGGTGGGGCAATCTTTAACGGATTCGATGCCGCCGGTGATGGTGGTGCGGTCCAGGTCACTGTCGAAGATGAGGCGGACGGACTGCACGTGGGCGGGCTCGGCTAGAGTGTATTCGGCGGTTTCGCCCAGGGGCAGGTAACAACCGTTGTCGCCGTTTTCGTCGGTGGGACGATCGTGGCCGTTTCGCAGGTTCTCGGCTTGTTCGCAGTTTGCGGACAGGGAAGCAGCTTGGCAGATGTCGCTGATGCGGCGGCGCAGGCCGGGCAGCCAGCAGTCGTCGGTCATCAGGGTCTGCTGCAGTTCGTCCATGTGAGCACCTACTTCGCGGGGGCTGATGCCGTAGCGGATCGCCAGGGAAGCGGCGGTGCCGGCGGCCTGTCCAATAATGGCGCAGGTGGCCATAACGCGGGAGGCGGCCATGGCGGCATGGGTCACGCTGATGTTGCGGCCCGCAAACATAAGGTTGTCGATGTTCTTAGAATAGATGCAGCGATAGGGAATGCCGAAGGGTGACTGGGAGTCGAAATATTTAGTGGGCTCTCCGTCGTGGTTGAAGCCCTTGGGCGGATGGTCGTCCACCTTCCAGCCGCCGTAGGCGATGATGTCATCGTAGTGGGTGCGCACAGCCACTTCGTTCTGGGTCAGGATGTGATCGCCGATGCAGCGGACACTTTCCCGCTTGCCGGGCAGATAGCCAGCCCAGTCCAGATCCCAATTTTCGCTATTGTGGCCTTCGGTATTTTTAATATGATCCCAGGCTCCATAGGAAAGAGCCAGGAGTTCATGTTTGATGTCTTCGCAGTCGTCCAGGGTATTGCGCTCGCCGCCCAGTTCCAACCACCAGAAGTTGGTGGCGCGGAAGTTGCCCAGATCGTGACCGCGGGTCTTCAGATCCTCTTCAGTGAGCTTACGGATCCAGCGGGGCGGAGTGAAGGTCACAGGCTGATTGGTTTCGCGTACCTGGATCATCAGGGAGTTGCCCATGGTGCAGCTATCGGCCTCCAGGGGAGCGGCCTCTTCGTTGAACTCGGAGCGAGCCTCGCGACCTTTGCGGTACTCAGCGCCGGAAAGCTGGGCCAAAATGCTGTCGCCGGAGCAGTCGATGAACAGGTCGGCGGTGATCTTGTGAGTGGTATAGGTGGTCAGCTGCCAACCGGTGATCTCGGTGATCTTACCGTTTTCGGTCTGCAGGTCGTTGACGGTGCAGTTCATGAAGCAGTCCAGATTTTCCTGCTCATAGATGGCGCTGTAGAGCACCGCATCCCAGTTGGGGTAGGTGCGCATGGGATTGACGCTCATGTTTTCCAGTACCAGTTCCTCGAAGATACCGGTCTCGCGGCGATTGCTGCCATGGGCGCCCAGGGGCCACATGCGGATCTCGGAGGAGGCGTTGCCGCCAAATACCGGGCGGTCGTGGACTAAAGCTACCTTACTGCCATGGCGTGCTGCGGCAATGGAGGCACACATGCCCGCCAGACCGCCGCCCACCACGCAAATATCGTAATGGTGAGTTAAAGTTTTCATAGGTAAGTACCTCCCAATTGCTTTTGGCTGCGTTTATTATAACACAGCTTGTTGGAAAACTCGACAGAAAAAAGGCTAATAGGGGACGGACCTTTGTCAAATGGGCTGATTCACAATGCCGATGAACATGGGCAGGCCATCGGGGTTGAGGGTAACGAACAAGAAGGGACGGTCCAGTACGAAGTCAATGGGATGGCTTTCGGCTTCAGCGCTGCTGGTGTCGGTGGTCATTATGGTGAAGGCAGCGGCTTCATGGCCTTCTTCGTCGATGGTCACACGGGCGCTGTGGTTGATTTGAGAAACACAAACACCTTCGGCGTATTCTGTCATGGGAGAAAAGTCGGAGTCTACATCGCTGAACACATCCTGAATGCCCAGCTTCTGCAGGCCGTCGATCAGGCTGAAGTCGGAGGATACATCAAATTTGGGAATCGAGAAGTTCACTTGACCTTGCATCGTATTTTCCCATGTCGATCCCGACAGGTCGGAAAGCATGAAGCTCATGGTCTCCGGATCGGTGAGCAGGTCGGAGGCAGTTATGGTTTCATTGGGCAGGATGAAGACCATACTGCTGCCGTTGGTTTCGTATTGTTTTATGGCGGAGAAGTGTTCG